>CANHJH010000033.1 GCA_947460365.1 Sphingobacteriia bacterium | reverse complement strand
GCAATACTAATCGGTGCGCTGATGCTTATGCTGGAGGTATTACCTAAAACAATCGGATTGTTACTTGTATCGGTCATTCCGGAATATTGTCCTACATAAAAACCGCCTAAATTGGCAATATTTTTAAGTGTTAATCCATTATAAGGAGCAGCTGAAAAAGCCAAATCACTTCCAGAAATTGATCCGGTTAATGTAGTTGCAGATGCATAAGCACCTCCATTTGGCACTAGAGTCAATTTACCCGTTGTGCTTACAGGTGCGGTACCAGAAGTTGCATCGGCAATAAGTGTTACGTTACCGCTACCAGCATTAATAGCACCCAGAGAATAAACCGCTATACCATTTGTAGCACTGTATCCATCTCCTCCCCAAATCAATACCTCTCCTCCATTGGTATTGATAGCGGCTATTAAATCTATTGCATTAAAGTTGTAATTATTCGATCCAATAGAAGGACCATCCCCCACGGTTAATCCCTTCCACTTATAAGACCCTCCATTGGAATTACTACCTCCAACCCAAACATGTCCACCATTGGTAGTGATTGCACCAATATAACCCACTCCTCCATCATTATTAGAATTATCAAAATCGGACCATAATACCGTATTCAATACACCCGGACTGGTTGCGGTGATGCTTCCAGAATTGTGAATACGTCCCTGGGCCTGCATGGTTAATGTACCGGTACCGCCTGTTTTTGCGATGGTAACGCCAGCATTAACAGATATAGAAGCATTTGCTGAAGAAAGCGATTTAATGAAAATATCGCCGGTAGCAGAAGAAGTAAGGTTGGCATTGATAGCTACCTGACCCCCATAAATGTTAACAGGACCAGCCACCGTAAGCGCATTGGTTTCATGGGTAATATTAGCCGTATTACCGGGCTTACCAAAATTTAATGCTGAAAAGGTCTGACCATTTTGGTTAAAAAGAAACCAAGCAGTTGTAATCCCTTGACCAAAACTAGTACGGGTAGGTTTAAGAGAAAACTTACCTGAAGTATTAACTCTTGGTAATAAATTCTGGAAATCAAACATATCATATACCAATTCAATGTCACTGGAACTATTGGTAACATCCGATGATGCTTTAGCACCTAAATAAAAATTATTGCTTAAAAACCATTTACCATTGGCAATACCACCATCTTGGCCACCTAACAACTTTATTGGGCCGCTTTTTGCTAAAATATTGGTCTCTCCTCTAAATACGGCATCAAAATTATCGCTCACATTTTGTTGTGAAGTGCTGATGGTAATCCCCCCACCAGTTCCGGTAGCTATCACAGAAAAAGTATTTTCCGTTTCTATACCCCATGCTTGCAAAGAGGTGCCAGTTGCTTTACCGATCAATTTAATAGCATCCGATGTGGTATTGGCAGAAGTTATATTTATATTACTACCACTATAAATACCAGAAGAATAAGAGCTGCCACTGGTTTGGCTGTAGCCATCAATGGTAAGGGTACCTGTACCACTGTTAATACTACCGGCAGTAGTTAAACCATAAAAGCCTACACCTGATGCTCCAAAACCTAATTGCACTGCTCTGGAATATGATTTACCTCGCATTAATATATTACCGCCGCCTGAGTTAATATTCAAGACCCCGTCTATTCGTATACCTTCTGTGTAATCTTCTGCAGAAGAACCTTGTGCATATCCTGTTCCGGATAAGTTTCCGCCACCGATTGTAATGTCGCCTCCGTTACTGGTAACTGATATTCCAAAACGCATCTGAACATACCCATTGATGGTGCTTTCATTATCTGCAGTATCATCTACATTCGAAGCCAAAATAACGTCTCCCCCTTGTGTGGTGATGGTGGTAGCTACCGTATTGTTGATGTGTGTATTGGAAAGAAAATAGATATTATTGGCAGTGGTACTATTAACATTGGCACTAAACGTAATGCTACCTGCACGAACATTAATGGATTTGGTAGCCAAGTAATTTTCTAACACAGAAGCATTAATACTTACTCCTGCACCACTGGTAGTTTTAATGGTATCATTTACATACTCCCAGCCATTGTTGATAGCTGCGCCTCCTGAACTAACTATAGTGATGCTCCCTAAATTAGATTCACCAAAACGATATAGGGCATATTTTTTATTAGCGGATAATACCGGATTAAAAGTAGCAGTAGTTTCATCTACTCCTTCCCGCACATTGATGGCTTCTGTAAAAGCAGTTAAACCAGTACTTTTTGGGGCAGAACCACTGTAAAACTTAGCTATACCGCCCGTGCCCATAGTAATTTTAGGGGTACCGGACACCAGGATATCTCCACCGGTTACGTCGCCAATAGATTTAGATTTACCTGCGTTTAAAACAATCGCATCCGTAGAGGTAGAGGTCGTGTTAATACTATCCGACAAAGTGATATCACCAATTTCCGTTTCAATTAAAACGGTACCGGTAGAAGTAATTCCGGAATGATTTACAGAACCAATAATTAAACCACCTGAAGAATCTTTGAAATTAAGGTTGCCAATTTTAGCAGAAGGCTCACCCGCTGCAAATGTTGCAAAATTATTACCAATATTATTTAAGGTAAAGCTGCCGTTGCCCTTCAACCCTAATTTATCTCCTTTAATGGCAGCTGTTTGCGTTACTGAAGTTTTTGCACCGATCAACATGGTAGAATTGGTGGCTGTTAATGCCTGACCAATGGTGATGGCTCCTCCATCAATATTAATAGGACCTGAAACAGCAAGTATTTTTCCGGTATAATTTATTGCAGATGTATTGCAATTTACACAAGGGGCAATATCTACACCGGCAGTATTACCAGGTTGACCAAAAGATAATGCAGATCTGGTGCCAAATAGGGCAACCCATGATGAGTTAAAAGCTGTTGTTGATCCTAAAGAGGTTCTGAAAGTTAACCCTCCTGAACCATAGAATTCAGGATAGGTGACACCCGACTCTGTACTCCATAAGTAAGAAGATCCTTCTACACTTACATTACCCGTACTACCATCAATCGTTAACCAGTCAATATCTAATTGACCACTATTGTTATTATCTGCATCGGCATTGATAGTGATATCACCTCCTGCGGTCATGATTTTACCTCTGGTAGTTCCAGTGTTTGCAGCTGTTGAAAAACCATTGGTAGCAAGAAGGGATATATTACCGGTAGCGGATGTTGAAGTTAAATTAACTCCGGTACCCAATTGTATATTACCCCCATAAACGCTAATAGGGCCAGCTACGGTAGTATTAGCTGCCAAAGTAATATTGGCTGTATTAGTGGATTTACCTATGGTTAACCCACTCACTGTATTAGCTAGCGTTAATCCCGTGACAGGAAAAGTTTGTGCGCTGGAAAAACTATTGCTAAATGGTTCAATCGTTACTGTTCCGCTGGTATTAAACTCATCTGTATAACCCGAAGTAAGTGCATTAAAGGTATTGACATCTGAAATGATTTTAATATTGGCCGTGCTACTTGTAATACCCGAACCTGCTCTAGAACCAATACGTGTACCTCGATCTGTAACTAAAATGCCTTTAGTTCCGGCATTTAGGGTAATGGTTCCACCTGTAGCCAAAATGTCTTGATCTTGCAGAAAAATACCTGTATTAGTCGTTCCGGCTGTTCCAACAATTGTGATATTTCCACCACCGGTTGCTAAAATTTCTTTAGGCGCATTGTTATTAAAAACTACCCCATAATTGCCAACTGAAGAACCAGTAATGGAAATAGCAGTACCTGTAGATTTATCGGAAATTAAACTTAACTGTTTAGTTGTTGAAGCATTGGCATTGAAATTAATTCCATAAAAATTGGCATTTTCTCCAATAATTTCAATAGCGCCCTTTCCTGAGTTAGCATGCCAAGCACCAGTTTGATTAAAACCAGAATGACTAGCTCCTCCCAAACATTTTCCTTTGATGAAAATATCTCCACCGCCAGAATACATGGTAGTGGTTTGACCATAATTTACCCCTAATATGATGCCGTGGCCGCCACTTGGATAACCTGCAAAACCATCAGGTATGCTATCTGAATTCGCATCTAATCCACCTGCTAATACAATTTTACCACCACCGCTCAGGGCACTTGTAGTAAGTCCATTCGCTGTATTGATGGTATTATTGTCATTTAAGGTAATACCCCCACTATTCAAATTGTCGTAATCAGACCAAATGATAAAATCACCCTTATTGGTTTGAAAAGTTCGACTAGCATTTGATTCTATATATGAAGTTGCTTTGGCTAGAATAGAAGCCCCTACAGCTGTTGTAGTTAGGTTTCCTTGCAAGGAAATATTGCCTCCCGTTGCAATCAATTGAATCGCTTTACCGGAAGCAGCACTTTTCAATGGATTATATACAGCAATGGCTGAACTATACACTTTAATAGGGCCAATAATATCCAAAGCTGCACTCATGTCCGTAACATGTCCATTATTATAGTCGTATGGTGAATCTCCTGCAACCCCTTCTCCAAAATAATTACCAAGCGTAAATGCTTTTAAATTGGCTATGTTATTGATCTGTAAACCGTTTGCATTATTTGAACCCGTAAAAGTACCCGATGTGGTGGTACCGTTAAAGTTAACTGTACCATTGTAAGAAAGTCCAGATGGAGGCGCAATGGTAAATGTTCCAGTAGAATTAATAATTATCTTAATACTACCATTTAAAAAGGTATTGTTTTTGGTCAAAAAGGTAACATCCCCCACTCCTGTTGAGATGGTTCTGTTGAAACTCAGCGCTCCAAAATCGGAACAACAAGTTGACCAACCACTCATTAAAACGTCTCCACCATTGGTAATAATATCTCCGGAAATATCAATGGCATAACCATTTCCTTTATTTGCATTACCCACAGCATATTGACTACCTACATCAAGTCCATTCCATTTTTTGGTTTTAGATCCTCCACCTATCCAAACATGCCCCCCATTGGTAACAATTGTTCCTGTGGCAATACCATAATTAACGCCATTGTCCAACTCGGAAATTATTACTACGTCAAGTTTAGCAGGAGCTTCGGCCAATATATTTCCGGTATAGATAGACTCATTTATTCTACCATTTCCCTGAATAGTCAATAATCCATAACCTGATGTTTTTTTAATCGTTTTACCTGACAATAATTTAAAACTCCATTCGCTGTTTAACCCTTGGAAAAATAAATTACCCTCAGCGGTACTGGTTACATTGCTGTTCAAGTCTACATAAGCGCCCATAATCGAGATGGCGCCATTCACTGTGATATCTGAAGCTAAATATACATCTGCCGTATTCGTCATTTTACCAACCGTAAACGCAGTAACCGTTCTTAAGTCAACATTTTTGAAAGTGATCGGGTCAACAAAAGAATTATCAGCTGTTTTAGGTTCTACGGTAAATTTACCGGTAGTTGCTGCAGTTGATATTTTAGATCCATCAAAAAGAACACTAGTTCCTCTCAATACCACATTGGCAGTTGAAGAAGTTACAGCTGGAGTAACGCCTTGCACAGCATTTGAATTGGCTCTTGCGCCATATTGAATCAAGCCATAATTTCGAATATAGCCCTGCGCAGGAGTAATAGAACCGATGACTTCATTTTGCAAAACAATATCTCCTTTGCCAGCAAGCAGTTGGAGGTTCATGTTGCTTCCATCTGGAGAGGTTTGTAAGGCGGTATATCCATTACCGTTCATATTTGATCCCGCCAAAACGATTCCTCCACCCGTTGTAGAAGTGGATTGAATTAAAATATTTCCTGAATTTGCATTGGCTAAGAAAAGTCCAAATGACCCTGTACTTCGGGTACCTCCCGCTATTCGAATAGCGGGGTCTGCACCATCATAACTAGAAGTAATGGCAATATTTGGAGTTGCTCCCCACGTAAATTCTAGTCCGCTAGCTACCCCTGAAATTCCCTCCATGATAATACGCCCAGCGCCTGCATTTATATTAAGATTGCCCTGACTTACGATACCACTTTTTGCATTGGAAGTACTCCAATAAGTATATCCACGCATGATAATATCTCCACCGTTACTCAATATGGAAACAACGGTTCCCGAACCTGTGGCAGGTCCTAAACTTACACCACCTAAATCACCTGAACCTCTGTACGCAAAATTATCAGGTATACCATCATTAGCAACACTACCATAATTGGCACCATTGTCTAAACCACCCGCCAAAACAATTTTACCGCCATTTGATTTAATAGAAACCCCTGCTAGAATATTGATTTCATCACTATTGCCTCCCCCGGCAGACTGGCTATTATCTGAATCCGCCCAAAAAATCACATCCAATGCACCACCTGTTGATTCTATAGTTAAATCAGCTAATACAGCAACAAATCCAACAGTTTTCAGCGTAAGTCGTCTACTGGAAGAAGCAGAGGTAGAAATATTGCTTTTAACAAAAATGTTAGCACCTGTACCATTAACAATAACGTTTCGACCAAGGTTTAGTTTATCACTTATTACGGATGGATGAATATTGGCAACACCGGTAACAGTAATAGTTACTAAAGTTCCATTATCTGTTAAACTCCAATTCGATCCTGATGCGCCTGTTTGACCACTATTGATAATGGATAAGTCTTGAGCGTTTGCAACAAAAACGAAAAACAGTTGTAAGGCTAGCAGTACTTTTTTCATTCAGACCAGGTTATCTAAAGTATAACATAAATGCTATGACTTCAGGGTTAGTTTCAGAGGATATTTTAAAATGTATATTGGTTGATTTTACATTAAACTAAAATACATACAAAAATTTAATTATGTTGATGTAGCCTTAATAAAAGGCTATTTAAAACAAAATTTTTTGCAATATATTATTTTTTAAGCTTTTTTAAAAATATCAAATATAAATTATGTTTAAATATAATATCAAGACAAATTAGAAAAAAGTACAAAAAATAATTCTATGTATCTGCTTAACTACAATTTTTATACCATTTATTATTACACTATATAATTATCCCAGAAACTCAAATGCTGTATTTTAGTACATTAAGGGAGCTTGCAGGGCCTTGTTTGCTTTACTGTTAGGGTGATTTTTACAGCTAATTATAGTTAGTGAACATAGGATTGGATCTGACTTTTACACAGCGTTTAAAACAGCAATTGGAATAGCAACATCCTGATTTTTAGAGAAGATACTACAGAAATAACTGTTGATTCTATCAATTTACTTAAAATTGAATGTCAATGACTGTTTTTGTTGATTTCTATAAATGGTGAGCGTCATTTTCCCTGTCCAATTTGTTTTTTCGTACATACTTATTAAATCAAAAGCGGCATTAACCTTCTCCCCCTCTGCTTCCACAATCACATCTTTTGGCAACAACCCGGTAATTATTTTATCTTTTTCATTTACCAACGCTACTATAAGTCCTTCAGTTGTTGGTAATCCATAAGCAGATTGATCTTCCTTGCTCTTTACTTTTCTGAGCTTTACATTAAAAAAAGAATGGAGCACCGCTTCATCATTAGCAGTTGGAGGCAGCATTAATTGCTTATAGCATATTTTTTGTGCGATGATTTTTAACGCGGCATTTTGAATCCCTATATTTTTAGTATCGATATCTGTAAACCCAATTTTAAAGGCAAGGCTTTGTTTGTTTAGTTTAAAATCACCCGTATTGGCATCGTTAAACATAGGATTACCAAATAAACTATGATGGTCGGTATGGCTTTTGGTAGATTTATTTAAAGAGGCGGCATCCGGAAAGAAATTATAATCAATTTCTTTCCCCCAGTCATTCACCAAAATTGGATAATAATTCCGGGTAACAATATTTCTTCTAAAAATGTCGCCGCTTTTATTAAACCAAACATGAGGATGAAAAGAATTATTGATCATGATATTGTTTTCAACCTTTCTATAAAAACCTTCTCTAAGTTTTATACCTCCATTTAAACAAATGTTGTTATAGATTTCATAATTAGAGGATCCATCATCCAAATCAATATCCCATCCATGATCGCAACGAAAACGATTATTCCGAATTATAGTGGTGTTAATCGCATCTAATAATATTAATGTAGGATTAGCAGTAGTAATACTATCCATATAAGATCTATTTGCATTCCAATAACGGTCTCTGCCCCATGAATTAAATGCTCCATGATCGCCAGTTTCTAATACAGTGTTAAAAACATCATTGAACTCAATAATATGTCCGCCCCAGGTACCATCGCCAATATTGATACCCGCTCTTGGGGTATTGTAAATGGTATTGTTTTTCACCCTGATATATTGAGACATGGAAATCTCTACACCAGTAGCTTGTTTTTCTATTTGACCAATATCATGAATCAAATTATTTTCTACCAGCGCATTTTCAGGAAATTTATTGTTCTTAGGACCTGGAGTTAGATCCAATGTTTTAAATGGAAGGTCATTGTATGCAAATAAAGGGTTGCGAACAGCAGTAGTATCTCCAACAAAACATATTCCGGATTGACCAATATTGTAAATGTGATTATCGTTGATGGTGGTGGTTTTATTGTAACCCGATACCATAATTGCATGCGCACCTAACTGCGTAAACACACAATGTTCAATTTGAACATGTGCTGTATTTTCCAACACAATAGCACCACCCCGATGCAATTGCCAATCTGACCGTAATAAGGGTTCATGTTTTTCAAAAAGAGTTCGATTGGTTTGTGCAAAATGAATGTTTGATATTTTTAGATTCTTTACAGGCTGATTTTCTTTTCCTTTGATGGTGATTAAATTTTGTAATTTATTAAGTGCAATAGTAGCATGATTTAAATCCAAATTTTTTGTTGGAATATAATACAGTGTACTGGAGTTTTTATCGAAGAACCATTCGTTGGGAGCATCTAATTCCTCAAATATATTTTCAACAAATTGCAATTGATCGTGTAAGGGGGAAGGTCGATTATTCTGCCATCCACCTTCTTTAATAATATTGCCAACACTATCTTTTGCTAATATCCTGTAATGGAAACTCCCCCATTCACCGGCATGCATGGCATGTAAATAGCCACCTTTAGGATTGGCCCATTTTTTTACGCGTTCTTTACTAATTGCGTCTGAGGCAACGCCATTAAAAACCCGGGCAGTAGCATTATAATTTGGATACCTAGACAAAATAGCAGGTTGATCATTGATATAAAGCGCATCAGGCGAAAAATCTATATTAATTTTTGCAGCATAAATTTGATCATTATAGCGTTCCCATTTTACAGCAATTTTTTGGGCTCCACTAATTTGTACCAGTTCATGTTGATAGGCGCTTATATGTAATGATTTATCCTTCACAACATCTGCATCAATTTGTATTGGAGCATTTAAATAAAAAGTACCCTCCCTTAATTGTATATGTATATTTTTTGTATGGCTCTTTTTAGCTAAAACAATAGCTTGAGCAAGGCTTGCCAATGGATACTCGATGGATCCATTGTTTTGATCATTCCCCTGAATAGCAACAAAAATATTTTGTTGCGCATGAGTTGGCAGAAAGAAAATGATCAAGAAAAAGAGGCTCAATATAAAATTCAACATAAGATTTCTCATAAAAATATTTAATGCAGCTTGTAAATCAGCAACTACAATTTAAGTAATAATATGATTGCATTATTATTTATTAAGCTAAATTATTGTCTTAAAAGTAAGAGTATACTCCATTTGCAACAAGAAAAAATTAAAGAAAAATTTTGCACTGCTATTGGGTGGTACACTATTTTTTACCTTCCATTTTATTTACATAGTCTAAGCTTCCCAGCCTAAATCGTAACGGAATTTTTGTGCGTTTTTCCAATTGTAATTCTACTTTACAGAAAAATCCTAATGATTGTATATAATGATTAGGTGATAAGATATTAACAGGAAATTTTTTTAAACTATCTACTTTTAGAAGCGTTGGCTTTATGGTAGATTTATATAGAAATTGCTCTTGTGCTGCAGCACCGTATGCAAGTAGCAAGGAAAAATATAACATCCCAAAAAGCTTAATAATCATTATGCAAACTTTGTCCAAAACAAATATACGAAGCTGCTGCTTAATTTCCCTAATTAGATATAAAAGGAAATCTAGCCGATATGGAGGAATTGGAGCCATGTTAATCAACCACAGAAAACATGCAATGAATATTGCAGTACCACTCAAATCCAACATTGAAGTGGGTAGCACTAAAACTATTATTGATTAATTTCAAAGTTATATGCTCCACCACTTACTGCTATTTCCTTATTAGGCAATACAATTAGCGCTTTACTATTGGCGGGTATCACTACTTTTAATTCAATGATCACACCATTTCGCTTCCATTCGGAAACAACTAGTCCGTTTATAGATTTATGTGAAGCCTTAACAAAATTTAAATCTTTAATAAAGGAAGGTTTGATAACAATCTTTTCAAAGGCGATGGCATCAGTAGCAATATTTATTCCGGCTAATGATTTAATCATCCAAGCGCTAACGCTACCCATAGAAGGATGATTTAGTGAAGCATCGCCTATATTTTTTGTTATATCCCACGCCTCAAATAAAGAGGTAGCTTTCCATTTTTCGACCCAATATCCAAAGGAAGGCAAGGTTGTTTTTGTTAAAAGCTTGTACATCACCTCATTATAACCATAATCCGAAAGCACTTGAGGTACAACGGCACTGCCTATAAAACCAAAATCTAAACTATAATCATTTTCACGTATTGCCGCTGCCAATTTAGCTGCAATCTTTTTTTCATACCCCTCAGGAACGATGCCCATGTATAAAGGAAGCGCGTATGAAAGTTGCGTCTTGTTAGCATAGGCTACACTATCCGCTTTGAAAAAATTATCATTAATACATTTTTTTATTTCAGCTGCTTTGGCTAAATAATATTCAGCATCCCCTTTGTTAAGTATCTTGCTCATCTTAGCCATTTTCATACAGTCATCATAATAATAGCAAGTAGTCATAAAATCAACTGGTGTTATAGATTTAAAGTACAACCAGTCACCTAACCCTTTGGTTAATAATCCTCTACTATCGCGACAACTATCCAAGAAAATCAAATATTTTTTACACGTTTCATAAATAGCAGCATAAGGTTTAGTATCACCATAATAGGTGTAAAGTAAATCCGGTACTTTAAAAATAGCAGCATCCCAGATAGGCCCGGCCCAGTCAGAGTCCCAATTGGAGGAAGTTGGTACTACTCCGGGCACATCACCATTTGGCTCTTGTGCATCCACCATATCATTTACCCACTTGCTGTAAATATTTCTACTGAAATAATTCAACATACCAGCTTCTTGTACCATAAATCCATCTGCCATCCAACCATTTTTTTCACGATGTGGACAGTCGGTTGGGATGCCAAATAAATTAGAGAGATAAGATCGTTTACAGTTATCATAAATTGTATTCAACAATGTATTAGAGCATGAAAAATTTCCAATTGAATCCACTAAAGAATGAAGTACTACCCCTTCAATACTGTTTATATCTAATTCAATAGGCCTATCTGAAGTAACTTCTACATATTGAAAGCCATGATAAGTATACGGTGGGGTATATTCTTCCATACCCTTGCCTTTTAAAATAAACTCATCTTTTTGAATTACTTTTTCATTTGGAAGCACTCCACGCAAATGCATGTTAATATTAGACTGATCAAGTCTTCCATTTTTATCAAGCCATTCGCCATA
Source organism: Sphingobacteriia bacterium (assembly GCA_947460365.1). Taxonomy (GTDB): domain Bacteria; phylum Bacteroidota; class Bacteroidia; order Chitinophagales; family Chitinophagaceae; genus Sediminibacterium. The sequence goes on along the minus strand of CANHJH010000033.1, from coordinate 6,662 downwards.
TCGTATAGTGATTTTAGTTCCAGCTTTACCAATTACTTTAAGTTTAACTACTCCAGCAATGTTCTCACCCATAGTATACACATAAGTAGTTGGGTTAAACTTATTAAAGTATGCAGGTTTAAAAGTCCGTGATGCTCCTATTTCAGGCATCATTTGAGAATGAATCAAAGGTGCCGGTGATGTAGTAATTTTTATTTGGGCCCATTGGGTATCATCAAAATTATTTTGATTCCACCCGGATTGCTCCAATCTCGCATCATAGGTTGATCCTACATATAAATTATCATACTGTAATGCGCCTGTTGAGGTCTTCCATGTTTTATCGCTCGAAATAATTTCTGTGGATCCATTGCTATACTTTACATGTAATTCGCAAATTAACTGAGGTCTAGCGCGCCAAGGAGCTAAATTATAATTCCACACGGTAGGCGTTTGATTGTTAAACCATCCATTCCCTAATTCAGCTGCCAACACATTTGCACCTTGAGTCAAATGTTTGGTAACATCATATGATAAATATAAAACTCGCTTAGAAAAATCAGTATACCCCGGATTTAAAGTTCCAATTCCAACTTTGGATCCATTAATAAAAAAAGAATAATATCCTAAACCAGAAATGTATACGCGGGCTGAAACTGGTTTTAATTTTAATTTGAAACTTTTACGAAATAAGGGCGCGGGTCTGAATTCCAGATCGTTACTGTCTGTAATCCACTGTGCATGCCACCCCTCTTTTCCGCTGATTTTTGCCGTTTCAAACCATGCTGTCTTCGTATTTTTTTCTACCTTATTGGTTGCGCCTAAAAATCTGACGGTCCAATAATAACGTGTATAAGAACGCAATGGTAAATTTGTTGCAGTAAGCGCATGGCCATCTACACGATGCATGCTAGAATCAAATATATCTGGCATATCCTTTACTAACAAATCAGGATGAGTTGCAATCATTATTCTGTAACCAGCATTTGCACTAGGTGTATTTTGCACATCAGACTCCCAGTTAAAATGGAGCGTTGTAACATCTATCCCAAGTGGATTGATATTGTACTCGCAACGCAGATTTACAAGCTGTGCTTGTATTGTAGAAAACAACAAAAAACTTACGGAAATTAAAATAGGGTATTTCATATGCAATTAGAAAACGGTTTATGGTTTCCAAATAGACTTCATCTCAGCTACTTGAATTGAATGGACTTTGATATCACCTTTTAGTTCAATTCCATTTTCTGAAATTGGCTTTTTCAGCGCTTCGGCAATATATAGTTTACCGTGGTCAATATAGCCTTCTACCGAATTTTTATCAAGTAGTATTTCAATGTTAAATCTAAAACTACCAGGTGTTTCACAAATATATGGCGCACCATTAAAGCGGTTAAAATTTCCATCATAATAAATAATAGGATTACCCTTATAAAATATTTCTGCACCCAACCCTTTATCTATTTCAATATCCATAGTAATGTGCAATAAATCAGCCTGCACATTTTTCAGCTCTTCATTTACTTCTGTTATTGAGCTATTTGTCCATTTGTGTATTTTATCATGAAGCTGATTCACTTGATTGATTGGCTCGCAATACAAACGAACGCCTTCTCTGGTGGTTCGCAAACTAAGTTCATTTGGGAAAAGCATCATTTGGTTAAAAGGCATACTCGGTTGATCTATTCTACCCCATCCAATTTGAACGCGCTTACCATCAGGCATATTATTATAGGTTTGCGCGGCATACTGTGCGCCCCAAGTATAAAAATATTTGCCAGTCTCGGGCTTAAAATTAGCCCCATCAAAACTACCAATCATATAAGTACCTGATGCCGCAACCATTACCCATTTTTTGTTATTTTGATTGCCATCAATAGCAAGTTCAAAAAGCTCGGGACACTCATAAAAACCTTTGGTTTTACTTTTAAAGTCCCACTTTTTTAAATCTTTTGAATTGTATATGGCTACATAATTTTCATTGTACAAGGCCATTACCCATGTGTTAGTAGGCGCATACCAAAAAACTTTAGGGTCTCTATCCGGGCCCAATAAAGGATTGCCTGAATACTTTGTAAAAGTCCTTCCGTTGTTATTGCTAAAGGCTACATTTTGTTGCATTTTTTTACCAGCAGTTGTATAAAAAGCTACCAAAGCATTTTTACCCCAACCCGATGAATTATTATGATCTATAACCGCAGACCCTGAAAATATTGTACCCAAAGTATCCGGATAAAGTGCATCATTTAACTCATTCCAGTGCAACAGATCTTTGCTTACAGCATGCCCCCAATGCATATTTTCCCATTCCGTTTCAAACGGGTTGTGTTGATAAAACAAATGATATTCGCCATTATGATACACTAAACCATTTGGGTCATTTACCCAACCGCGCTTGGTTGAAAAATGGAATTGTGGCCTGTTCACTTCCTTGTACAAACTATCCTGACCAACTATTTGATTAGACTGATAGATATTTTCTATACCATTCACCTTTTTAGAAAATACCAACTTAAGTATCTTCCCCTTCAACTCAGACACATCCTTAAATACCCAATAGTCTGGGGCTTTGTCGGCAATACGAATCACCGAATAAGTGGAAGTGTCTGAACCAGTTACAAATTTTACCATTTGTCGGTTTTCGGATTTACTTATTGGAATGTTTAGATATTGCTTTTCAATTGTAAACTCCTTAACAATTTGAGCAAATCCGGATTGACAAATTGTTGTAAAAACAAATAGTTGAAGTAAGGTTTTCATTATTACAGTTTAAAATTTTTAATATAATAGCTTAACTAAGTTAAATCGTTTTAATAACTCATTTTCAAAAAACAATTCACCTAAAGGGAAATGAATTGTATGTAAACAGTTTAACGCTAAAGCTATTTGATGTTCCAAATATTGAGCTCAAGAGATCGGTATAATTTTATTGATACAATCGCACCCAATCTACCACCATATTGGTAGGCAATTCGCTGGGGTTAGTGACTTTGCCAGGCCAACTGCCTTCTAATTGTTGATCAATTATTAAATAAAAAGGTTGATCAAATGGCCACTGATATGTTCCGGCACCTGGCACTTTAGGATAAGTAATAGTTTCGATGCCATTAATAGCATATACTAATTTATCGGGATACCAACTAACACTATAAATATTATATCCTTTCGTATCGATTTTGCCTGTATTATATTTTTTAGGGGTTTCTTGTTTTAAAGTAATAGTGTAATGGTTATGGGTGGTTTGATATGCAAATGTATCATGATTTAATTTTTCCATGATATCCATTTCTCCATTATGTTGATTTGGAAAAATGTCTTTTTCTGACATCATCCAAATCGCAGGCCATGCACCATAAGCGGAATCAAGTTTTGCTCTTATTTCAATACGTCCATATTGGAATGCAAATTTTTTCCAGCTATATATCCCCCCCGTCAGCATTGGTCTGGGATCGCCATTAATCGTATCATTGTTAATAATTCCTCTTAAATAAATGTTATCCTTATCAAATTTAACCACTTCATCGTTAGTGCCGGTGATATACCTAAAACAACCTGTCACATCTCTCCATTTATCGATAGGCGTTTTCCACTTAGGTGAAGTAAAAAGATCAATACGAGACCATCTATTTGTATCGAGCGAACCTTTATTAAAACTATCTTCCCAAACTAATTCCCATTGGGTTGATTCGTTACGTCTGCTTTCTTTTTGAACGAGTATATAACCATCCACTAGTTGGTAATGTTTTTTAAAAATGACTGTACTGGATATAAAAAGCGCAGCGAACAAAATGAAAAGGAGTGTGATTTTTTGACGCATAATTCTAGTTTTAACTATTTCAAATGTAATGCTAATTTAATTTCCGTCAAGTCAATGCTAAATATCTCTAAAAATTAATATGCAATACAATGATTTAGTACATTTGCCCACTTAAAATAATTTATGAAGCAACTGCTTGCACTCTTTTTATTTTCATTTTATTTATTCGTAAGTCCATCGGTACTGGGTCAAACAGCGCCACCTAAAAAGCAATGGTTTGAGTCTATTCAATTAAGAGGTTACATGCAGGTGCGTTACAATAGGTTGCTAGAAACCAATCCGTTATTACAGTGTGCACAATGTGATAGAAGTTGGGGCGATAATGGAGGCTTTTTTATAAGACGTATGCGTTTGATTTTTAGTGGCCAAATCAGTGAACGTGTATACTTTTATATTCAACCAGATTTAGCTTCTAATCCTTCATCAACGGCTACTCAATATGCTCAAATCAGAGATGCATATGTAGATGTAGGATTGGATGCAAAAAACGAATTTAGACTGCGAGTTGGTCAAAGTAAGGTTCCATTTGGTTTTGAAAATATGCAGTCTTCTCAAAATAGGATTCCTTTAGATAGAAACGACGCCTTAAATAGCGCTGTTGCTAATGAACGTGATTTGGGGGCATTCTTTTACTGGGCGCCGAAAAATAAAAGAACTCTTTTGGCCAGTTTAGTAAGTGATGGATTAAAAGGTTCGGGTGATTATGGGGTTTTTAGTTTTGGGGCTTACAATGGGCAAACAGCCAACAGAGCTGAAGCAAACAATAGCCTTCATATTGTTTCAAGATTTTCATATCCATTTACCGTAAATAAGCAAATTGTTGAAATGGGTGTGCAGGCTTATACAGGTCAATATATTTTAACTCCTGATTTGATTAATGCAGGCGTTAAAATACCGGCTACTCGTTCTTTTTTAGATCAACGTGTTGCTGGTTCATTTGTGTTGTATCCAAAGCCATTTGGTATTCAAGCGGAATATAATATTGGAAGAGGTCCTAAATATAATAAAGTATCAGATTCTGTAGAAGTATCTTCTTTGAGGGGGGGATACATTACTGCTTCTTACAAGACTCAAAAAGGAAAACATGTGATTATTCCATTTTCGCGTTATCAGTATTACCAAGGGGGTAAAAAACACGAAATGGATGCCATGGCTTATGAAGTAAAAGAGTTTGAAGTAGGGGTAGAATGGCAACCTAATAAAAATATTGAATTAGTAACTATGTATACTATTTCAGATAGACGATTTGAGTCATTTAAAAATCAAAATAACCACCAAAAGGGCAGTTTATTAAGGCTCCAGTTACAGCTTAATTTTTAGCGTTATTTTACTTTCCAAACTTTATTGATATGTAGTTAAAGAAAGTAGACTGTTTATTTGTTGTTAGTTGGAATTGCATAAAACCGAAATCAACTAATTTCAGCCGATTAGGGGGGATTTCCTCACTTAGGATAAAATTTGAAATTCATGAAAATCCATACAAATATGCCTGGCAGTTTAAAAACTTTCTTCTTTGAAGAATTAGAAATTGCTAGAAACTATTTATCAAATAAGAATTTCACAGCAAGCTGGCATCATCTTGAAAGAGCCCATATACTTGGCCAACCCTATCCATACCATCATACCCTGGTTCATTGGAAAATGTTCCTTTTTGGGATCAAGATAAAAGACCTAAAAGAAATAGTTGGACAAATTCCACGTTTGCTTGTTGGTGGAATTAAATCTTTTGTTGGAGAATTCCCTGTTGGTAATACAGGAGGAGCCAATGTGCCGCCGCTTCAAAAAATGGAGATACCAGCCGAATTACAGAAAATTATTGACGAGCATCAATAAACAATGCCATTTTATAGTACTCCGCAAGAGTTAAATTGAAGCAAAAAATAATTGCTAGACATTGTAACTTTTTTTTATTGTTTGCGTCTTATGGGAAAAATTATCAATGAAAGATATAATTCTATTATTTGTCTTATCAGTTCTAACCATTAATTCAATTAAGGCTCAAAAGAAAATAATAATCATTAAAGCTAATTCAAACCAGGTTGATATTAGAGAGGATAAACGATTATTCAAAAAAGTATGGACCATCTCTCCTGAGATAAAACCCGATATTCATCATACAGAATCAAAAAAAGTGACTTTTTACACCGATGTAGATTCAATAACAGCTAATATTAACCCAAAAGACAGTGTTTTTAATTTTGTGATTTTATTAAATGGGAAAGATTCTGCACTTACTCAAATAAAGTATCAGAAATCAAAGTTGAGTATTTTGAAAACTGCTGCAAAATATGACAATAATGATAAAAGCTACATTCCAAAGTTTTCTTATCAGTCTTCAGATAATCCAAACTTGGTTAGAATTAGAAAAGAATTAAAATTAGATTCTATTGCAGGTACAGGATCTGAATTATCAAAAATACTCAATTTAATGCATTGGCTTCATTACCTAATTCCTCATGATGGCATGAATGCTAATCCGGAAGTTATGAATGCACTAAACATGATTGCTGTATGCAAAAAAGAAGGTAGAGGATTGAATTGTAGAGGACTAGCAATGGTATTAAATGAATGTTATTTATCATTGGGAATTAAATCAAGATATGTTACTTGTTTGCCTAAAGACACAGCAGATCCAGATTGTCATGTTATCAATATGGTTTATAGCAATGATTTAGAAAAATGGATATGGATTGATCCTTCATTTGACGCTTATGTAATGAATGAAAAAGGTGATTTATTGGGAATAGAAGAAGTACGTGAAAGGCTAATCAATGGCAAAACCTTAATACTTAGCCCCGATGCCAATTGGAATAGACAGCAGTCACAGACAAAAGAGTTATACTTAGAGAACTACATGGCTAAAAAT
>CANHJH010000032.1 GCA_947460365.1 Sphingobacteriia bacterium | reverse complement strand
GCTATCTTAAATAATGAAGCGCAGGTTTTAGAAGAATATATTAATGCACCCGTAGACACCAATGTGGTTATCGATACACAATACCATCCGTCAACACTACAACTATTTGCAGAAGGGTATATTGACTTTATACAGGAACTGGATATAAAAACGGCCATTCAAAAATTAAATAACCTAAGAATATTGGTGGCGGTAAGAGAAGGAGAAAAAGGGTTATATGCAATCAATAAAAAGATTGAAGCGATTTTAAAAGAGCGAAAACTAATTCAAACCGATTCAGAATTTTACCACAATCGCCCCATAATGGTTACCAAAAACATGTATGAATTTGGTTTGTTTAATGGAGATGTAGGCATAATAAGAAACGGCAGAGCATATTTTGAAGTAGCCAATCAAGATCAACCCAAAGCTTTTTTACCTGCATATATTACCAGTGCAGAAACTGTTTTTGCCATGACGATACATAAAAGCCAGGGTTCTGAATTTAAAAAAGTATTCATTGTATTACCCGAAGGAACCGATAACCCATTACTTACCAGGGAGCTATTATATACCGGTGTAACCAGGGCAAAAGACGAAGTAACTATTCAAGCAGCCGGAGCCACCATATTACATGCGGCAAGTGCTACAGTAAAAAGAACATCGGGTATTAGAGAAAGACTTGGTTAAGACACCCCTATTGATAATGATGACAACTAATTGATATGAGTATTAAATTAACTGTTTCAAATTCATTGAAACCATTGGCAGGTAAGATTTCCGAAAATCTGCGAACGCTGCAAAACAATCCATTTGCAAAACAATGGATTATTACGCAAACGGAGGGCATGAATAATTGGCTGAAATATAGCATTGCCCATCAACTTGGAATAGCAGCTAATATTCAGTTTTACAGGCCCAATGATGTGTTGGCAATTGTATTTAGGATGACAGGTAGTTTAGATAAAAAAATACTGGATCAGGAAACCATGAAATGGTGTTTATATAATCTGTTAGATGAACCATCTTTCATTGCGCAGTACCCTAGTATTAGTCAATATTATATACATAACAACATTAAAAAAATTGCGTTAGCCAATGAGTTGGCCGATTTGTTTGATCAATATCAGTTATATCGCCCGGAAATCATTCAAGCGTGGAATAAAGAACTAGCGGTTCCTAATAATACTACCGAATGGCAAAAGCATTTGTGGATTTTATTAAAAGAACGTTTGCAAGCCTCGTATCAAGATAAAACAGAAATGGGGCAAAAGCTTCGCAATTCATTAAGCGACCCGTTATTTAAACAAGCTATTCAAACTAAAATACCCGCCTTACACTTTTTTGGATTGGCTATTATTGCGCCATTTTATTTGAACTTATTAAATGAATTGGGAAATGTAATTGACATATATTTTTATATGACCAACCCTGCTCCCGAACAATATTGGCTAGAAGATAAATCCGAAAAACAAATTGCCCGACTAAGTGCAAAAAACAAAATTGCTAACACATCAGATGAGCATGTATTAGTAGGCAACGATTTATTACTTAACTGGGGTTCTATTGTAAAAAACACGTACACGTTGTTGTTCGAGAAAGAAGAAATCATCAACAACTATAATGAATTATTGGTTCGTCCGGATCAGGAACCTCCGCAGCTAATCAAAAAAATACAAGCAGATATATATCACAACACCCCTAATGCATTAACCAATGGATATGAACTGCATAACATTAAAGATGGTTCTGTAACAATTAATGGTTGTTATACGCCGCTGCGGGAAGTAGAAGTGTTTTATAATTATTTGGTAGCATTGATAGATAAACAGGGCGTACAATTATCACCGCGCGATATAGTAGTAATGGTTTCAGACATAGATTATTATGCACCGTTTATACATGCAATATTCGGAAACAGTAAAAATGCATTTCCTTATAAAATTGCGGATGAAACAGTTACTACCGGTAACAATATGTTTGCCGCATTAAAAGCCATATTAAATATAGATGATCAAACCCTAAAGGCCGAAGATGTATTAGACTTATTGGGGTATACTTATATAAAAAACAGATTTAAAATACAGTCGATCAAAAACATTCGTCAGGCAGTTAGAGAAGCCGGTATTTTTTGGGGAGATGAAGGCCGGGAAGCAGATGCAACCTATGTGGTGAGTTGGAAATACGGATTAAATAAAATGTTGTATGGCTTATGTATTGCAGGTGCCCCCAATGATTTTGTACAGGATGCACATACGCTGATTCCATTAGATACCGCGGAAGGTGCCGAAGGTTTTGAGCGGATTAAACTGATACACTTTTATCAAATACTTACCCACTATATTCAAGAACGGAAAACCGACAAAACCATTGCAGAGTGGGCACAATATTTAAAGAATTTAATGGAAGACATGGTTTTTCAGTCTGCCGAAAAAGAAGACGAAGACCATCCTGTGTTTGTAGCTTTTATTGAAAACCTAATTGAGTTAGATGAACACGCCAATGTAAAAATTAGTTTTGATGTGTTCCGACATAGTTTGTTAACTCGTTTAGACCTGGAAAGAAAATCACATTCATTTTCTACGGTTGGTATTACATTTTGTTCGTTCGTGCCAATGCGAAGCATTCCATTTAAAGTAGTAGGATTATTAGGCATGAACTTCGATAAGTTTCCGCGCAAAGAAACGCCATTAAGCTTTAGCTTGATGCAAAAAGAAAAACGAATAGGCGATCGAAATCCAAAAGAGAATGACAAGCATTTGTTTTTAGAAACACTGTTAAGCGCAGATGAGTATTTATACATTAGTTTTATATCTAAAGACAGTAAGGATGGCAGTGATTTGCCGCCCTCTTCTTTGGTAGATGAACTCATCGACTATACGGCTAAAGCCATTAACATTGATTCGGAAGAGCTTAAAAAGCAATGGATAACAGTTCATCCACTACATGGCTTTAGTAAAAAATATTTTAATGATTCGGGTTTAATCAATTACCTGAGTGAATCTTATTTTAAAACCAATAGCGCATTACCGGCTACACAAACCACCAACACACAGGGGTTGAATTTTGATGAGATTAAATTGAATGATTTCATTGCGTTTTTTCACAACCCCCCTAAATACTTTCTTAACAAACGATTGAATATATATTACAAGGAAGAAGAAGAAAACATTTCGGAAAGCGAGCCCTTTGATATCAATCAACTAGAAAAATGGATCATTAATAATGATTTGATTTATTTGCCTCAAGATCAACAAGAAAACTATATAGCGCAAAAGAAATTGTCGGGAAAATTACCACTGGCCAATATGGGTAACGTAGTAGTGAAACAAATGGCAGAAGAATTGGTAAACATAAAAAACCTTTTTCAACAAAGTATTGCCGATAAAACTCATCAGCCCATCGACATTCAAATAACCATCGACCACTGCACTATTAAAGGGACTATTGAAGAAATGTATGATCAGTCGCTTGTGTCGGTATGTAATTCTAAAAACATACAAAAGTATATTATACGAGCATACCTCAAATATTTGTTGCTAAGAGCCAGCAATATACATGCAGAAATGCTATTTATCTGGAAGGGTAGCGAACATGCAGAAAAGTTAGACGCTGATTGTATGAGTCAGCAAGAAGCAATTAGCCTGTTAACCGAATTGGTGCAATATTTTAAAGCGGGCAACGACGACTATTTTTATTTCTATCCAGCTCTTGCAAAGAAAAAATATACCGTAAACTCATATGAACAGTTTATGAAATTGTATGAAGCAGCAATAAATAATGTCAGAAACTTTGATTTTAGTGACGACTATTTAAATAAAGCAGTTGAACATGGATTTTTTTCGGAAGAAAAATATCCTACATTAACCAATCATGTTGCCAATATATTTGGCCCGTTAAAAAATCAATTTCCACATTTATTTGAATAAATTAATTGAACTAAAACATATTTATGCCTCCTATAATAAATGAAAATTTTAATCCGGTTACTGTTGAATTGGCTAATAGTAATTTAATTGAAGCGAGTGCCGGTACCGGGAAAACCTTTTCTATTGCTTTGTTAGTAATCAGACTGGTAATCGAAAAAAACATGCCGATTGCTAGTATTCTTATGGTAACTTTTACCAATGCCGCTGTTGCAGAATTAGAAGTTCGTGTGAGAGCCTTTGTAAGAAAAACGCTCCAATTGGCAAAAAGCGGCAATTATGAGTTGAACCCGGAAGATCCTTTATCGAATATCATTTATAATGCCATTCATCATCAACACATATCAATCCATGTAATTGTTGAAAGATTAAAACAAGCAGAAGTATTATTAGACGAAACAGCTGTGATGACCATTCATGGATTTTGTCAGAAAACCCTTGCAGAATTTTCTTTTGAAACACAACAATTATTTGGTTCAATTACTATAACCCCCGATGAGTTAAATGAAATTTTAGTAGACTATTTGAACGAATGGTGGAGAAAAAACATTACAACTATTGAGGTGGATTTGTTGGAGGAGCTGATGAGTAATGGATTAAACAGAGACTATTTGATTGCGGGTATTCATAAAGTAATAGGCGGACAAAAAATATATGATGCCGAAAACATCCCAGCCAATTATTTAAATGCTGCGCATCATTTGCAGCTACAAACACAATTGAATACTCATTATAAAACTATTGATGATTGTACCGAAAGCATCAAAAATGATTTGCTGGCCGATTTTGAAAAATACAAGCAAATCATATTAAATAAGAAGGAGTCTAGTAATGAATATAAAGCCTACGGTAAAGCAATAGTAAGCAATGATATCGATTTGTTGGTAGCAGCATTACAAGTAAAATGCGACAATGTGTATACCTCCAAAATATTTTCAGAAAACATTGTTGCACAAGCAAAGCTAATGGTAGCCACCAAAAAAGAGTTAAGCGCTTCTTTTCAAAAACTAATGAATTGGGGTATTGTAGTTGCTGCTAATTATGTACAGCAAGAAATGATTCGAATAAAAAACAGCAGAGGGCTGCTTTCTTATGACGACATGATTAATAATTTGTACGATGCAGTAGTTAACAACCCTAATAACCAAACACTCAAACAAAATTTAAGAAACAAATATCAGGCGGTTTTTATAGATGAGTTTCAAGACACCGATAAACACCAATATGGAATATTTAATGAACTCTTTGGAACCGATCATTTGTTGTTTTATATAGGAGACCCCAAACAATCGATATATGCATTCCGTAAGGCAGATATCAATACCTATTTGCGAGCATCCAACGAAGTAATGAATCTATATAGAATGAATACGAATTATAGATCATCGGAATCATATATATACGCGATGAACCGGTTCTTTAAACCGAACCCCGATTTTGATACCTTTTATTTTGGTAGTCAAAATAATTTAATAGACTACATCCATGTAAATGCGCCACAATCTAATCACCCAAGCCGTGTATTAAAAAACGGCCAACCCGTTACCCCCTTGCTTATTTCGTCGCACGAAAAAAACATGGATATATTTGTTTCGGTAGTTGCAACAATTATGGAACTATTAACCCCCGATTTATATACCATAGAGGGGAAGGGCCAATTAAATCCCGTAAAACTTTCAGACATTGGTATTTTAGTTCGGTCTAATAAAGAAGCACGTGCGCTAAAAAAATGGTTATCAAATTATAATATACCAGCTATAACCATTGATGACACCAAGGTTTTTGATTCGCAGGAAGCTAAAGATATTTTGTATGTATTAGAAGCGGTATATGAAATTAATCCCGGCCATATAAACAGGGCGTTACTAACCCAAACAGGGGGATTTGATAAAGAAAAATTAATGACCAGCAATGATGAATATTTGTTGCAACAATTTAGAATGTATCAGGATAGCTGGAATACCAAAGGTGCATTTGTAATGCTGAAACAGTTTTTGGCCGATAGAGATTTTAGCGTGCGGTTATTTAATGAAAACGTTGCCAATGCAGAAAGAATCATATCCAACACGTTTCAATTAATTGAAATTATTCATAAAATTGAACAGTTAAAAAAGTATGAACCGAAAGAGTTAATACAATGGTTTAAAAAAGCCATCGAAGGGCATACCGGAGAAGGAGACGAGTTTATACAGCGCATAGAAAGTGATGAAGACGCCGTAAAAATCATCACGATTCATAAAAGTAAGGGATTAGAATATACCATAGTATTAGCCCCCTTTTTAGATTTTAATTCGGAAGTGGGTACGTATGACACCATTAATTATAGAAATCCACAAAATGGCGACTATTATTATGCAGTGAAAAAAATAGCTACCGAGCAGGAAATAAATTGGACAATCACACAAAATGAACAAGAAAACAGACGCTTGCTTTATGTAGCGATAACAAGAGCAAGATTACAGTGTTTTGTTTTTGTAGACAATTCAAAGCACGACAAGTCGACCGTACAAAAGTTTTTAGCAGCATTGGAGGTGCCCGCCGATGAACAAACAGAGATATCGGGGGACGGTTGGGAAAAATGGATAGCGCCTACTATTAACACCACATTCAGGTGGAAGAAAACGGATGATCAACGTGTGTTAAACTATGCAATTGCGCAAAACTTCAAGCTAGTACAACCCAATTGGAAAAAAACCAGTTACAGTGCATTAAGTGCCGAGCATACAATACCGGCTTATCCAAAACAAAACGAATCAATGCAGGATCCATACGATCATTTTATTTTTAAAGAATTGCGGAAAGGAGCACATACCGGTAATTTGCTGCATTATATTTTTGAAAACATACCGTTTAATAACCCACCATACTGGACGCAAATTGTAGAAAAAGGATTGGCAAGATTAAGTGCAGTATCTAACAGCAGCTATGTAAATCAAATAGTTGAAATGCTTGCAGAAGTGATGCAGGTAGAAATACCAGTACATCATTTAAATGAAACCAACCGACCATTTAGCTTAGCCGAATTGGGCTGGGAAAATCGCTTAACAGAATTGGAATTCGATTTTCCATTGAAGCCCTTTAGTACCCAACAAATTATGAACTTGTCTACCACAAGTGTACCATTTCATCTTAAAACCTACGACGAGCTAGAAGGGATAATGAATGGTAAAATAGATTTGTTTTTTAAAATGGATGAAAAATATTACCTACTCGATTGGAAATCGAATCATATTGGCGACTCGATTGATGCTTATACAACCGAAAAAGTTGCAGACGCAATGAGTGAAAACAATTACCACCTGCAATATCACTTATATACCCTTGCAGCGAGCAAATATTTATCGCAGTGCTTGCCCAACTTTAATTATGACAAAGATTTTGGAGGGGTAATCTATTTGTTTGTAAGAGGGGTAAGAAAAGGAAAAGATGCGGGCATATTTTTAGCAAAGCCGGAAAAAGCAATAATGGATGAACTTAAAGCAATATTAACTTGCATATAACAACCCCATTAAGAATACAATTTCAATAAATCTGCTCTGCTATCTTTTTTAAAATAAATTAATCCATCCGGTGTAAAAATCAATTCCTGCCCCATGGAGTTTATTTGGGTGGGTTCGGGTATACCATATTTGGCTTGCAGTACCTGTTGTATAGCCGGATTAATGTTTACCAAATTTTGTAGTAGGTTACGGTAAGAAATACTACTGGCGAAAATGGTATGAATGCCAACTGCCGGTCCGTACAACATAACTCTTATAAATGACAGACTTAAACTTTTGGGTTTTGCACGTACCAAATCCCATACATCATCAATCAGCAGAAAACGATAAGAAAGTGGCTGTTCATTCGAATCGTTCATGAGAAAATATTCGCGAAAGCTTTTACCGGGCTTTTTTTTGATAATCTTTTCTCTGAACAAAATCTCCTTGCCAATCAATTTCATTAACTTATCTCTTGATTCAATGGTGCCATTGGTAGGTTCATCTTTCCAAAAAACAAGATGAGGGCAACCGCTGGTAATCCAAGCGGAACTGTTTTTTGAGTTGGCAATAATATAGTTAAAGTCTTTATGAGGATAGATGGCAGCATCAATTGCTGCAAAGGCGTTTAGTAAAGAATGCTCTTCGCTCCAGGAAATCATCATCACCGCAGCGTCTGCTAAATCAATCATTTGACGATGGCCGTTGCTGTTTTTTCCTATATAAAAGGGGATTATCAATTTCTTTTTTCTTGTGAGATTAAAAACTGCCGGATAATATTTTATGCCGGTATGTAAGTATTAAGTATAAATACAATCAAATTGGGAATATTTATGCATAATTACTAATTTTATTCAACTGCTTATACATAAAACAATAGCACAGGGAGATTTCGCCCCCCCGAGAAATATCTACCCTGTGTATTGAATAAGTGCAAACCTAATGCCAGAGTTTGTAACCTATTTGCAAACAAGCAGACCTTAATTGTTTTATCTTTTTATTAACGAAATCTATGCCAAAGAACAAGAATGCTATGCTGCGTTTTAGGATTATTGACGGGTGCTTGACCAACCCATTAAAACCATACCCTAAGCTGCAGTATATAAAAGAAAAGATTGAAGAACAATTGATGACTAAAATTTCTGAATCGATGATCAATAAAGATCTATCAGAAATGAAAAAAACATACGGCGCTCCAATTAAGTACAACAAATATCATGAAGGCTATTGTTACACCCAAACGGGCTTTACCATAAAAGCGTTTCCACTTACAACGGAAGAAATTTCTGCATTAGATTTTTCAACGGCATTGTTGCATCAGCTGAGCGGCACTAAATTGTTTGATCAATTTGAGAATGCTATTAATAAAGTAATTGAAGGGTATAGAATCAGTAAGATTATTGGAAAATCGGAGCGTCAATTAATACAAGTAGAAGAGCCGGTAAAAACAGCAGGAAGCGAATGGTTAGAACCGATATTAAAAGCAATAGTAGAAAAAACAGCGGTAGTATTAACGTACCATAAATATGGCGGAGTACCTAAAACACATTCATTTTCACCCTGTATATTAAAAGAGTATAGAAACAGATGGTATGTTGCCGGATATTCTGCCCGATCAGCGCGAACATTGGTTTTGGCATTAGATAGAATGGTTGCATTGAGTGCAACCAAAGAACCATATGTTAATCAGCCGGATTTTAATCCGGATGAATTCTTTAAATATTCATTTGGCATTACGCAGGTGCACGATGAGCAACCGGAAACAATTGTATTATCATTTAATCCATGTCAGGCGCCATATATCATTGGCCAACCCCTGCACCATTCTCAAAAAATAGTAGTAGAAAACGAAGCAGAAATTCAAATTTCATTGAATGTATATATTACGCAAGAACTAATCATGTCTGTTTTAAGTTATGGGGAAAATGTAGCAGTAATATCACCGGCGCATTTTAGAGAAAACCTTAAAGAACGGGTAAAACAAATGTGGCAGCGATATGCCTGAGTAGAAAAGACATAAAATTCGTAAAAAGCAATGGTTTTTGTTTTGCTTTTTCAATAAAATGAGTATCTTGTTCTATCTCCATAATTCATTACTTAATAATCCCAATCCTACAACGAACCATTCAATGATTTTGAAACACGATGTGTTTTGAATAATTGTTTAGTTTGGTATTAGACGGTAATGTAAATGGATGATAAAAAAAGGTATTTAATAACCCAAAATAAATTGCAATGGATACACAAAAAGTAGACATGTTTATTATGTCTAACGCTAAGTTTTTTGAAAGTCATCATTTAAACGCAATTAGAGAAAGATTGCTTACGGTAGATGATAGTAAATGGCCAATGATTTCAACGGTTCAGCTTAAAGACCCAACAACAAGTTTAATTATTTCAATATTGGCCGGGTCGCTGGGTATAGATCGTTTTATTATTGGAGACACCGGACTAGGGGTGGGCAAGCTGTTAACCTGCGGTGGTTTGGGTATATGGGCAATTGTAGATTGGTTTTTAATTCAATCGGCAACAAGAGAAAAAAACATGCAAGTGTTACAACAGTTTTTATACTAAAGAGGTTGACTAGAAACAAATTATATCTATTATTAATTTCATTAGTTACGGCAGGGTATATTTGGCTGGTTTATTCATTTAAAACTGTTCAGGATAAACCAATGCTTGAAGGGTGTTTTATAAAACAAATATCCGGCGTACCCTGCCCAACTTGTGGCACTACACGATCTGTAATTGCAATAATAAAAGGAAATTATCTGGCAGCACTAAATATAAATCCTATAGGATATTTGGTTATAATAATTATGCTAATAGTTCCAGTTTGGATATGTATTGATTGGTTGTTGAAAAAACATACGGCATTAACTTATTATAAAAAAGCAGAACAGTTTATAAAAAAACCACCCGTAGCTATTCTCTTTATTTTATTATTGATTGTTAATTGGATTTGGAATATTTATAAAAGATTATGACCACCACCACATTGATTAATCCAACTGAACACGAAGCAGAAAAAGCTTCTAATAGTTATTTGATGTCATTAATTGCGGTAATTGCCGGTTTACCATTGCCCATTATAAACCTAATTGCCACGTTAATATTTTTTATAGGAAACAGAAAAGGAACCTATTTTGTTAGATGGCATTGCACACAGGCTTTGCTGTCTCAATTGTCTATGCTATTTGTTAACAGTTTTGCTTTTTGGTGGTCGGTCTCTATTTTGTTCACAGCAGAAACCATTACCAACCAATTCATCGCCTATGTATTTACGATTTTAATTGTTAACATCATTGAGTTTATTGCAACCATTCAAGCCGCAATTAAAACCAGAAAAGGCATGCATGTTGCATGGTGGTTTTATGGAACACTTACTAATATAATTTGCAAACCATAAGTATGAAAAAGCTGATATTTCAAGGACTGGTAATTATTGCATTGTTTTTTGCGCTTTGGTTTAGTTTGAGAGCAGTAAATTGGGTTAAGCTTTTTAAGATAGAAAAGTTGACCAATAATACCCAGAAGAAATTGGGCGATTTGTTTTGGGAAACATTCCTGCATACCGAAAAAATCAACTCGAACCCCGAAGTGGAACGAATTATTGACAGCATTGTTCAAAAAATTTGCGTGGCCAATTCAATAAATTACGCTTCCATACAAGTGCATATAATTATTAAAGAAGAAGTAAATGCCTTTGCGCTTCCCAATGGACATCTATTGATATACAGCGGGTTAATTGCCGAATCTAAAAATGCAGATGCCCTCAGTGGGGTAATTTGTCATGAGCTTGCACATATTCAATTAAACCATGTAATGCAGAAACTGATAAAACAAGTTGGTTTATCTGTTTTAACTACTATGACAAATGGTAGTGGCGGAGCGGAAATCATCAAAAAAACCCTTCATACTTTATCTTCAACAGCCTTTGATAGATCTTTGGAAAAAGAAGCTGATTTAAAAGCGGTTGATTATTTGATACAAGCAAAAGCCAACCCGTTGCCATTTGCAATGTTTTTAAAAAACCTTTCAACTCAAGAAAAAAAACTTTCAGGATTTACTAATTGGATAAGTACACATCCCGATCCGATTGAGCGTGCAAAATATATAGCAGATTATTGCAAAACACCATCAATGCCCTACCAGTCTATCATCAGTAATCAAACCTGGAGTAGTTTACAAAATAACCTACACGAACAATAACCGATAGAAAATCACTCAACATAATATACTGCAAAGTCCAACATGCTGTTTCATTAGTTGGCTGAACTATATTGCATTTAACTTTTCATTCACTACACCTACCACCTGTTTGTAAATAGATTGCAAACAAACTCATTTCCTTTGCACTTCTTAAAACAAGTGCCATGAATACAACGCTAACCACGCCCGAATTACAAGTTCCCGACTTTTCAGTATTTGATGATCGCAGATCGTATGTTAATTTGTCTAGAATGTATTTTGCGCTTTTTAAAAAAATTCCCAGTATTAAAATTATTGGAAGAATTGATGTTAACAAATTTAAAAAGTGGTTTTTAAATCAAACATCATACAAGCTTACGTCAAAATTTTCGAAAGAAAGATATAAGTGGAATAGCAGAAAAATGGAACAACAAGATGCGCATTATATTCTAGAAAATGACTTAATAGTAAATCTGGATGATTGCTATGTTACCGTAGCCTATTCGGTAGAGCAAGAAGAAACTGCACAACAAATAATTGACAAGACAAAAACCTTTAAACAAAAGGCCACCAACGCAAATTCTATTAAACTAATAATTGGTGGCCCGGATGGACTTGAAACAACCGACATTAAACTACCCAAACCAAAAGTAAAACTACCGTACCACTATAACGATGATTTGTTGGACAAGCATAAGGACATGATAAAATGTTTGAATACAAAAGACAAGTCGGGCATTATGTTGTTTCATGGAGATCCGGGTACAGGAAAATCTACTTATATCCGTTATTTGGTGCATAATTTAAAAAAAGAAGTAGTGTTTATGCCGCCTTCTATAGCAGCAAACCTCGATTCGCCTTCTTTTACCCGATTGTTGATAGATAGTGCCAATGCAGTATTTATTATTGAAGATGCGGAAGAATTGCTGGTGTCGAGGGAACGCGGAAAAAATGCCAGCATTTCTATGTTATTAAATATTACAGATGGATTATTGGGACAAAGTTTGGGTATTCAAATCATAGCTACATTTAATACACATCTTAACAATATAGATAAAGCATTATTGCGAAAGGGTAGATTAAACAGTTTGTATGAGTTTAAGCCATTAACGATAGAAAAGAGTGCGCAGTTGCTTAAATTAAATAACATTCATAATTATATGGTTAATAAACCAATGACATTGGCGGAAATTTTTAATGTTGATCAAGATGATGTACAGTATAAAATAGAGCGGCAGGCGATTGGTTTTTTAAACAGAGCCGTTTAATGGGAGATCGGGTATAAACATTTTTGGTGTAATAGTTTTTTAATAGTTTCGCAGAAATACAAGGTAAAGGGCTGCGCCTAACCTCCAACCAATATATAAACCACGCATAATATAACCACCATGTTTGATGAATATATACGACCGGATGAGTTGGGATTTAAAGGGGAGAGATTAGATGAATTGCTTTCGAGCGGTTATTATAGAATGCAGGATTCGATTTTTACTACCAATCAAGTCTATATAGGACCCTATGGAAAATCAAATATGTTTGCACCGGTATTTTGGCTACGAACGAATGTTGAAAAAATGGTTGAAACGAGTTCTTCCAAAAAGATTCGGAGAAAATGTGCAAACTTTAAAATAAACATCAAACCCGCAGAAATTACCGATGAAATTGAAGAGTTGTTTGCTTTGTACCGGAACCATGTTGATTTTGATACCTATGCAACCTGCAGAGATTGCATGTTAGAAAAAGAAAGTAGCAGTAATCCTTTTAATTCATGGATGATAGAAATATGGGACAATACACATTTAATTGCTGTAGGATATTTTGATATTGGTAAGGAAGCAGCAATGGCGATTATTAATTTTTATCATCCTACATATAAAAAATATAGTTTGGGTAAATGCTTGATTTTAAAAACGCTCGATTATATTAGGGAAAATAAAATGCGCTATTATTATCCCGGGTATATATGTACAACAGATGATAAAATGGACTATAAAGTATTCCCCAATATTATACCCATACAGGTTTATTTGCCGATTGAAAAAGAATGGATGCCATTTAATAACTATACAAAAAGAGGCTTGCACGCTTATTTCATCAATAAAATATTAGGGATAGATGTAGAAAACCTGGAAAACTCCGCAGACAAAGACGAGTTGTAAATACTTATATAGTTCGTCATCAACATGACAATCAAAAATCAACCATTGAAAAAAATAATTACCTACTGTTTCCTTTTCGTATCCTTCAGTGTAAATGCGCAAAATAAAGCGCCGATCTATCTGCAGCCGCTTGGAAAAGTAAATACGTTTACGCTTCAAAAAGTAAAACAATCTGTGGAGCAATTTTATAAAAGGCGGTGCATTATAAAACCAATGGTTAGTTTATCGCCCGACATTTTAGCCGACGGCAAAACAAGGTATGAGGCCGGAAGAATTTTACGTAAATATCGATCAGTTCAAAACCTGCTAATTATTACAGAACAAGACATTGCCACAAAAAAAGACAATGTAAAAGAGTGGGGCATATTTGGTTTGGGCTATCGCCCCGGAAAAACCTGTGTAATATCTACTTTTAGATTGAAGAGAAAAGTAGGTCGAGAAAAATTCATTGAAAGATTAAACAAAGTTGCTATTCATGAAATTGGTCATAATTGCGGGTTAAATCATTGCACCAGTGGAGATTTACATTGTTTAATGAATGATGCCAAAGGAACCATTAAACAGGTAGATGAAGAACAAATGAAATTTTGTGCTAACTGTATGCGTTTGTTGAAGTAGAAAAAGGGGAAACAACCATCGATTGTAATAATAAAAGATCATTAAAAGACAGATCACTTGCTGTTGAGCGCTAAAATCTCTAGTCGCCCTACCTTATAATCTATAGTTTTTCCTTATTTTTAACGCACATCATTTGTAATAAAAAATCATGCAATTAACTAAACCCCTTTTGCTGCTAGCTATTTGTCCAGTTGTTTTGTTTGCACAAAAGAAAGCGAGTAAAAAAAACATCCCTACTGTTGTTGAACAGGCTATTCAACAGCCTATGAAATTGTGGTACGAGAGTCCGGCAAATTATTTTGAAGAATCCTTGGTACTTGGAAATGGCATGCAAGGGGCAACGGTTTTTGGAGGCATTAATAATGAAAAGATCTATTTGAATGATTTAACCCTTTGGTCGGGAGAGCCGGTAGATGCTAACATGAATCCCAAAGCATATAAAAATCTACCCGATGTGCGCGAAGCATTAAAAGATAAAAACTATAAAAAAGCAGCTACACTCATAAAAAAAATACAGGGTAAGTTTTCAGAATCTTATGCACCACTGGGAACTTTGCTGTTAACTATTCAAGATGACCCATACATCACAGATTACTATCGAGAGTTAGATATAGATCGGGCTATCGCCAAAGTAAGAACCACGTCTAATAGTAATGTTATTGAAAGAGAATATTTAGTATCTAATCCCGATAAAATATTTGCCATTCATTTAACCAGCAAAAAAGTAGGCGCTCTAAATTTTAAAGTGAATTTCGAATCATTGTTAAAATACAGTAAAGCCACTCAATCGAATGTATTATTGGCAAATGGAATTGCTCCCGTAAAAGCCGATCCTAATTATGTTCAAAAAACACGTAATGCAATAGTTTTTGATGATAAAAGAGGAACACGATTTACTACTCAAATTAAAATACAATCTGCAACAGGAAAAATTACACAGACCGATTCCAGTATAAGTTTGGAAGATGCAACGGAAGCAACCGTGTATATTTCTATGGCCACCAGCTTCAATGGATTCGATAAAGACCCAGCGGTAAAAGGGGTTAATAATAAAGCAATTGCAGAAGCTCAATTAAATCGCGCATTTCAATTAGGTTGGGATGAAATTAAAAAACGCCACATAAAAGATTATCAAACATATTTTAACCGGGTACAGCTAAAATTAGATAGTAAAGAAAACACCAATATACCAACAGATCAGCGACTAAAACGGTATGAAAAAGGCGAGTCTGATCCATATCTAGAAACCTTGTATTTTCAATACGGACGCTATTTATTAATTAGTAGTTCACGTACACCGGCTGTTCCCGCTAATTTACAGGGTTTGTGGAATCATTATTTACAACCACCATGGTCTAGCAATTACACCATAAATATTAATGCCGAAGAAAATTATTGGTTAGCAGAAAACACCAATTTATCGGAATTGCATATGCCATTTTTACAATTTGTAGGAAATTTGGCAACTACAGGAAAAACTACCGCTCAAACATTTTATAATATGCCGGGCTGGGTAGCACATCATAACTCCGATATATGGGCCATGAGTAATCCGGTAGGTAATTTTGGTAATGGAGATCCGGTATGGGCCAATTGGCCGATGGGAGGTACCTGGGCGGTAACACATTTGTGGGAGCATTATTTGTACACACAAGATGCTAAATTTTTAGAGCAAAAAGCCTATCCATTAATGAAAGGAGCTGCTACCTTTTGTTTAGCCTGGTTAGTACCCGACAGCAGCGGCAATTTAATTACGTCTCCCGCTACCTCTCCGGAAAATAATTTTAAAACCCCCAATGGTTATATTGGGTCTACATTATTTGGCGGAACGGCAGACTTGGCAATGATTAGAGAGTTGTTTTTAGATGTAGTGGCTGCACAGCAAGTGTTGAAAAGTGATCCGGAATTTGCTTCAAAAGTTAATGAAGCTTTACAAAAGTTGCATCCCTATAAAGTTGGTCGAGCCGGAAATTTACAAGAATGGTATTACGATTGGGAGGATGCCGATCCCAAACATCGCCATCAAAGCCATTTGTATGGTTTATATCCGGGCACACATGTTACCGTAAATACAACACCTGAAATTGCAGCGGCTGCAAAGAAAACACTGGAGATAAAGGGCGATGAAACAACCGGCTGGTCTAAAGGATGGAGAATTAATTTATGGGCCAGATTAAAAGATGGAGATCATGCATATAAAATGTATCGCGAATTATTGAAGTATGTTGCGCCCGATGAAATAAGAGATAAAAACAGCAATGGCGGAGGCACGTATCCTAATTTATTAGATGCACATCCACCATTTCAAATTGATGGAAATTTTGGAGGAGCAGCAGCGGTTGCCGAAATGTTGGTACAGTCTAACTCAGCATATATTGAGTTGTTACCGGCGCTACCAAAAGCCTGGTCGGTTGGAGAGGTAAAAGGATTAAAAGCCCGTGGAAACTATGAAATAGACATGGCTTGGCGCGAAGGGCAAGTTACCAAACTCAAAATAAAATCTGCAAGCAGACCAACAGCCAATGTTTGGATGAACGGAAAAATACAAGTAGTAAAAACGTCTAAATAAACGGTTTGTTATAAATAAGTAAGAATAAAAAACAGAGGCTGACAAATTATGCAGCCTCTGTTTTTTTAGCGATTCAATTCATCCGGTAGAGCATCAATCAACCCTTAATTAATCTCAGAATTACCGCAATTAGAGCAATCACTAATAATACATGAATTAGTCCCCCTGCGTGGAAACCAAACACGCCAATAAGCCAACCAATGATTAATATAACTGCTATTGTGTATAAAAGATTATTCATGATTTTATAATTTGAGTTTAGGTAATAAAATGTTAGTGCTTTTCTTTTTTTGTTTTAGGTGTTATGGGTATTGCCCGATATTGTGGATTTTGTTTTTGTAAATTTTTGGGAGCAGGCACAATCAATTTATCTCTTTGTGGCTTATAACGAGGAGGTAATATTACAGGAGGCTTAAGCGCTTTATTTTTTTCGTGTATTCGTCGCTGAAAAGTTGGCCTATAAAGTTCTAGTCTATTTTTATCTAGTTGCTGTGTTGGTTTTAAGCTTTCTTGAATGTAAATATCACCCAAGGGTCGGCCAGCCATTCTTTCTACTTCTTCTCTAATGGGTCCTTTGTTATATTTTGAATGAACCAATCCATCTCGATGAAAATTATTGATGGGAGAGGAAAACGGAATAATCCCTTTAAAATCAGAAGGGTTAACATAAAAATTGTGCATATCTCTTCTTCCAAAATCATGGTCTCTAATAAAGTGCCAGTGATCATTTGGTATTGCATAACCGCTACTGTATGCAAAATCAATTCCAATTCCGGGGCCAATAGGCGCCCACCCATAAAAACCTTCTGCTCTTTTCCACACAACCCATCCCGGACTCCAATTTACATCCGGCACCCACCCCCATCCGCTGCTTGTTTCAAAAAACCATCTACCATAATGAAAAGGCGCCCATCCCCATTGAAAGTCGGAAATCCAGGTCCAGCCCGCATCAGTAAAAGCCCAATAGCCATTTGTGCCATACGGAGAAAAATCTGCATGAACAGACGGATACCAAACTCTTCCTTGTTGTGGATGTGTGGCCCATCTACCATAAGGACTCAATTCATTATAAAAAACATCGAAACTAACTTTTACTTGTGCGGTTGCATGTTGTGTAGAAGAGCAAGAATATAATTGCAGAAACGTAATAAGTAACAATAGTTTAAATACAAATCGAATATTTGTAAAGTTTAAAAAATAGGATTTGAGTTTTAAAAAAACAGGCAACATACCAATAGCATTTTAGTGTAAACTGAAAATGGAAAGGTATGTATGAAAAAAAGAGAAGGGTATGATATGAATTAATCGCTAAATTGATTCATGTCATACCCTTCTATAAATAATCAAAATTCTCTACATCCGCTTCACTCGTATATTCTTAAACCGCACCACATCACCATGTCCTAAAAACCCTATATGCCCCGAAGTTCTTAAAAGTCCAGGGTGTTCATTATGATCCATGGTACCATTTTTAGAAGCTGCTTTAATGTCACCATCTACAATAACTTCCCCATTGAGCGTTACTTTAATTTTATTGCCTTTCATATAAAT
>CANHJH010000031.1 GCA_947460365.1 Sphingobacteriia bacterium | reverse complement strand
AGCACTTACATCAGCCATGCCTTTTACAGCAAACTTAAATACGGTTTGGCCTTCCTGAAAAGCATAATGTTCTCTGGCCATCACTGTTTCAACGGAAGCCGGCTTTAATGAGCCACCAGCTTTTATATGCAAGTAGTCTCTTCCACTACCATCACTCTTTAAGATGCTGTCTTTTATTCCATTTTCGTCTGTAGACGGTTGTAGCAAAACAGCACCGGCCCCATCTCCAAAAATAATGCAGGTTGCTCTGTCGGTGTAGTCGATGATCGAACTCATTTTATCTACTCCCACCACAATAATATTTTTAAAGCGCCCACTTTCAATATACATGGCACCCGTGCTTAATGCAAACAAAAAACCACTACAAGCAGCGCTTAAATCGAATCCCCAGGCATTTGTAGCTCCAATTTTGTCGGCAATGATATTGGCTGTTGCGGGAAAAATCATATCCGGAGTAACGGTTGCACAAATAATGCAATCAATCTCTTTAGGATCCATATTTTTCTTACGCAGAATTTCTTGAATTGCCGGTACTGCCATATCACTACTGGCTTTGCCTGGTTCTTTTAAAATTCTTCTTTCTTCGATGCCTGTCCGACTTCTAATCCATTCATCATTGGTTTCAACCATTTTCTCTAAATCGGAGTTGGTTAATTTGGTTTCCGGTACATAACCGCCTACTGCGGTAATTGCTGCTGAGGGTTTATTCATGAAAATTCTGATTGATATGTATAATATTATTTATTTATCTTCACATAAAACCATAAAGGTAAAGCTAATTGCTTTCTTTTTGCTAATTTTGCAACCATTTATGATAGCTTTTGTAAAAGGAATATTTGCAGTGAAAACACCGGCACGCATCGTAGTAGATGTGAATGGCGTGGGGTATGACCTGAATATCAGCCTTAATACCTATTCGGCAATCAGTAATAAAGAATCGGGACAGTTGTTTACTTATTTACATATTACCGAAAATGCACATACCTTGTATGGTTTTGCAGAACTGATAGAAAAAGAGCTATTTATGCAGTTGATTAGTGTTTCCGGAGTGGGGGCTTCAACGGCCAGAATGATGTTGTCAGGCATGAGACCAGATGAGATCACCAAAGCCATTGTTCAAGGAAATACCAAACAGTTGGAAAGTATAAAGGGTATTGGAAAAAAATCTGCTGAACGCCTGATTGTTGAATTAAGGGATAAGCTGAGCAAACAAACGCCGGATTCTACATTACCAGGGTTTAATCTGCAGCAAAATGATGTTGATGCGGTGAATGCGTTAATCTCATTAGGTATTGGAAGGGCTATGGCAGAACAAGCTGTTAAAAAAGTTGTTCAAGCTCAACCCGATAATCATTCATTGGAAGACATTATTAAACAAGCACTTAAAAACTTATAATCTATAAGATCCAACTCTACCCAACAAAGCTTTTTTTTTGAAAAATTATTGTAACTTTTTAATAACAATATTACTACTGTTGTCTGCAAGTAGTTTTGCGCAACAAAAAGATTCATTGCCATACCCCATCTATGACAGAAGGGGTGATTATTTTTCCTCGAAAAGTAATAATCCTTTTGACCTGAGGGACACGAATGTGATTAAACAATCTGTTCAATATGATCCTGCCACCAGATCTTATGTTGTGCAAGAACAAATAGGTGGAAGAAATTTTAAAAAACCGGTTAACTTAACATTCGACGAATACTTGCGTATTCAGTCTAAAAAAGATGAAACCGATTATTTTAAAAAGAGAGCAGATGCGTTAACACAGCTTAATAAAAAAATAGCCCGCCCACCTATGCGGGCATATGAAAACTTATTTGATCGGATTTTTGGAATTGCTAGCGAAAGTTTAAAATCAGCCATACCTAATTTGGGGGCCGTAAAAGATAAAGTGCAATCAGTCACTAAAATTAAAGATCAAGTAAAAGGTGCTGCTGATCAATTAAAAGATCAAATAAAAGACGGAAGTAAAAAAATAAATGAACAACTCACAGATCCGCTTTCTAATCCATTTAAGTTCGATATTAAACCAAGCGGAGAGGTAAATATTCTTGCAGGTTACCAAGGTCAAAACATTAAAAATCCAACATTGCCGGAAAGAGCTAGAAAAAATGGGGGATTTGATTTTGACATGAATGCCAACTTAAATTTGAATGCAAAAATTGGCGAAAAATTAAAATTCCCCATCAATTATAATACGCTTTCCAATTTAGGTTTCGATAACCAGCTTAAGCTGAATTACAAAGGGATGGATGATGAAATCATCAAAAGTTTGGAAGCCGGAAATATTAATTTTCAAACCAAATCAACCTTAATTACCAGTGCCCAAAACTTGTTTGGGGTAAAATCACAACTGCAGTTTGGTAAATTATTTGTTACAGCAGCATTAGCCAATCAGCGATCTAGCAGGCAGTCATTGGCTTTGCAGGGAGGTGCCGCAACGCAAGCTTTCCAGAAAAGGTTAGATGATTATGAAGAGAATAGACACTTTTTATTGAGTAATTATTTTAGAAACAACTTCAATAAAACAATGCGAAATTTACCTGTAGTTAATTCTCAGGTGCAAATTCAACGCGTTGAAGTGTGGGTTACCAATAGAACAGGAGCTACTACAGAAGCCCGAGATATTGTTGGTTTAACTGATTTGGGAGAAACAAATCCATATAATCCTGCAACACAAGCATTAAGTTCCAATCAATTGCCTGCCAATGGCGCGAATGATTTATTCAGTTCTTTAGTAGGAAATCCAAATGCCAGAAATCCGGCTTTTATTAATAGTCTATTACTGAGTAAAGGACTGCGTCCGGTTGATGATTATGAAAAAACTTTTGCGCGTAAACTTACTACCAATGAATTTTATTTTAATCCGCAGGCTGGATTTATTTCCATTAATTCACAATTACAATCCGACGAAGTTTTAGCTATAGCTTATCAATACACTTATAATGGTAAAGTGTATCAGGTGGGTGAATTTTCACAGGATATTGCATTAGACTCCAATAAAGGAGTGCAGAAAGTATTGTTTTTGAAATTATTAAAAGCAACCTCTCAAAGAACTGAATCTCCACTGTGGGGATTGATGATGAAAAATGTGTACTCTTTAGATTTATTTGGAGGTATTCAAAGAGATGAATTTAAGTTAAATGTATTGTATGAAGAGCCAAGCGGAGGTTTAAAACGCTTCTTGCCTGAATCTTCCCCCAAAGCCGATGGCATATCTTTATTACGAATTTTAAATCTCGATCGGTTAAATAATCGAAATGACCCACAGCCAGATGGGGTGTTCGATTATATTGAAGGGTTCACTATTTTACCTCAATTAGGCCGGGTTGTATTTCCTGTACTAGAACCCTTTGGTCGCGATTTAGATACACTTGCATTTTCAGGAATGCCAACCGCTGTTAAAAAGAAATATATTTATTACCAGTTGTATGATTCAATTAAAGCAATTGCACAAACCTATGCAAACCTGAATCGTTTTGTGATGCAAGGTCAGGTAAAAGGAAGCAGTGGTGGATCAGAAATTTATTTGAATGCGTTTAATATTCCGCAGGGTTCCGTGTCTGTAACTGCTGGCGGACAAGTTCTCCAGGAGGGTCGAGATTATATGGTTGATTATAATTTAGGTACAGTTAAAATAATTAACCAGGGCTTGTTAAGTTCTAATATTCCGGTAAAAGTTTCCTTTGAAAACAATATCGGATTTGGGGTACAGCAAAGAGGGTTTACTGGATTAAGATTAGATTATATTGCCAATAAAAAATTTAACTGGGGCGCAACTATGGTTAAGTTGGGGGAACGCCCTTTCTTTACCAAAATGGGCTATGGCGATGATCCTATTAAAAACACGATGTATGGCTTAGACTTTAGTTACCGGAATACATTGCCCGGGTTAACCAGAATGCTCAATCGCTTGCCATATTATGAAACTAAAGTAAAATCTTCCATTAATGCGTATGGTGAAGTTGCAGTATTAAAGCCAGGGCATCCTGCTCAAATTGGTAAGGGAGATCAAGGTCTAATTTTTATTGATGATTTTGAAGGGACCAGAGCAAGTATTGACTTGCGTTTTCCTTATACATCCTGGACAATGGCTTCTACACCGCAAGGCAATCCTAAATTTCCGGAAGCATTTCTTACAGACAGTTTAGATTATAATAAAAACAGAGCTAAGCTGGCATGGTATAATATTGAACCCAATCTTCAGGATAAAAATAGTACCAACAATCCATTGCGTAAAAATTTGGCTGAGTTAAGTGATCCACGAGTGCGGCAAGTTTTTACCAATGAGTTATTTCCTCAACGTACTACCAACATTACCGATGTTCAAGCTGCAACTTTCGACTTAGCTTATTATCCTTCCGATAAGGGCGCATATAATTTTGAAACATTACCTGGTCAGGTTACAAGTGCCGGCAAATTAACTAATCCCGCTGCACGTTGGGCGGGTATAATGCGTTCAATCGATCAAACAGATTTTGAAACAAATAATATTGAGTTCGTTGAATTTTGGGTGCAAAATCCATTTATAAATAATCCTGGAAGTAAAGGAGGAAAACTCTTTTTAAACTTTGGTAATATTAGCGAAGATGTATTGAAAGACGGGAAAAGATTTTATGAAAATGGGATGAACACGCCCAATGTTCCTGCTGCTGTAGACAGTAGTAACACCTGGGGTAAAACACCGGTAAATCCTATTCAAATTACCCAGGCTTTTAGTAATGATCCCAACGACAGAACTTTTCAAGATGTTGGTTTTGATGGATTAGATGATGACGGAGAACGCAGAAAAAGAACCGTAGTACTTGAAAAATTAGCCAATAATTTTGGTACTGGTTCTGCTATTTATCAAAATGCAATCAACGACCCTTCTAACGATAACTACAGATGGTTCAGGGATCCTGTTTATGATGCTGCCGGTACCGGTATACTTGGCAGATATAAGAATTTCAATAATCCACAAGGAAACTCTCCGGTTGCAACTACAGGCGGTCAATTTACTTCGGCTGCCACATTGTTTCCGGATAATGAAGATCTAAACAGAGACAATACCTTGAATGAAACGGAAGCATATTACGAATATGAACTTCAGTTGAAGCCGGGCATGGACGTAGGAGTAACTCCTTATATTACCGATAAAAGACGCATCACAGTAAATACAGCAGAAGGGGTTGCTAAAACAGAAGATTGGTTTTTATTTAGAGTGCCAATAAGAGGATATACCAGAAAAGTGGGGAATATTCCTGATTTCAAATCAATTCGTTTTACAAGATTATATTTAACAGATTTCGAAGATTCTGTAGTACTTCGTTTAGCCAGAATGGACTTGGTTCGGAATCAATGGAGACAATTTACCTACAACGTAGATACCACTGGTTCTTATTCTCCTATAAATAATTCAACCGGCACTACTTTTAATACCTTGTCAGTTAATCTGGAGGAAAATGGAAGCCGTCAGCCTGTAAACTATATAATGCCGCCAAATGTAGAGCGTGTTCAAATTTTGAGTAACAATGGAGTAAACCTTCAACAAAATGAACAGGCGGTGAGTATGCGAATTAAGCAATTAAATAGCGGTGATGCCAGAGGGATTTTTAAAACCTTGAACTTAGAT
The DNA here is from genome assembly GCA_947460365.1 of Sphingobacteriia bacterium. Lineage (GTDB taxonomy): Bacteria > Bacteroidota > Bacteroidia > Chitinophagales > Chitinophagaceae > Sediminibacterium. The sequence goes on along the minus strand of CANHJH010000031.1, from coordinate 13,269 downwards.
ATGCGCCGATATTCAAAATTGTCGATGTATATGCATGCAGAGTCTCTTGTTGGTCAACGACCGGTTGCAGATAATGAATTGAATGCCATTGTAAGAATCGGTCAAGACTTTTTAAATAATTACTATGAAATTAAAATACCGCTTAAAATTACCCAACCAGGTACATATGTAAGAGGGCAGGAAGAAAAGGTTTGGCCTGTTGAAAACAATCTCGACTTTAGTTTACGACAATTAATCGACTTAAAATTATTACGGAACAACGCTGGCGCTGACGTTACTCAAATATTCAGGCAGTTTATAGACAATAAAATATTTTCTATAATGGGTAACCCTAATTTAGGGGAGGTGCGTGGTATATTAGTTGCAATAGAGAACCCTGCTAAAAACGACTATGCAATTAGTTCCGAAGTCTGGATGAATGAATTGCGATTATCTGGTATTGATGAACGTGGCGGCTGGGCTGCATTAGGTAGAGTTGATCTTACTTTGGCAGATTTAGGAACCTTAACTGTTTCCGCAAATAAATATACACAAGGATTTGGAACGATAGAGCAACGAGTGAATGAAAGAGCCAAAGACAATTTAACTCAATTTGATATTGCAGCTAATATAGATGCCGGAAAATTAGCACCGAAAGAAGCTAAACTTACAATTCCGGTTTATGCAAGCATTAACCGAAACATTAGAACGCCAGAGTTTGATCCCTACGATTTAGATATTTCCCTGAAAGAAAAACTATCTAAAAGTTCTTCTCAAGTTCGTGATTCAATTAATAAAGCTGCTGCTGAAATAACTACTATTAAAACAGTAAATTTCACTAATGTGCGGGTAATGCCTGGTGCCGGAAACCCTGGTTTATTAAAGTTGAGCAACTTTGATTTTAGTTATGCGTATTCGCAAACTGATCACAGTAGTCCGGTAATCCTTCAAAATAAAATTGTTCGACACAGAGGTGGATTAGGGTACACTTTCACAGGTCAAAGTCGTTATATAGAACCGTTCAAAAAAACCATCAAAGGAAGGACTCCCTGGCTAACCTGGCTGCGTGATGTTAACATTAATCTTCGACCTTCGTTCTTAAGTTTCAGGGCTGATGTAAACAGACAGTTTGGAGAATTCATTCCGCGAATTGTTAATTCTTATAGTAATAAAGTTGAAAAGGTAGATACCACTTACGACAAGTATTTTACGTTTGATCGTTTTTATAATATGCGATGGGATATTACCCGTTCCTTAAATGCAGATTTTAATGCAACCAACAACGCAAGAATCGATGAACCAAATGGTAGAATAGATGAACCATGGAAAAAAGATTCATTGAGGAGTAACTTTTTAAAGGGAGGAAGAAATACATTGTATCAACAAAAAGTATTGCTGAATTATAATATTCCATTAAATAAGTTGCCTTTTTCAGATTGGATCAATGCTCGTTATAGTTATGGTACTTCATATAGTTGGATTGGCGCTAGTAGAATTGCTGTAGACTTAGGAAATACCATTGAAAATTCTCAAGAAAACAACCTGAATGCACAATTTAGTTTTGCCAATCTTTATGCAAAATCTAAATGGCTGAGAAACGTAAATAGCTTGCAGCAACCTAAGTCTAAAACAGCAACTAATGTTAAGCCATTGGGCAATGCTTCTTTAGGAATTACACTTCAAACGAAAGAAGAAGCGCTGAAAGACCTGAAGGGAAAGCCAAGAATAGTAGCACTTAAAAAATGGAGACAACAAAGACGTGATGTACGTTTAGCTGAAAAATTGGGTAGAGGTAGTTTTGATAATGATATAAATGATTTTGAAAGGGGTATAGGAAAGTTTGTAACGATGATTAAGAACGTGTCTATTAATTATGGTGCAAATTTCAGAAGCAGGCTCCCAGGATATATGGATAGCTCACAATTTATTGGGCAGAACTTTAAAACATTAGCACCAGGCCTAGATTATGTTTTTGGAAAACAACCGGACAATGCATGGATTAATCAAAAAATTGCTAAAGGACTATTAACAAAAGATAGCACATTTAACTTTTTATTTCGTCAAAGTTATGAACAGCGATTAAACATATCTGCACAGTTAGAACCTATCAGAGATTTAATCATCGACTTGAACTTAGAGAAAACATTTACTAAAGATTATTCAACATTAATAAAAGATACTACCGGAACAGGCAATCATTTTGGCCAGCTGAATCCCTTGTTCAATGGAGGATTCAGTCTTTCTTATATTGCATTTAATACGATGTTTGATCAGCAAAATCCAAATGAAATTTCTAATACATTCAGAAAGTTTCAGGATTCAAGGGTGGTGTTATCTCAAAGAGTTGCATCTGAAAACCCCTATTGGCAGGCACTTCCCGACAATCAGAAATTTACCCCGGATGGTTATGCTAGAGGGTATGGGCGCTATTCACAGGAAGTATTGGTGCCTGCATTTCTTGCAGCTTATACAGGAAAAGATCCACAAAGTGTAAGTTTAATGAAAGAAGCTGGTCAAAATATCAGTGCTAATCCATTCAGAGGTATATTGCCCAAGCCCAATTGGAAATTAACTTATACTGGGTTAAGCAAAATTCCTGCCTTAGCAGCTACTTTTACCAATATCACTATTACGCATGGTTATAACGGGCAATTAAGCATGAATAGTTTTAACAGTGCATTGCTTTATCAAGATCCATTCCGCTTTAATGCACCTGGCTTTATCGATACCACTAGCGGTAATTACATACCATTCTTCTTAGTGCCAAATATTACTATTGCGGAGCGTTTTGAGCCATTATTGAAAGTTGATTTTACAACTGTTGGTCAATTCAATTTTAATTTTGAATATAGAAAAAGTCGACAATTGAGTATGAGCTTAGTGGATTATCAATTAAGCGAAAGCCGAAGTACAGAAATGATCTTAGGAATGAATTGGCGTAAAAAAGGAATAACCTTGCCGTTTAAAATTCCAGGAATGGGGGGTAAAACATTGCAAAACGACATCAATATTAAATTTGATATTTCACTTCGTGATGTTGCAAATAGTAATAGCAGATTAGATCAGGCTAATGCGTATGGTACAGGCGGACAAAAAGAAATAACCATTATGCCTGCAATTGATTATATCATGAATAATAGAGTAAGTGTGCGTTTCTTCTTTGATCAACGAAGAGTAACACCTTACATCTCTACTTCTGCACCAATGGTTAATACCAGGGCTGGGGTTAATATTAGAGTTTCCCTATCGCAATAGTGTGATGATGGTACATAAAAAATCCCGCAATGAACATTGCGGGATTTTTTATGTACTAGTTTTTCCTTAAAATCCATTTGCCCATTTCTTTCCAACTTACTTTCTTTCCGTACATTAATATACCTGTTCTATAAATTTTACCACTTAACCAGGTGGTTAGCAAAAAGCCTCCGATTAAACTAATCATACTTGCGGCTAATTGCAAATAAGTAACAGTACCTGGTACTCCATAGGCTATTCTTGCCATCATTACCATGGGAGAGCTAAACGGTATAATGCTGGCCCATGTTGCAATAGGCGTATTTGGGTCTTGCACCGCATTACTCATGATGATAAATGAAAAAATAATCGGCATAGTAATCGGTAACATTAAGCTTTGCGCATCTTGCGGATCTTCATTTACTACACTTCCTACTGCAGCAAAAAGTGAAGCATAGAAAAGGTATCCTCCAATAAAATAAAAAATAAAGCATCCGAAAATCAATGGCCAGTTGGCTGTGCTCATGGTGTGCTGTATGCTATATATTTTGTTAGCAGCTTCACTTGCCTGAACCATTCCGCCTGCCGGAATTTGCCCGTTGTATTGTTGTAATGTATTTACCTGAACTAATACATCATGCGGTATTAATAATTGGGCAGCGGTAGTTAATCCAACAATTAACACAATCCAAAGAACAAATTGTGTAATACCCACTGCGCCAATCCCAATAATTTTTCCCATCATTAATTGAAATGGTTTTACACTGCTGATCATTACTTCTGCAATACGGTTAGTTTTTTCTTCCATTACGCCGCGCATTACCATTGCACCGTAAATAAACATCGTAATATAAATGAGCATACCACTGCCAAATCCAATTCCATATGAAAGTGCTGCATTGCTTTCTTTAGCTGAATCGCCTTGTTCTTCTAAGGACGTTAATGCTGCAAATTGAGATTCTTTTCGGATAGAGTCGAGCTGTGCTCTTTCAATTCCAGCATTTTGCAGCATATTATCTTCTATCGCAGCATTTATTTTATTGCTGATGGTTTCTTCGGTATTTAAGCCAATTCTCTTTTTTGATCTTATTATGTAATTTACTTTTTGAGTACCATTAAATTTAGGGATAATTAATATGTCGGTATATCCTTTTGTTAAATAGTTGGAAGTGTCAATACCTTCCGGAAATTCAAATACAAGATGTTCTGAATTGCTGAGATTCCCTTTAAAAAATCCATTCTGGTCAATTACCGCAACTTTATGTTGGTCTTTTCCTTGTAAAGCAAAGTAGGTTGCTCCTACAAAAAATAATACCATTAATAAAGGGGTTAAAATGGTAGTTAATAAAAATCGTTTATTCTTTACTCTACTGAGATATTCTCTTTGTATGATAAGACGTATTTTGTTCATGCTATTAAATTTTAATCCTGTTAGGAGTATAAAAAGTTTTGTATATTTTTTGTTGTAGCTGTTTTTAGTTTGTTGTTAGCTCACCGTTAAATTGTTTTCAAAAGCTCTTGTAGTAGCAGTGGTGCCTTCTACCAACTGAATAAATATTTCATTTAAGGACGGTAACATTTCATTAAAGGATTCAATATTGTATTGGTGTTGAATAAAATAATTCAATACATCATTACTTTTAAATCCTTTATTAATTTTAACGATGAGTTCTTTGTCTTTTTGTTCCGTAATGTTAAATGCCCCCTCATTAATATCCGAAGGAACTTCCTGTAACTTGATGCTGAATTTATTTTCTTTAAATTGTTGTTTAATATCAACTATCGTTCCATCTAATACTTTTTTACCTAAATTAACCAGTACAATTTGATCGCAAATTTCTTCCACTTGCTCCATTCTGTGTGTGCTGAATATGATCGTACTTCCGTTTTGAGCAAGTCTATAAATTTCATCTTTAATAAGGTTGGCATTTACAGGGTCTAAACCGCTAAAGGGTTCATCTAATATAATTAGTTTAGGTTCATGTAAAACTGTTGTTACAAATTGTAATTTCTGACTCATGCCTTTGCTTAAGTCTTCCACTTTTTTATTCCACCAGGTTTCCATTTCAAGTCGCTTGAACCAAAATCGTATTTTCTCCATCGCTTCTGATTTGCTCAATCCTTTTAACTGAGCTAAATACAACGCTTGTTCTCCAATCTTCATTTTTTTGTACAAGCCCCTTTCTTCAGGCATGTAACCAATGTTAACAATATCGTTGGCAGGGTTAAAAACTTTTCCATCAAAATATATGGAGCCACTATCCGGATAAAAAATTCCGGTAATCATTCTGAGCAAAGTTGTTTTACCGGCTCCGTTAGGTCCGAGTAAGCCAAAAATGCTTCCACGCTCAATGGAGAAGCTAATATCATCTACTGCTTTTTGCGTAGCATAATATTTTTTTAGTTGATTAACTTGTAAAACCTCATTCATATAGCTTATTTATTTATCTGTTGATGAATTATTTGAGCAATTTTTTGTCCATCCATGGCCGCGCTTACAATGCCACCAGCATAACCGGCACCTTCGCCACAGGGGTAAAGATTGTTTAATTGTGGATGATGCAGTGCATCCGGTAAACGTGGAATTCTAACAGGAGAAGATGTTCTGCTTTCTGTTGCAACAATAACGGCTTCATTGGTAAAATACCCTTTCATTCTTTTACCAAAACTAATCAATCCTCCCTGTAAACTTTTATAGATAAAATCTGGAAGAACAGTGTTTAATTTTGTAGCGCTAATTCCCGGTATGTAGCTGCAATCCGGTAGATTACCGGATAATTTGTTATTGCAAAAATCACTCATTCTTTGTGCGGGAGCAACAAATTTGCCACCGCCTGCATCATAAGCTTTTTGTTCTATCGTTTGCTGAAATTGCATTAACAATAATGGACTGTTTTCTATAGGAATTTGTTGTTGTTTAAAATAGGCCTGTGCATCTGCTTCAGAAACCTGTACCACCATTCCACTGTTGGCATAAGGGTTATTTCGTTTACTAGGGCTCCAACCGTTTACTACCAGCTCTCCTGGGTCGGTTGCAGCAGGAGCAATAATTCCTCCGGGACACATACAGAAGCTAAAAACGCCTCTTTCATTTACTTGCTCTACCAGGCTATAAGACGCAGGGGGTAAATATTCATCTCTTTTAATGCAATGATACTGTGCAGCATCAATTATTTCTTGGGGATGTTCAATACGCACCCCAAGCGCAAAAGGCTTCGCTTCAATTAAAATATTTTTACTGTCGAAAAGTCTAAAAATATCTCTAGCCGAATGGCCGGTTGCAAGAATATACGCATCTGCAGAAAGTTTATCTCCATCTGCAGTTATTACGTTTTGAATCTGCTCATCTTTTATGGTAATATCTGTTACTTTTTTTTCGAATAGTACGTTACCGCCACAGTCGATAATTTGTTGCCGCATGGCGGTAATGATATGTGGTAGTTTATTGGTACCAATATGTGGGTGTGATTGATATAATACCGTTTCATCTGCGCCAAACTGATAAAATAATTGGAGCACTTTATCGATATTACCTCTTTTGCCGCTTCTCGTATATAGTTTTCCATCACTATAAGTACCTGCACCGCCTTCCCCAAAACAATAGTTACTGTCGGGATTAACTATACCTTCCTTATTCAATTTGGCTAAATCTCTTCTTCGCTGTTTAACATCTTTACCCCGCTCAATTACAATGGGTTTAATACCCAGTTCTAATAATTCTAATGCTGCGAAAAGACCTGCAGGCCCAGCCCCGATTATAATAACAGACTTTGTTGACTGGTGAACATCTTTGAAAGAAAAATTCACTTTTTTTCTAGAAACAAAAGGTTCATCAATAAATGCCTTCAGACTTAAATTAATCCAGGCCTGTTTACCGCGTGCATCAATTGATTTTTTAGTTAGATAATAGCCAGTTAATACATCCTTGGGAATTGCAGCTGAATCAACTATGTATGATTGTATAATGTTATCTGAAGCAGCTTCATGCGGTTTCAGTTTTAAAGTAAAATCTTTTTGCATACTGTCAGGTGTTTATCCTAAAAAGCAATGAATAAAAATAGTAATGTATTTGATTAGAAGGGTAATTCATCTACCTCTTCTGAAGCAGGTGGAATATCATTATAATCAGTGGTAGGAGTCATGTCGGTATCGGCAGAAAGTTTCATCGTTTCCATTCTCCATGCGTCTAAATTGGTGATAAAATTTTCTTTCCCGTCTTTTGTCCACTTAGTTCCTTTAATATTAAACATTACTTTCACGTCGTCTCCGATAGTATATTTATCAGGCATTGCAGTTTTGTCTTGTACACATTGAAACTTTACGTAATTGGTAATCGCCCTGCCATTAATGTCTTCAGTTTTTTCGATGACAAACTCTCTTGTTTTAAAGGTTTCAGTACGTTGAACGATGTCAAATTTTGCGACTAATTTTCCGGTAATCTCGTAACTCATTATATCATTAATTAATAAGTAACAAAAGTAGGGGGTAATTTATAATTTATTTTTAAAAAATAATTTTTTAAGTAATAAAATTAGTACCTTTCTTTTCGCTCAAACCATAAAAATGCATCCCGGAAAACTCCTGATTATTTTATTTATTACGCTATTAGGTTGTAAAACACCGAATGTTCCACTTTCATTGAGCTATACCAACTATAAGATTGCTTCTTCAAAAAATACGGATACAGCAATAGTAAACTTACTTCAACCCTATTCAGGAGATGTTAGCAGGATGATGAAAAGGGTAATCGGCTTTTCTAATACCACTATGTATAAAAAACAACCTGAGAGTGTGTTAGGGAATTTTATGGCAGATTGTATTAGGGGAATGGCGGAAATTAAATACCAAACTCCTGTTGATATAGGCTTTATGAATCAGGGGGGGATTAGATCTGAAATCAATAAAGGCAACATTACCCTCGGAAACATCTACGAATTAATGCCATTCGATAATTTAGTAGTTATACAGCAGGTAAAAGGGGATGTATTAGAAAAATTTATTCAACGAATTGCGGCAGATGGTGGATGGCCTATATCTAAGAATTCATCGTTTAAAATTCAGACTAAAAAGGCGCAATCTATTTTAATTAATGGGAAACCGCTTGATGTGAATGTAACCTATACAGTAGCAAATACTGATTATATAGCAAATGGAGGAAGTAATGCTGAAATGTTGAAAGGTGTACCAATGCAAAATAGAGGTTATTTGTTGAGAGATGCATTGGTGGATTATATGGAATTATTAACCAAACAAGGAAAGCCCGTAGACGGCCAATTAGAAAACAGAGTGAGCTTAGTAAATGAATAGAAGAAAATTTATACAACAATCTGCTATGACTGCCGGAGCTGTTTTATCAACTTCGATAGTTGGTGCTATCCCTACGCAGCAAGCGTTAAGTATTTTACATACTAATGATGTGCATAGCAGATTAGATCCATTCCCTTTGGATGGAGGCAGAAATCAGGGTTTGGGGGGTGTTGCAGCTCGCTCATTTTTAATCAATCAGGTTCGGGAGGAAACTGAGCATGTTTTATTGTTGGATGCAGGGGATATTTTTCAAGGTACGCCCTATTTTAATTTGTACAAAGGAGAACCAGAGATAAAGGCGATGAGCAAAATGGGATACGATGCTGCTACTATGGGAAACCACGATTTTGATGCCGGGATAGATAATTTTGCTCACCAATTACAACATGCAAATTTTCCGGTTGTAGTTTGTAATTATGATTTTACAGGTACTAGTATGGAAACAAAATATAAACCATACACGATTATTCAAAAGGGTAAACAAAAAATAGGGATTTTAGGCGTTGGAATAGAGTTAGAAGGATTAGTTCCGGAAAATTTATATGGTAAAACAGTATATAAAAACCCTATTGAAGCAGCCAATGAAGCAGCAGCTATATTGAAACAAAAAAAATGTGATTTAATTATTTGTTTGTCGCATTTAGGAGATAAATATGAAGATAATAAAGTAAGTGATGAAGTGTTGGCAAAAGAGTGTTTTGACATAGATTTAATTCTAGGTGGTCATACACATCGTTTTTTTGATCAACCTAGAAAGTATAAAAACAGGAAAGGAGGAGATGTTTTAGTTAATCAAGTGGGGTGGGGAGGGATGAATTTGGGGAGATTAGACTATATTTTTTCGGCCGATAACCGAAAAAATCTGTCGAAAGCCCATACTGTAATTGTGAGCAAAAAAACAAGTGAATAAAAAAATTTTTTTTTCAACATAAAGTCTACATATTCGCATCCCGAATTTCAAAAAAGATATGAACATTTGGGGAAAAAGAAAAAAGTAGAAAAAGTTAAACTGTAAAAAAAATAAACTAAGAAAAACTCATTATATAATATTGTACATTTTTGTATATGTCTAAAACTGCTGAAAACGTCTGGTCAAACTGCTTAAAGATCATCAAAGACATTGTTGAATGGCAACATTTTAAAACATGGTTTGAGCCTATTAAGCCCGTTGAGCTAAAGGAAAACATTTTGATGATACAGGTACCTAGTCAATTTTTCTATGAGTACCTGGAGGAGCATTATGTAACATTATTGGCAAAAACGCTTAAACGTGAGCTGAGTAAAGATGCCAGACTCGAGTACCGTATTATGGTAGACAGTGGTAATACCAATGGTCGCAATGGATCGATGGATATACCTGCAAGAGGTGCAAAATCAATTAATAATAATGAAATGAATTTTCCGCTGGTAATAGACAATCCAGTAAAGAATCCTTTTGTTATTCCGGGTCTCAAGAAAATGCAGATAGATCCTCAATTGAATCATTCTTATACATTTGAGTCATTTATTGAGGGCGATTGTAATAGAGTAGCAAGAAGGGCAGGGAAAACAGTAGCAGAAAAGCCCGGAGCCAATTCTTTTAATCCTTTAGTAGTATATGGTGGAGTAGGATTGGGTAAAACCCACTTAGCGCAAGCAATTGGAAATGAGGTTAAGCGCTTGCAGCCTAATAAAGTGGTTTTATACGTAAGCAGTGAAAAGTTCATTAATCAATTTCAAGACCATAGCAGAAACAATGCAATCAATGATTTTATACATTTTTATCAATTAATAGATGTCTTAATCATTGATGATGTGCAGTTTTTTAATAAGGCCGAAAAAAGTCAAGACGCATTTTTTGCCATTTTTAATCACTTGCACCAAAGTGGTAAACAATTGGTATTAACCTCCGATAAAGCGCCAAAAGATTTAGATGGCCTACAGGAAAGGTTGTTAAGCAGATTCCGTTGGGGTTTAAGTGCCGATTTGCAGGTTCCGGATTATGAAACACGAATAGAGATATTAGAGCGTAGAATGAAGAACGACGGGCTGGAAATGCCTAAAGAAGTGGTAAAATATGTGGCATATAATATCAATACCAATGTACGTGAATTAGAGGGTGCATTAATTTCATTATTGGCACAATCTTCATTGAACAAAAAAGAAATTGATGTAGAACTAGCTAAAAAGGTATTGCGCAATTTTGTGAAAACAAGTAGTAAGGAAATTACTATCGATGCCATTCAAAAAATGGTTTGCGAGTATTTTGATGTGCCTTATGATAAATTGCTGCATAAGACGCGTAAGCGCGAAATAGTGCAAGCAAGACAGATTACTATGTATTTGGCTAAAGCGTTCACTAAAAACTCTTTAAAGACTATTGGAGAGCATTTTGGAGGCAGAGATCATACTACTGTTATTCATTCTTGTCAAACAGTAAAAGATTTAATGGATACAGATTCTATATTTCGGGAGAATGTGATGGAATTAACACAAAAAGTGCAATTGGCAGCAATGTAATTTTTTTAAAATCAAGGAATAAAAATAGGTGCATCCCAACCAGGTAAAGGTTGGGATGTTTTATTTAAATTTTTATCGAACATTATTTGGCAGTTATGTAATGTAAACTTATTTTTGCAGCCCTTTCTGAAGAGAAAGAAGGACGGTGAGGTGGATGAGTGGCTGAAATCAGTAGTTTGCTAAACTGCCGTACGGGTTAAACTGTACCGCGGGTTCGAATCCCGCCCTCACCGCAGTTTTAAATATCGGCACCAAAAATATTTCGGAATTTATTTCTGAGGTTTCGGGAAGTAGCGCAGGCCGGTAGCGCACCTGGTTTGGGACCAGGGGGTCGCAGGTTCGAATCCTGTCTTCCCGACTTAAAGCGCATCAAGTAATTGGTGCGCTTTTTTTGTGGGCTTGTTTATTTTAATATCTACTTTGTTATTGTTTCTTAATCTCTTGCATCAGATCATGCACTGAAATTGCAATGATTCCATCTGCTAATGTAAATTGGGATCAAGACAGCATATTGCTAATTTATTGAGGCTTTCGTAATTTGTCGTAAATGCTGTTGTATTTTTTATATACCCTCTTTTAGCTTTGTTACTTCCGATTAATTTTATATTTCTTCAATTCAAGTATAGTAAAATAGCCAAAAAGCAAAGTAATTTTTGATCTGCTACTATATTGTATTATTCTTTCATGATTTTTTTGCCTAATTCCCTACATTTTTTAACTCCTTATGTAGAATTGGTCATGAACCGCAACATCTTTTTCGCCCTTTATATTAAAAAAGCATAAAAAAAAGTAGATATAGCTACTTTTTGCGATTTTTTACCCGCTAAGAATTACTTTTACTTCTAATGCTGCTGTTGAATAGCATTATCATTGTATAAATTCGATGTTGAAGCATCTGCTTCTGTATTCAATTGGATTATTCAAAAGATATATATAATACAGTACGATAGTAATCTATAATCCAGTTGCAATTATGAAACTCAAAACCAAGTCTTCCAAAATAGCTATCGACGTTTTTGCCATAAATCAACTGGCTATTTTAAAGAATCAGTCTGCGGCATTTAAAATAAAACTGCCCGGCAGAATGGTACATTTATTTATATGGGTAGGAATAACTGCACTTGGAATATATTTTTATCAATCATTTGGGTTGGGTATAGCATTATTAGCTTTGATTAATTATTTGATTTTACTAATTTTCAGAATTAAGAATAACTTTCAATCAAATAAAAAATCGATTTCTTTATCAACTTTAGAAGATATTGAATGGCCCACATTTACTATCATTTTCCCTTTAAAAAATGAAGACGAAGTTATTCATAAAACGATTAATGTCATTCAAGCATTAGACTATCCGAAGGATAAATTGCAAGTGCTTGTAGTAGTAGAAGAAACAGATTCGCTTACACTACAAAGCTTATCAACTATTCACTTACCGGATTACTTTACATTATTATTAATACCTACTTTATCACCCTTTACAAAAGGGAGGGCTTTGTTACATGGGCTAGCGCAAACTACCGGAAAATATTTAACCGTATTTGATGCAGAAAGTCATCCGGAATCAATGCAATTAAAAAAAGCGGCTCTTTGTTTAACAAAAAGTGAAGAGCAAATTTGTTGTCAGGCAAAAATCCGGGTTTCCAATAAGGGGGATAATTGGATTACAAGAAACTTTGCTACCGAATATCATGAATGGTATGAGCAACATTTATATAAATTATCAGACAACGGGTTGCCATTTGGGTTAGGCGGCAACTCATTTTATATAAGTAAAGAAAATATGGTAAAGGTGGGTTCTTGGGATCCTTTTAATGTTACTGAAGATGTAGACTTAAGCGTTCGCTTAGTTCGCAGCGGAATTAAACTCTGCATTTTTGAAAGTTATACTGATGAAAATTGCCCGGAAACGGCTGGCAATTGGCTAAATCAAAGAACGCGTTGGAATAAAGGCTTATTTATCACACAACTGGTTCATTTAAGAAAATCCTTTTTAAAAGAGGGGTTTACTTTAAAAGGTTGGTTTAGTTTTTGGTTACGAATGGTTTGTGGTACAATGTTGCCTTTTTTCAATATTTATATTTCCCTTTATATCCTTTTTTCATACAGTCTATTCAAGTTTACTTATGTTTTTAGTATTTCGTTATGGGGATTATTGGGTATTAACATTTTGATTTCACTAATTATTAATGCAGTTAATTATAGAAAGTTGGGCATATCACAACCTCTTTTCACCACTTTTTTTGATGT
>CANHJH010000030.1 GCA_947460365.1 Sphingobacteriia bacterium | reverse complement strand
TTTTAAATATTCTATTGAAATTAGAAATATTATTAAAACCACAACTATATGCAACTTCAGAAATAGACTGAGTGGTATCTATAAGTAAACGTGATGCATTTCTTAAACGTATTTCAAGTAGACTATCAATAAATGATATGCCTGTTTTTGTTTTAAAAAAACGACTAAATGATGGCTCTGTCATATTGGCCAACTTGGCTACCTCAGAAAGTAATATCGATTTTTGAAAATTTTGATTCATAAAGTCAACCACCAAACCAATGCGCCTACTTTTATAAGATAGTTCCACATTATTAAAAGTTGTACCAGACAATGTACGCATATTTCTAGACAACGAAAGATCGTGCAAAATAGACATCAGTTCTAGTACCGAATCAAAACCTTGCTTTTGATCTAATCTTAGAATTCTATCACTTAATTGTTGAGTAGTTTGTTTAGAAAATAAAATACCTTTTCCGGATTTTTCTAGCATATTTCTAATAAAACTCAATTGATTTCTTTTAAGAAATTTATCATCAAAAAGTTCTTTGTGAAACTGAATAGTTACTTCTTTAATTTCCTTACTGGTACATTTATGCGTTTGCCATACATGGGGCATATTAGAGCCAACCAATACCAATTCTTCATCATCAATTTCTTCTATATTATCGCCTACTACCCGTTTAGCACCTTTAGCGTTTAAAATCAAATTAAGTTCAATTTCTTCATGATAGTGCATCGGAAAATCAAACTCCGATTTTACCCGAGAAAATAATGTAAAACAATCGCTCGTAGTTAATGGGGTGATTTCTCGAATAATAGATTGTTGCATAACAATTTCGATTTTATGTATAAAATTAGCATAAAATAGTATCAAAAAATATTAATCTAATATAAGTGATATTTTATTCTAATATCCTTTATAATAGTCTTTAAACATGTAAGCTGATGAAATAACCTGAGCATAAAAGATTAAATACAGTTAATATAGTATTAGGTTAAAGCTATATCATGAAATTATATTTGTTAAAATTTTTATTGCCATATGAAAAAAATATTTCATCAAGGGTTACTCATATTATTGGTATGTGTACTCTGCGTTACCCACTCTTATGCACAAGAGCAAATTATTTCAGGTAAGGTTACAGATGATAAAAAACTCCCTGTAATCGGAGCTACCATTAAACTAAAGGAATCTAAAGTAACTACTCAAACTGATGCGAATGGTTACTTTAAGATGAATGTAAGTCCTAACAGCAAAATCTTGCAAGTTTCTTTTGTAGGAATGCAAACACAAGAAGTTGTGATTAATCAACAAAAATCATTTGAAATTACTTTGATGAATGCGGTAACCTCTTTAAATGATGTGGTTGTTGTAGGGTATGGTACTGTTCGAAAAAAAGATTTAACAGGTGCCGTTGGTTCTGTAAAAAATGACCAGTTAACCCAAGTGGCTACTCCCGATGCGGTTCAAGCATTACAGGGGCGTGTTGCCGGCGTTCAGGTAATATCCAATAGTGGTGAACCTGGTAGTGGTGCAACCATTAAAATTCGCGGCATTGGATCTATTAATGGAAGTAGCCCTATTTATGTGGTAGATGGATACCAAACCGGAGATATTAGTTTTTTAGCCCCAGCCGATATCGAAAATATTGATATATTAAAAGACGCTTCTGCTACTGCCATATATGGCTCAAGAGGCGCAAATGGTGTGATAGTTGTTACAACAAAAAAAGGAAAAAAGGGACCTGTTAAATTCAACTTCGATTCATACGTTGCCAGCCAAAAAGCCTGGCAAACAGTGCCAATGGCCAATGCTACAGAATATGCTAATTTGGTTATATTAGGTTATCAAAACGATAACAATCCATTAAACGTAAACAGTGAGTTATATACTCGATTGGATTTTGTTAGAAAAAATAATTACAAAGGAACCAATTGGCAAGATGAAGTAATGCAAACCGGAATGATGCAAAATCATTCATTAACAATGTCTGGCGGTAATGATCAAAATCGTTTTCGATTAAGTGGTACCTATTTTACTCAAGATGGTATTGTAAAAAATTCTGCCATGAAAAAGTACTTCATCAATTTCAGTAATGATTTAACCATCAATAACTGGTTAAAAGCTGGTGTAAGTGGTGCTTTTACCCATTTTGAAAAAAATTATTATAACGGCGATTATTATAGTGGCGTATTAACTACTGCATTAGGTGCAGACCCGCTTACCCCCGCTTGGAATACCATTACCAATAATTGGGGTCGTGCCGATATATCTTATCAAGTAAATCCGGCTAGAAGTGTAGATGAATTAAAAAACAATAAAGGATACGGTAATTATTTTGTAGCGAATATTTGGGCGGAAGCTAAGCTATTAGATGGCTTAACTTTTAAATCTCAATACGGAACAACTTATAATGTAGGACATAACAAAAGCTATTCTCCTAAATTCTTTATTGCAGTAGATGAAGCCCGTGATCAAAGCTCTTTATGGGAAAGAAGAAGTGAATGGAAAAGTAATTTATGGACCAATTATTTAAATTACAACAAATCTTTTGGTGAACATTCTTTGAATGCAATGGCTGGTGCCGAAGTGCAACAAGGTATATACGCCGATTTTTCTGCCAAAGCTTATGATGTGCCTGCAGATAAAGAGCTTATGTTTCTCTCTTCAAGTCAAAGTACAGATTATCAAGTCTCTAGTTATCAAAATGAAACGTCTTTACAATCTTATTTTGGTCGTTTAAATTATTCGTACAAAGGAAAATATCTTTTAACGGGTACCGTACGATACGATGGTTCTTCTAAGTTCTTAGGTAAAAACAGATGGGGCGTATTCCCTTCATTTGCAGGAGCATGGTTGGTAAGTGAAGAAGCTTTCATGAAGAGAATTAATGCAATTAATTCTTTGAAATTAAGAGCTGGTTGGGGTAAAGTAGGTAATGAACAATCTGCAGGTTCCTATGATTATACCACTTCTATGTACAGCAATAATTTATATGTATTTAATGATATAATTGTACAAGGTTTTGCTCCTGGCTCATTAGCTAATCCAGAATTAAAGTGGGAAGTAAACGAACAATCAAATGCCGGCTTAGATATTGGTTTATTAAATAATCGATTAACATTCACTGCAGATTATTTTGATCGTCAAACTAAAGATATGATTGTAAATGTTCCAATCCCTTCCTATGTTGGAGCAGGTGCACCAAGGGTCAATGCCGGATCTATGCGTAACAAGGGTTTTGAATTTGCTTTAAACTATGCCAGTGGTAAAAAATTAAAATATAATATTGGTGCTAATGTGAGCTTTATTAAAAATGAGTTAACTAGTTTGGGTGGTGGTGCTCCACAAAATGGTGGTGGTTCCGGCAAATTAGGTAATACTACTCGCGTTGAAATAGGTATGCCTTTCCCTTACTTTTATGGATTGCAAACTGATGGAATTTTTAACACACAAGAAGAGTTAACAGCACATAAAGACAAAAATGGTTTTGCCATTCAACCAAATGCAAAGCCAGGTGATGTTAAATTTATTGACATAAATGGCGATGGAAAAATTGATGATTTAGATTTAGTAGATTTAGGTAACCCCTACCCAACTTTTCAATATGGTTTTAATGCAGATTTTTCTTATGAAGGATTCGATTTAAAACTCTTTATTCAAGGAGTACAAGGAAATAAATTGGTGAATGCAATGCATTGGACAACCAGAAATGGTAGCAATGCAGGTGGTGGTTGGTCTAACTTCGAGAAAATACGATTAGACAGTTGGACAGCCCAAAATCCAACTAACAACCAGCCTAGAATGACGGC
This sequence comes from Sphingobacteriia bacterium, assembly GCA_947460365.1. Classification (GTDB taxonomy): domain Bacteria; phylum Bacteroidota; class Bacteroidia; order Chitinophagales; family Chitinophagaceae; genus Sediminibacterium. The sequence continues at coordinate 15,182 of CANHJH010000030.1, read as the reverse complement.
AACAGATCCTAATAACAATATGCGATTTAGCGATCGGTATATACAAGACGGAAGTTATATCCGATTAAAAAATATTCAACTAGGTTATTCTTTGCCTAAACATTTAATTGAAAAAATTCATATAGCCAATCTTCGTATTTATTTGGCAGCTGATAACCTTATTACCATCACTAAATATGAAGGATTTGATCCGGAGATTGGTGGTTTAGGAGGTTATTCTTATGGTTTAGATGTGGGAACCTATCCTCAACCAAGAACATTTAGAGCAGGAATAACTATGAACTTTTAATTTAATCAATTAATTAAAGATGAAGAAAATGAAAATAATATATCAATCCATTTTTATTGTTGCAACTACTTTGGTTGTAACTGGATGCCAAAAAATTTTAGATAAAAGTCCAATCGGTATCCAAACAGAAACCAACTTTTTTCTTGATCCTGCACAAGCAGTGTTGGGTATTAATGGTGCTTATGATGTAGCATCTTGGGATGAGGGTCCGGGTAGCGGACATAATTATGAGTGGATGTATGGCGATGTATTGAGTGAAGATGCAGAAAAAGGAAGTACGCCAGCCGATTTTCCTACAATTACTGCGATGAAGGAATGGAGAGCCGATCCGGCTAATACGCCGGCATCAAGCACTTATAACAATATGTGGCAGGGTATTTTTAGAGCCAATACAGTTATTTTAAATCTTTCTGGAGCTAAATGGGATCAACAATTAAAAAATCGGATCATGGGTGAAGCCTATTTTTTAAGAGGATACTATTACTTTTATTTAGCTAGACTTTTTGGTGGTATGCCGCTTTTTGATGAACCGGTAAAACCTTCTCAATTTGGTTCAACACCTAGAAAAAATTTAAGTGAAACATATAAATTTATTGAAACCGATTTCAAAAAGGCAGCTGAATTATTGCCCGAAAAAAGTGCATATGCAGCAGCCGATTTAGGAAGAGCTACCAAAGGCGCAGCAAATGCATATTTAGCACGTGCTATTTTATATCAATTAGGTACCGATAATGCAAACAACCATACTTGGCAAGAAGTATATGATATCACCAAAACCATCATCAACTCTGGTCAATACGCGTTATTAGCCAACTATGCTCAGCTCTATGAAGACGAGGGAGAAAATGGCAGTGAATCTATTTTTGAAATACAGTGTAAGTCAAGTTCTGAAGGTTGGGGACCTATTAAATCGGGCACTACTAATAATATCATTCAAAACAGCAGAAAATTATGGGGATGGGGATTTAATAATCCAACTACCAATTTAGCAAATGAGTTTGAAGCTAATGATCCTCGTTTAGAATGTACAATGTATAAAAACAATGACATTGTTTTAGGAATAAAACAAATCGTTGAATATCCTGATCAAAATGCAACTGGATATTTAAATAGAAAAGCAGCTATTGTTAAACCATTGGAGGCGAAAGCAAGTGGACAAAATTTGCGTAAATTCCGCTACGCAGATGTATTACTGATGAATGCCGAAGCAGCAGCGAATACAAGCAAAGAATCAGAAGCAAGAGATATATTAAACCAAATACGCGCTCGTGCTAGAAATAGTTCCAAACAAAAAGGATCTATTGAAGGAACTTTAACCTATGAGCCAACTGGCATACCTGCCAATGCCTTACCTGATATCGCAAGCACTGTTTCTGGTGCAGCTCTTAAAACAGCTATTATGCATGAGCGTAGGGTAGAGTTGGCTATGGAATCGCTACATTTTTGGGATCAGGTTAGATGGGGTACTTACATGAATTCTTTATCTACTTCAATTAAAACGCAGGCATTAAAACGTAGTATCACTGGTGGTATAAACCCAATTCCTGTACTTCCTATTCCACAAATAGAAGTACAATCATGGGGAGTTGCACAGAATCCGGGATATTAATCATTTTAATCAATAAATAAATACACATGAAAAAGTATTTCAATCAATCAATACTTCATATATCATTGGTGTTTTCATTAGCATTGTTCGTACAGAGCTGTACCAAGTCTATGAATTTTTCTGAAGATTATGACATTAATTGGCCAGTTCCAATTATTAAAACCATTTCGCCATTAAAAGATACCATTGGTAAAACCATTACCATTACCGGTGAACATTTTGATAAATTAACCCGCGTTACCGTTGGTAATCCCGAAACAGAAGCAGTGGTTAAATCTGCTACTGCTACCCAAATTGTTATTACCATACCAAGAAACCTAAATGCTGGTGCGCTAACAGTTTACACTAATTATAAGCAAAAAGGAACCAGTTCACAAGTATTTACGCCTATATTTTTGGATGTAACAGTGAACAATTGGCCTCGTAAAATTACTCGTGGTGAGCCTATTGTTATTGGTGGTACTAATATGGACATGGTAAATGAAGTTGAAATTGGCGGATCTAAAGTAACAGTACCAGCCCAATCTGGTGCTTCTTCTAGCCAAATAACTATACCTACCATTGGTTTAGTGTTAACCGATCAGGTTACTATTAAAATAACCAAAGCCAAAGCAGGTATTAATAATGGAACTTCTAATTTAATTGCAGTAGAAAATCCTAGTAATTTCTTTAAACCAGAAGCACCTATTGTATTATTTGACTTTGAGTCAGGCAGCAATCCTTTTGTATTATATAGTGGCAAAACTGCTACAAGTGGTTTTAATACCAGTGGTGCTGCCAAAGGAAGAGGCGCTAAATATTTCTCTCTTCAAATGCCCGGCGCAGTTGCTTGGGATGGTATTGGTGAAATGTCATACACTTCCGCTATCGATTTAAACGCATTTCATAAACCACACCTTACATTTTTAGTGAATACCAGAGGAAAAGATGGGTATATGCAAGTTGAAATTTTACAAGGAGGAACTAAATGGGGCATGCATTTTAAAGGCGGTAATTCTAACTTCGATTATAATTTAAAAACCAATGGTTGGACATGGGTTAGTGTTGAGTTGAAAACAGATAATGTAGAAAAGTGGGGTGGATCTGGCACTTCTTTTGACCCCAAAGGCGCTATTGATGCCATTAATCTAGGTTTTAAAAGAGGTAATGGAGATAATAACGACTTTGAAATTAATGTAGACCAAATTATGATTACTGACGGTCCTCAAAAACCAGTATTCAATGCTTGGGATTTTGAAGATGGCATAAATCCTTACAGTGGTAATGCAATAAATGGAATTAACCAAAGTGGAATTACACCCATTAGCGGCGACAAATATTTAACCGTTGGCTTAGCTAATGCAGCCAATTGGAATTGGACAGGTGAAATATACAAATCAGGTCCAATTGATTTAACCAATGTAAACAATGCATACATTAATTTCTGGGTAAATACCAATGGTAAAGATGGTTTCTTTCAATTTGAAACTACTCAATCTGATGTTAAATGGGGTGGCAATTTAGACGCAAGTGATTACAAAGTTAAAACTACCGGCTGGAAATTATATAGCCTCCGATTGGCAGATATTGGATGGAGTAAATGGGGGGGTAGTGGAACATCAACAGGATTAGACCCTAAAGGAAAATTAGATTATATTAAACTTGGTTTCAGCACAGGAAATGTTGCCGGTGCTTATGAAGTAAATATTGATGACATATTTATTTCCGATGGGCCAATGTTTTAATACCAACAAAATAAATAAGCGGAATATGATTTCCGCTTATTTATTTTTAAATTGGTTGATTAATATACCTACTGAAACAAAGGATTATATTTAATGTGACCAATGAAAACCATAAATCGTACACATGAAAAAAATAATAGCTGTTCAAATACTAGTTTTTTTATTTTCTTATGGTTGTGCAAAAACTAGTGGAGGTAATCAAACTACAACAACACCCACAACAACACCTGTTGATACTACCGCTAAAATTCCCTTTAAAGATTCTATTTTTAATGGGGTTAACCTACAGCCCTCTTATTACAATTCGGGCATGCCCAATTTTGCTTGGGAATTAATGAAAAAACAAACTAAAATAAAAACAGTTAGAATTGAAATTGAACCTGATAAAGCCCGTGAGGCTAAAACCTGGATCTCTGAAGCAAAGGCAAACGGTTTCACCGTAATAGCCACTTATCATAAGTATACAGTTTTGGGAAGTGATAAAGCGCAAGATCTTATGGATGCTGCTATCTGGTGGCGCAATAACTATGTGGTTTTAGGGGGCAATTTCACCATAAATTTAATGAACGAATGGGGGAGCCATAATATTGGCGCATCCGATTTTGCTAAAGCTTACAACGATGCATTAAAAGTGGTAAGAGAAGTTTACACCGGGCCAGTTATTATAGATATACCCGGATGGGGTCAGGAAACTTTTACAGCTTACCAGGCCTGCAAAACAAGTACTCCGGTTATTTCCGATACCAGTATTATCTTATCTGCTCATATCTATCCGAATGGATGGAATCAAGGTAGAAATCACGGTATTCAGGCTGCTGATTTAGATGATTTAACCAATACAGGCAGAAAATGTATCATTGGTGAATTTGGAAATGGAATTTCAGGTAGTGCAGATTGGTCAGCCATAATAGATAGAGCTAAATCAAAAGGATGGCCGGTAATTGGCTGGTGTTGGAATGGAGATGGAGGTACAATGAATATGGTAGATCCCTCTTGGGCAGCAGGTGGCGCTACTGCAAGTTCTTTTGCATTGAGTAATTATTTCACTACTATCTACAATAAATTGTAATAATAATTTTTAATGGTAGTATGATAAATCAATTATGATGTTTAAAAGAAAAGATTTTTCATTAGCGTTTACTAAACCCTTTGCCAAAATGTTTAAACAATTTTGTTGGGTAGGCTGCTTGGTTTTTACTGTCATTAAACTACAAGCACAAAACAATCAAATAAAGCACTTGCCTTCAGATGTGCTGGCTACTAAAGAAACAGTTTGTTTATACAATAACTTACATAAACTGTTAGGTAAAAATGTGCTGTTTGGACATCAAGATGATCTTGCTTATGGTGTGCTTTGGCAATACCAAAAAAACAGAAGCGATGTTAAAGAGGTTACTGGTGAGTATCCTGCAATATATGGTTGGGAATTAGGAAACCTAGAACTCAATTCAATAAAAAGCTTAGATGATGTTCCCTTTAATCAATTAAAATCTATGATTGTGCAAGGCTATGAAAAAGGGGGCATCAATACCATCAGCTGGCACCTCAACAACCCACTTAATGGAAAAAACGCCTGGGCGGTAACTCCTGGAACTGTTCATTCAATTTTGCCAGGCGGTAATAAACACCATCAGTACACCATTTATTTAGATCGCCTTGCACGTTTTTTGGGTAGTTTAAAAGGTAAGCACGGCGAGGGTATTCCAATTTTATTTCGACCCTTTCATGAACTTACCGGCAATTGGTTTTGGTGGGGTCAAAATGTATCCACTCCACAAGAGTTTATTCAATTATGGAAGTTCACCGTTAACTATTTGCGCAATAAAAAAAATCTCCATCATTTGTTATATGTTTATAACACTGCCGAATTTTCTACCAAACAACAGTTTCTCGAAAGATATCCAGGTGATGAATTTGTTGACATAATAAGCTTCGATGCTTATCAACATGCCAATGCTTTTACCAATCAAGGGAATGAATTTATTAAACAGTGTACCGAGAGAATTACTATATTAAACGAAATAGCTGCAGAAAAAAATAAACTTCCCGCATTTGCCGAAACAGGATACGAAGCAATACCTCAAAACGATTGGTGGACAAGTGTGTTGTTGCCCATCATTAAAAAACAACCGTTATCGTATGTTATGGTATGGCGCAATGCCGGATTAATGAAAAGTACCGGAAAAATGCACTACTACGCTCCTTATCCCGGTCATAGTTCTGCACCCGACTTTATTAATTTTTGTAAAGATTCCTCCATGATATTTGAAAAAAAGTTAAAAAAATTAAACATATATCAATTAAAATAGTGTGTAAGTGGTAGTTTTAGTTTTAAGCAAAAGTTAGTTATAAAACCAATTCTACAACAATTGGTTTTAATAACTAACAATATTTCTTAAAAACAAATGCTATACACAATCAACCAAAAAAATATCAAATGGAATTAATGGATAAGTTACGGATTAAAGAAAAAATAGCTTACGGATTTGGCGACTTTGCTTCTTCTATGTTCTGGAAATTATTTTCGGTTTATTTACTTTTTTTCTATACCGATGTTTTTGGTATTTCTGCAGCAGCTGTGGGTACCATGTTTTTAATTACCAGAATTTGGGATACAGCTTTGGATCCAATTATTGGGATTATTTCAGACAGAACAGAAACACGTTGGGGCAAATTCAGACCCTATTTAATTTGGATGGCTATACCTTTTGCCATTGCAGGTATCCTTACTTTTTCTGCTTTCGATTTTGCCCTTTCAAGTAAACTGCTTTACGCCTATATTACTTATACTTTAATGATGATGATATACTCTGCTATTAACGTGCCATACGCTTCATTAATGGGTGTAATGACCGCTAATATAAAAGAGAGAACCACACTTGCCACCTTCCGGTTCATTTTTGCATTTGCAGGTAGTATACTGGTATTGGCTTCTGCTGAACCCCTCGTTAGTTTGTTGGGCAAATCAGATAATGGCATAGACCTAAAAAAAGGATGGCATAATACCATGATTATTTATGCAGTTCTTGCAGCCATACTTTTTTATTTTACCTTTAAATGGACCAAAGAAAGAGTGCATCCGCCAAAAGAACAAAAAGTTTCACTAAAAAAAGATTTGTTAAACCTCGCCAGCAACAAACCCTGGTTTATTCTTTTAGGTGCAGGTGTATGTACGCTGATATTTAATTCTCTAAGAGATGGATCTTCTATTTATTATTTTAAATATTATTTTACTACTCAAGAAGCTTTTCAAATTCCATTGGCTGGTGTAGCAATTAATTATAGTACGCTATACTTAGTATTAGGCCAGGCTGCTAATATCATTGGTGTAGTGTTAGCTAAACCCATATCCGATAAGTTAGGCAAAAAGAATACTTTTTTATCAGCTATGATTATTGCTTGTATTTTAAGTTGCATTTTTTTTGTATTTACCCAAACAGATGTGTTATTCATATTCTTATTTCAATTTTTAATTAGTATATGCGCGGGTAGTGTATTTCCTTTACTATGGTCTATGTATGCCGACATTGTAGACTTTTCCGAATGGAAAACAGGTCGTCGCGCAACCGGCTTAATTTTTTCTTCCTCTTCTATGTCACAAAAATTAGGCTGGACACTGGGTGGTGCAATTACTGGATGGCTACTAGCGTATAGTGGGTTTGAAGCCAATGTTACCCAAACCGCATCCGCACAAAATGGCATTAAATGGATGATGAGTTTTATTCCTGCTTTAGGAGCACTCTTGTCTGCACTATTCATTATTTTTTATCATTTAAGCGATAAAGTAATGTTGAATATTAGTAAAGAACTTATACAAAGAAAAGAAAATCAATAAAATATAACCCCTCCGACAAATAAAAAAAATATCAAGAATCTTGTCGGAAATGACAGTTTAAGTAACAAAAGAAAAAAAATAAAAAATGACGAAAAGTTTTGAAAGCCGATTAGAGTTACTACAAAATTCTTACAATAAATTAATAGAAAGAAAAAATGAACCTGTTGAAATAAACAATGGAGTATATACAAGATTCAAATATCCAATACTCACAGCAGATCATATCCCCTTATTTTGGAAATATGATTTTAATCCAGATACCAACCCATTTTTAATGGAACGGTTTGGTATAAATGCGGTATTTAATGCAGGTGCAATTAAATGGAACAATAAATATATTTTGATGGCTCGTGTTGAAGGAGCGGATAGAAAATCATTTTTTGCCATCGCAGAAAGTGATAATGGTATCGATAATTTTAAGTTTTGGGACTTCCCTATTCAAATGCCTGCAACTGATCACCCCGAAACAAATATTTATGATATACGGTTAGTAGCTCATGAAGATGGTTGGTTGTACGGACTTTTTTGTACAGAAAGAAAAGATCCCAATGCACCTATACATGATCAATCATCTGCTAATGCTCAATGTGGCATTGCGCGTACTAAAAATTTACTCGATTGGGAACGATTGCCCGATTTAAAAACACCTTCCGCTCAACAAAGAAATGTAGTGTTACATCCCGAGTTGATCAATGGAAAATATGCTTTTTATACCCGTCCACAAGATGGCTTTATAGAAGCTGGCGAAGGAGGTGGCATTGGTTTTGGTTTAGCAAACAATATTACCAATGCTGTTATTGAAAAAGAAATGGTAATAGATCCCCGAATTTACCATACCATATTTGAAATGAAAAATGGCTTAGGGCCAGCACCCATTAAAACACAACATGGCTGGTTACATATGGCACACGGTGTTAGAAATACAGCCGCTGGTTTAAGGTATGTTTTATATCTTTTTATGACTGATATAAATGACATTACAAAAGTAACGTACAAACCTGCAGGGTACTTTATGGCTCCGGAAGGCAATGAATTAATAGGCGATGTTTCTAATGTTTTATTTTGTAATGGTTGGATAGCAGATGATGATGGAACGGTATTTATTTATTACGGATCATCAGATACCAGAATGCATGTTGCTGTTTCTAGTATCAATCAATTATTAGATTATGTAATGAATACTAAAGCAGATGGTTTGAGCTCTGAAAAATCTGTGGAACGCATCCATCAAATTATAAGTAACAATTTCACAATAAAATAGTACGATTCATTCTCTAAAAAATCTTTATTTAATTCTATGTCAATATAAAGCACAGCGTTTTCATATAAATAATTTATGCAACAATTATTACAACTGTATAAAAAAGAAATGAATGAGGAATTAGAGAATATTCTCTCATATTGGGAAAAGTTTACCGTTGATGAAAAAATGGGAGGCTTTGTAGGGCAAGTCGATCTATATAATACTATTATTTCCCATGCACCTAAAGGGGTGGTACTAAATGCCCGAATTTTATGGACTTATGCAGCAGCACATAATTTTAAACCCAACCATACAAATTTAGTTTTAGCGCAACGCGCTTATGATTATTTGTTGAATTATTTTATCGATAAAAAATTTGGTGGAGTATATTGGAGTGTTAATTATTCAGGTAGCCCATTAGACAAAAAAAAACAAGTATATGCTATTAGTTTTGTAATCTATTCATTGGCTGAATATTTTAAGTGTACCCATGATGATATGGTTAAACAACAAGCTATTCAATTATATCATCTCATAATTGAACACGCTTATGACCAGCATTATGGAGGTTTTATTGAAGCCCTAACCGAAGACTGGAAACCTATTCAAGATTTTCGGTTAAGTAATAAAGATGCTAATACGCCCAAAAGCATGAATACTTTATTACATGTGCTGGAGGCATTTACCAACCTTTATAAAATATGGCCCGTTGAACCACTTCACCACCATATACAACAACTTTTACAAGTTTTTACTAAATATGTTATCAACCCCAACAACTTTCACCTCCACTTGTTTTTTAATAATAATTGGTCGGTAATAGGCAGTGATATTTCCTTTGGTCATGATATTGAAGCCTCCTGGCTTTTATTAGAAGCAGCAATGGTAATCAATAACGAACAGTTGATTACTCAATTTAAACAGTTAGCAGTAAACATGTCTACCGCTACTATCAAAGGTTTGGATGAAGATGGCGGACTTTGGTATGAGGCACATAAAAACTACGAAACATTTATTTATGAAAAACATTGGTGGCCTCAGGCAGAATCTATGATAGGTTTTTTTAATGCCTTCCAAATAACTAATGACATTAAATTTTTACAATTGTCTTGGAATAGCTGGGAATTTGTAAAAAATAATTTAAAAGACAACCAGGGCGAATGGTATTGGGGTATAAACCAAAACAGAGAGAAAATAAATCAAGATAAAGCTGGTTTCTGGAAATGCCCTTATCATAACGGAAGAGCTTCCATTGAACTCATTAATAGGATTAATGCTGTATTATCTTCAAAGTATCAAAAGTAGCCTACTACAAGATTGTTCACAATTTTCATACCAACCGATAATGGTATTGCAAAAATGCCATCTGGCTAAGTAAATCATTTAAAACACACACATGAAACCAATTGTATTTGTTTTTTGTATGAGCACCCTTTTATTAACCAATAGTATCAGCGGATTAACCCAGCCAACAATTAATAGTGTTACCCCTAATCAATTAACTATACCTAAGTACCATAAAATTGAATTAACCATATCTATAAATGCCAACTATACCAACCCGTACGATTATGATGAGATTGTATTGAAAGGCATATTTAGTGCCCCCTCCGGAAAAAAAGATACCATAGAAGGATTTTTTATGCAGGATTATGCTATAAACGAATCAAGCGGAAATCTTACTAACCTAAACAATGGTTCATTTAAAATTAGATACGCTCCAACAGAAATTGGCAGCTATACGTATACTATTGAATGCAAAGACAATAGGGGAATTACTGCTACTACCGTCAAATCTTTCCAAACAACTTCCTCAAATTTAAAAGGTTTTATTAAAAAAAATAATACCAATTATTTGAATTTTGATAATGGTGATCAATATTTTCCTATTGGAGAAAATTTAGCGTGGCAACAAAACAATAAATATCTCGACTATAAAAATTGGACGGATAAGCTCGCTAATAACAATGCCAACTTTATTCGATTATGGCAATGTTTATGGGGCTTAGGAATAGAGTGGACGGGCAATTTGTACAATGGTCTTAAAAATTACAGTCAGATAAATTCTTTTTATACCGATTTATTACTAGAAGAATGCAATAAAAAAGATATCTACATGATGCTTTGCATTAATCACCATGGTATGGTGTCTACCCAGGTTAATCCCGAATGGAATACAAGCCCCTACAATAAAACAAATGGAGGCCCTTGTAATAACACTTGGGATTATTTTTCTAATCTTACTGCCAAAGATTTGCATAAAAATCGACTCCGATATATTATAGCACGATGGGGATATTCAAAAAATATTATGAGTTGGGAATTATTTAATGAAGTTGACTGGACAGATGATTTTAATAATAAAAAAAATATAGTCAAAGATTGGCACATAGAAATGGCCTCGTTCATTAAGTCAAAAGACCCATTTAAGCATTTAGTTACCACTAGTTATTATAACAACACACAAGATAAAAACACATGGTTGAGCAAGGATATAGACTTTACACAGGTACACAATTATATTGGCACAGCTAATATTGAAACTGCCTTAGCAGAAGTAAGTAATGAGTATATTCAACAATTTAATAAACCAGTTTTAAATGGAGAGTTTGGCATTAATACAGCCAACTCATCATTGTCTTCTATCGACCCCAAAGGTATTCATATTCACAACAGTATTTGGGCCACTGCTTTTAGTGGAGCACTTGGTGCGGCAATGAGCTGGTGGTGGGATAGTTACATCGATCCCCAAAATTTATATACACATTTTAAGCCATTAAGCAATTTCATTAATCAGCTTTCATTAATCTCCAACAACTATACTAAAACATCTGCTTCTATTGTTGGTGGAGGTACAGCTGATTTAATACTTACGCCTTCAAAAGGTTTTGAGTTTGCTGGAGCTTCCGAATTCACCATTAATATTAATGGAAATATATCTCCTTCGGCTGCTCAGTTATCCAATTACTTATTCGGAAATGAATGGAATACACAATACCGAAATCCGCCAACTTTTTTTGTTAACTATCCTTTTGATGGTCAGTTTAAAGTAACAACAGGCTCCAGTGCAGGCACAAAACCTATGATAAATATTTATGTAGATGATAAAATGGTCCTTGCACAAACTGCCAACGTCAATAATTCGTATACTGTTTTAATACCAGCAGGCTCACATAAAATTAAAGTAGATAACTTAGGCACCGATTGGGTAAGTATCAACAATTATATTTTTACTAAAATATCGTCTCCCTTAAATGCATATATTTTAAAAAGTGCCGACTCTACTAAAATAGCAGCATGGCTGCACAGCAAAATATACAATTGGGTAGATGCTGGTCCAAATGGTTCCATACCCTCGTCTATCAAAGGAGCATCTATCACCATCCCCGGAGTAAAAAACAATCAATATCTAGCAACTTTTACCGACTGTATAACGGGTAATATACTCACTACTATTGCTGTTTCCGCAACCAATCAATCAATTACCATTCCATTACCTGATATAGCATGGGACGCAGCGTTTACAATTGTTCCTGGAACAATTACAGCATTGCCAGAAGTTCCTGTACCCAGCCCGCTTAAAATATATCCAAACCCTATTGCTAACGGTACCATGATGCTGCAATACGAAATAAATGGCACTAAAAATGTCATCATAGATTTATATGATTTAATGGGAAAAAAAATAATGAATATTTATTCCGGAAACCAACACTCCGGTCAACACATTTTTCAATGGAACAGTAAATCAAACCATATACCGCCGGGCATTTACCTGCTTCAATTACATCTCGGCCCAAAAACAATCACAGAGAAAATAATCATTACTACAAATTAATATATACACATGATATAGCCTTAAGCAAGTTTTACCAATCAACCGAAATGTTTATGGGCAGATTCAACAATAAACACATATAAAAACAAATATAAACACATGAAAATATTTTTGCTTCACTTTCTTTTTTTACTTTCTTCTATTCAATCATTTACACAAAAAAAAATATATGATGTACAATTGTATGGCGCCAAAAATGATGGCATTACCCTTGCTACAGAAGCAATACAATTGGCTATTGACGATTGCAATCGAAATGGCGGCGGCACCGTTTATGTGCCGTCAGGTATTTTTAAAGTGGGTACCATTTTCTTAAAAAGTAATGTTAACCTATATTTAGAAAGGGGAGCAGTTGTAAAAGGCAGTGAAAACCTAATCGACTATCATGAATATTCATTGCCTCCCTTCGGCAAAAATTATTATGGCATAATTTATACCGATAGTGCAATCAATGTTTCTATTAGTGGTTTCGGCACGATCGATGGAAATAACCAGGTATTTTTTGATTGGACCGTGGCAAAAAAAATCGAATGGGGAGGATCTCAATATACCCGCCAATCCGAAAAATTTCGTACTGTAATCAATGGAATTGGCGATGGACCTGTTATGCCAAAAGATCGACCCCGGCAAATGGTAGTATTTGCTCGCTGTAAAAATGTGGCGGTACAAAATGTTCAATTATTAAATGCACCTTTTTGGACGATTCATTTTGCCGATTGTGATGGCGTAAATGTTTCAGGTATTTATTTAGCTACCAATATGTTGGTACCTAATGCAGATGGCATTGATGTAACCAGCAGTAGCAATGTAATCATTACCAATTCCGATATACGTGCTGGCGATGATGCTATTGCCATTACAGGTTATGATCACCATTTTGAGATTCCCGGTTTCTCCAAAATAAAAAATGTTTCAGAAAATATAGTGATTGGTAATTGCAATTTACAATCGAACTCCTCTGCCATTCGTATTGGTTTTTTAGATCAGAATACGGTTAAAAATATACAGGTTAGTAATGTAAATATCACCAACTCTAATAGAGGCATTGGCATTTTTGTGAGAGATGAAGGAAGTCTGGAAAACATCAGTTTCCAAAACATGTATATCGAAACCGCGCTTAAAACAGGCGACTGGTGGGGTAATGGCGAACCAATCCATATTTCTGCCGTACGTGGGAATGACAAAGCTACGCTCGGCAAAATAAAGCATGTTCAATTCAATAATATAGTTTGCAAAGGCGAAAATGGAATTTTATTATATGGCAGTAAAGAAAGTATATTGGAAGATATTCAATTTAATCATGTTCGATTTGAATTAATTCACAGTAAATTAAATGAACTAGCTGGTGGTAATATAGATTTAAGAGGGTGTGCATTGCCCAAACAATTGTTTGCTAGAGACATACCTGCTTTTTTACTTCAACATGTAAAAGATATTACATTTAATGATGTACAATTAAATTGGACAAATACTTCCGCCCCATTTTTTACGCACGGTATTGAATTAAATAATTTTTCTAATGTTCGAATCAATCTTTTTAACGGTACCGCTTCTCCTGCTAATAAAAAAGCCAATCGGATAAACGCCTCTAATGGAAAGCAATTGTTTTTAGATAATAAGCAGAATAGTCTTTTTGTTAATGTAATAAATTAGTAGCCTCATTTTTTATTAAATTATTTTAAAACAATATTTTTTTAATAGTTTTAGGGGAGTTAATTAAACCAACTAACCATGCTTTTACTCGGTATAGATCTTGGTACTTCCTCTGTTAAAGTGTCTGTTGTAGATAGTCAAACGCAACAAGTCATCGCTTCAACACAATACCCCGAAGTAGAGATGGGTATTGAATCTCCTCAAACAGGATGGGCCGAACAATCGCCCGATTCCTGGTGGGAAAACGTGCAAACAGCCATTTTAAAATGCCACCATACTGGGCTGTATAACCCATCAGATATCACTGCTATTGGTATTGCCTATCAAATGCATGGTCTGGTATTAGTAGATAAAAATCAGCAGGTACTCTATAATTCCATTATTTGGTGCGATAGCAGAGCCGTTCAAATTGGGGAAAATGCATTTAATGCTATTGGTCACGAAAAATGCTTGAGTCATTTGCTTAATTCACCAGGCAACTTTACTGCATCTAAACTAGCATGGATTAAAGCAAACGAACCAGCTGTTTATAGTAAAATAGATAAGATTTTATTGCCCGGAGATTTTATTGCCATGAAATTAACCGGCGAAACAACCACTACCATTTCTGCATTATCGGAAGGCATATTTTGGGATTTTAAAACCAACTCTATTTCAGCTGATGTAATCAACTATTTTGGATTTGATCAAGAACAATTCCCCAACATTCAACCGCTGTTTTCTACTCATGGAAATATTGCCAAAGGAGTAGCAGAAAAATTATCACTTCAACAAAAGGTAACCATCACTTATAAGGCAGGAGACCAACCCAACAATGCCTTATCGCTAAATGTATTTGAACCGGGCGAAGTGGCTGCTACTGCCGGTACTTCGGGGGTAATATACGGCGTTTCTGATCAACTAAAATACGACCCCCAATCAAGGGTAAACAGTTTTGCGCATGGAAACTATACCGCTGATGTGTTGCGAATTGGCGTATTACTCTGTATCA
>CANHJH010000029.1 GCA_947460365.1 Sphingobacteriia bacterium | reverse complement strand
GCAAATAAGGGTCAATTTTTTCTTTCAAATCGCCGGGTAAAAAACCTAGACTTTCCCCTGCTTCTACGGCTGGCCTGGTTAGTATAATTTTTTTAACTAATTTATTCTTTAGGGCCCTCACTGCTAATGCAACAGCAGTATAAGTTTTTCCTGTACCCGCAGGGCCTATCGCAAATACGATATCATTCCTGTCAGCTGCTTGAACCAATTTTTTCTGATTCTGGGTTCTTGCTCTTACCGTTTTGCCATTGGGGCCAAACACCAATATATCATTGGGATTTTTATCGATAAAATTGTCAACAATTTCAGCATCATCACCCCCCAATATTTGTTCAAAATAGCCCTCACTTAAATGACCATTTCTTTGAAGATATTGAAGTATTAAATCAATTTTTTCTTTGGCAATATCAATCTGTTCCGGGGCGCCACTGAGCTTCAATTGTGTACCCCGCGATAAAATCTTTAATAAAGGGAACTTCTTTTTTAATAAATCTAATTTCCCATTATTTACACCAAAAAATTCAATAGGGTTAACCGTTTCTAAACTAATAATTGTATCTGTCAAACGTTTATGATTTAATGTTCAATGATTGAATGAATAATTAAAGGAAAGTAGAAAATAAAAGTCAAAAGCCAAAAAATAATTACCCACCAATTTTCTTAAGTAATGTAATGGTCTCTGTAGGGTTCGCAGATTTAAATACCGTATTACCTGCCACTAATACATCGGCTCCCGCAGCAATGATTTCAGGTGCATTTTCAAGGGTAACTCCGCCATCAATTTCTATCAGCGCAGCACTATTTTTCTCTAAAATTAATGACTTTAATTGTCGGATTTTATGTACGGTATTTGGAATGAATTGTTGACCGCCAAACCCAGGGTTTACACTCATTAAACAAACCAAATCAACATCCGCAATAATATCTGCAAGTAAGTGTATCGCTGTGTGCGGGTTTAACGCAATTCCCGCTTTCATTCCCAATTGCTTGATTTGTTGAATATTTCTATGCAAATGCGTGCAGGCTTCTATATGAACTGTTAAGATATCTGCCCCAGCCTGTTTAAAAGCTGCTGCATATTTATCCGGTTCTTCTATCATTAAATGTACATCACAAACTTTTTTGGTAGCTTTTCTGATAGCAGCAATAACAGGCAACCCAAAGCTTATATTGGGAACAAACCGGCCATCCATAACATCTAAATGAAACCAGTCTGCCTCACTGTTGTTGAGCATATTGCAGTCGTTCTGTAAATTCAAAAAATCGGCACTTAATAATGAGGGGGCAATAATTGGCATATTTGTTTTAATTAAGTCGTTCAATGGCTTTTTGAGCTGCTGTTAATTTCGGATCTAAAGTGAATGCTTTTTGATAGTATTCAATGGCGGTATCTTTATAAAGTTGTTGTTCAACACATTTCCCCAACCAATAATACCCATCTGCATACATTGGATCTATTTTTATAATTGTCTCAAAGATAGTTCTAGCAGGTTGTATTTTGTGCTGATCAAAAAATATAAATCCTTTTTCCATGTATGCTTCCAAATAGTGGTAGTTTAACTGTATGCAGGTATCAAAGTATTTTTGGGCTGAATTGGTATTCCCTTTTCTTGCATGGTATACTCCTTTTAAAAAATATAAATGAGGCCGGGTTTCTTGATTATTATACACATTTTCAATGTTTTCTGCTACAATTTCAAAAGTTGGATTTTTAGTTTCAGCAAATAACATAGCCAATGAAAATATCGCAACCGGGGTAGGATATATTTTAATTGAATTTAAATAACATTTAATTGCTGCGGTGGTGTCCTGTGTTTTTTCTAATATACCTCCTTTTTGGCTCCACAATAGTTGGTTTAAACTATCATGCTTTATCAATTTGTCTAACTGTATTAATGCCTCTGTGTAAAATTGCGCCGAATCTAAACTATTTATCAGTTGTTCTTTCAATGCAATATTGGT
Source organism: Sphingobacteriia bacterium (assembly GCA_947460365.1). GTDB lineage: Bacteria > Bacteroidota > Bacteroidia > Chitinophagales > Chitinophagaceae > Sediminibacterium. The sequence continues at coordinate 17,490 of CANHJH010000029.1, read as the reverse complement.
AGAGTCGGCTTCAGACTGTTGTATTAACTGCGCAATTTCAGGTGGATATTTACTTTGCGATGTACTCGCTTTTTGCTCGGTTGAGTTGCCACATTCAGCCAATAAGAACACAGCTAATATTACAATAAAGTTATGCTTCATAGCTCGAAATTAAGGATGAAAAAATGGATATAATCTGGTTTTGATATTTCAACTGAATTTAGGTTGTATTTTCGCAACTCATTAACAATTTGGCAATGAATAAGATCAATTTTTTAATAGTGATGTTGTTTTGTTCATTTTATAGCAATGCGCAAAATAAAATTCCTGACGACACCCTTAGATTTGAAGGTGAACAACATTTCAAAAACATTCAGCAACTAACTTTTGGTGGTGATAATGCAGAAGCATATTGGAGCGCAGATAGTAAACACCTAATCTTTCAAAGGACCAACACAAAGGAAGGATTGAATTGCGATCAAATTTTTATAGGTAAAGTACCCGAGAAAAAAGGGGACCCTTTTGTATACAATATGGTAAGCAATGGAAAAGGTAGAACAACCTGTGCTTATTTCATGAAAGATGGTAAACATATTATTTATGCTTCTACACATGAAGGTGGCAACGATTGTCCACCTGTACCAGATAGAGCCAAGCATGGCAATAAGTACATATGGCCGTTATATAATTCATACGACATATACATGGCTGACCTGAAAGGGAACATTATTAAAAAATTAACAACGGCAAAGGGATATGATGCCGAAGCAACCCTTTCTTATGACGGAAATAAAATGATTTACTGCTCTGATAAAAATGGAGATTTAGATTTATACATCATGGACTTAAAAACGGGTAGGGAAAAAAAGGTAACCGCTGAATTGGGCTACGATGGGGGTGCCTGGTTTAGTCCGGACGGAAAAAAAATTGTTTGGCGTGCAAGTAGACCAAAGACAGACGCAGAGATTAAAGAATATAAAGACCTTTTAGCTGAAGGATTGGTTGCTCCTACCAATATGGAAGTTTGGGTGGCGGATGCCGATGGATCTCATGCAAAACAAATCACTTCATTAGCTCAGGCAAATTGGGCGCCCAATTTTACTGCCGATAGCAAACATATCATATTTTGTAGCAATCACGAGTATAAGCGAGGATTTCCTTTCAACATGTATCTGGTTGACCTAAATGGAAATAATATAGAAAAAATTAGCCGGGATAAAGGATTTGATGCTTTCCCCATGATTAGCCCTGATGGTAAAAAAATCATATTTGCTTCAAACAGAAATAACGGCGGCACCAGAGATACTAATTTATTTTTGGCTGACTGGGTGGATTAAAGTCAACATTCAAAAATCAAACTTTTAAAAGGGGATGTACTAATTATGGTTTATTTTTGAAAAATCAATTTTATAACAGCATAAAAATCAAATAATAATGCAAACAGGATTACTTCACTTACATAACTTATTACGTTGGGTAATATTACTTTTGTTGATCTTATCTATTTTAAAAGCATATGCAGGTTGGAAAGGTAACAAGTCCTTTAATCCAGCCGATAAAAAAACATGGTTGTTTACCATGATTGCAGGTCATATAACCCTATTGTTAGGCATATTTCAAGTACTTTGGGGTAGATATGGAATACTAACCTATAAATTGCCGGAAGGAACTTCTATCATGAAGGATAAGTTCTTGAGGTTTTTTATTGTAGAACATCCTGTATTAATGATAGCTGCCATTGTTTTCATTACGCTAGGACATGGCATGGCTAAAAAAACAGTTTCCGATGAAGTAAAGTACAAAAAGGCGTTTATCTATTTCCTTTTGGCGCTCATATTAATTATGGTAAGCATTCCTTGGCCATTTAGAGGCATTGTTGGACGACCTTATTTCCCGGGAATTGCTGGATAGCGCATAAAAAGTATATAATATTTAGTGTATATGAAAGTAGAAATCCACTTGATTCGCTTTAAAAAAGCCCCTTGAGTATCAATTTTCCACATTTCATAGAGTTTTTTGCACTAATTTTTTATAATTCAGTTATAATGTAATATCTTTGCAGCCCGAAAAATAGTATGTCTAAACAACCGCTGATAAAACAAGATGGAGTAATTCTGGAAGCATTAAGTAATGCTATGTTCAGAGTGAAGTTAGAAAATGGTCATGAAATATTAGCAACTATTTCAGGTAAGATGAGGATGCACTACATCCGTATTTTACCTGGAGATAAAGTAGGGGTGGAGATGAGTCCATACGACTTAAGTCGTGGAAGAATAATCTTCAGGTATAAATAGTTTTTGAAACAGGTATTTAAAAGATAAACAACCAAACAATGAAAGTAAGAGCTTCCATTAAAAAACGCAGTGCCGATTGTAAGATCGTGAAGCGCAAGGGTAAATTATTTGTGATTAACAAAAAGAATCCCCGCTTTAAGCAACGTCAGGGATAATTTGAATCATCATCTAAAAGTATAAAACACAATAAAGTATGGCTCGTATTGCCGGTATTGATTTACCAAAAAACAAAAGAGGGGAGATTGGTTTAACCTACATTTTTGGTATAGGTCGTTCAACAGCTCAGTATATACTAGATAAAGCTGGTATTGACCATAATAAAAAAGTAAACCAATGGAACGACGATGAGCAAACTGCTATTCGTAATATCATTAATAATGAGTTTAAGGTAGAAGGTGCTTTAAGAAGTGAAGTATCTATGAGTATTAAGCGTTTATTGGATATTGCTTGTTACAGAGGTCTTCGCCACCGTAAAGGATTACCTGTTCGTGGTCAAAGAACTAAAACGAACAGCCGTACAAGAAAAGGTAAGCGTAAAACAGTTGCCGGTAAGAAAAAGGCCGCTAAGAAATAATTAGTCAAAAGTCATGGAATTTTTTTCCATGACTTTTGCTATATAAATCCTGTTGTTTTGGATGGCTCTTAAGCTGGAGAAGCACAGGTTTCCTGCTGAAGGAATTATTAAATAACCATCCCATAAAAGGGAAGATTACCTAAAAAAAATGGCTAAACCACAAAAAGCGCAGAACAGTGCAAAAGCTGCTGCCAAAAAAAGAGTTGTGAAGGTAGACGCTGCCGGTGAGGTACGTGTTTCTGCAACTTTCAACAACATCATCATCAGTTTTACCAACAAATCTGGTCAAGTTATTAGCTGGAGCTCTGCTGGTAAAATGGGTTTTAAAGGTTCTAAGAAAAATACGCCTTACGCTGCTCAAATGGCTGCTGCTGACGCTGCTAAAGTTGCATTAGATGCAGGTTTGAAAAGAGTGGAAGTATTTGTAAAAGGACCTGGAGCCGGTCGTGAAGGTGCTATTCGTTCAATAGCGCAGTCTGGTATCGAAGTTACTTCTATTAAAGACGTTACTCCAATGCCGCATAATGGCTGTCGTCCTCCTAAACAAAGAAGAGTTTAATACATCGGGCTTCGGCCCGATATTTTAATATTTGAGCCAATAAGGTTTCATTTTACAAAAGGTTGCTCGATTCATTTTTTACGATTTTTAACCGATCGAAGCAACGAATTTTAAAAAAATCGAAATGAAAAAAACAATATGGCACGTTACACAGGTCCTAAGACCAAAATTTCGAGAATTTTCGGCGAACCAATTTTAGGTAACGCTAAATGGTTAGGTAAAAATTCGAACCCTCCCGGACAGCATGGTGCTGCCCGTAAGCGTAAGACTTTGGGAGAGTACGCTCTTCAGTTGAGAGAAAAACAAAAGGCAAAATACACTTATGGTGTGTTGGAGCGCCAGTTCCGTAAAACTTTTGAAGAAGCTCAACGTTTAAAGGGCGTTACCGGTGAAAACCTTATTAAATTATTAGAAGCTCGTTTAGACAATACAGTTTTCCGTTTAGGATTAACTGCTAGTCGTCCTGAAGCTCGTCAATTGGTTAACCATAAGCACATCACTGTGAATGGTGAAATCATGAATGTACCATCTTACTCTTGTAAGCCGGGTGATATCATTGGTTTCAAACCTAAGAGCGCAGACAATACAAGCGTAACCAGCAAAAGCCGTGGAAAAAATCCTAAGTTCGGTTGGTTAGATTGGAACGATGCGGAGAGAAAAGGTACTTTCATCACTTTCCCTGAACGTGAAAATGTTCCAGAAAACATCAAAGAACAGCTTATTGTAGAATTGTATTCTAAATAATCTTTTTTCACTTTCATTCACCTAACAAGTAAAATAAAAGTTCTCATATGGCAATATTAAGTTTCCAGAAGCCAGACAAAATCGTTCTGCAAAAAGCAACTGATTTTGAAGGACAATTCGAATTTCGTCCCCTTGAACCAGGTTTCGGTTTAACAATTGGTAATGCACTTCGCAGAGTATTGTTGAGTTCATTAGAAGGTTATGCGATTGTTGGTATCAAAATAGATGGCGTTGACCATGAGTTCGCTACCATCAAAGGTATTACCGAAGACGTAACTGAAATCATCCTTAACCTTAAGCAAGTTCGTTTCAAGAAAATTGCTGATCACGAAATTTCTAACGAAAAAATCAACTTGTCTATCAAAGGACGTAGCGAATTTAACGCAGGAATGATCGGAGAATTAACGCAGAGTTTCCAAATTATGAACCCTGAGTTATTGATTTGTGTAATGGATCCTACTGCTAAATTAGACATCGAATTGACCATAGCAAGAGGTCGCGGTTATATCCCTGCCGAAGAAAATAAAATTAAAGATGTTCCTTTCGGATACATCGCTATCGATTCTATTCATACCCCAATTAAAAACGTAAAGTTTGCAATTGAGAACTATCGTGTAGAACAAAGAACCGATTATGAAAAATTAGTTTTGGATGTTGCTACTGATGGAACTATTCATCCTGAAGATGCCGTTAAGCAGGCTTCTCGTATTCTTATTCAACACTTGATGATCATTACCGATGAAAATATCACTTTTGATAACAAGGAAGATAAGAAAGAAGATGTGGTAGATGAGCATGTATTACAATTACGTAAAGTATTGAAGACACCGTTAGAAGATTTAGATCTTTCCGTACGTGCATTCAATTGCTTAAAAGCTGCTAAAATCAACAGCTTAAGTGAATTGGTTCAATACGAGCAGGAAGACTTAATGAAATTCAGAAACTTTGGACAAAAATCTTTATCTGAAATTGAGCAGGTATTGACTGAAAGAGGCCTTAGCTTTGGAATGGACTTAGTTAAACTTGGATTAGATAATTTAGATAATTAATTTTTTTAATAACTTAAATTGTTACTTTCTTAGTAGCAATTTAAATCCTCCACAAATCCTGACACGGTGTGGAGATTAAACCTTAAATGTCATGCGTCACGGAGACAAAATCAACAACCTCGGCCGTAAAAAGGCCCACAGAATTGCATTGTTGCAGAACTTGGCTAGCCAGTTAATCACGCACAAACGTATTGTTACTACTTTAGCAAAAGCTAAAGCATTAAGAACATACGTAGAGCCGTTGATTACCAAAACCAAGAAGAACGAAAATGCAGCTCAAATCAGTCACAATCATCGTTTAGTTTTTGCTGAATTACAAGATAAACAAGCTGTTAAAGAATTGTTTACTGTAATTGGACCAAAAATCGCTTCTCGTCCCGGTGGATATACACGTATTCTTAAATTAGGAATTCGTCCAGGTGACAATGCTGAAAAAGCAATGATTGAATTAGTAGACTTCAACGAAATCTACGGTAAAAATGTAGAAAAAGCTGCTGAACCAGCTAAGAAAACTCGTCGTAGCCGTGCTCCTAAAAAAGCCGATGCTGCAACAGAAGCGACTACAGACGCCACAACAGAAGAAGCAGCTGCTGAATAATTATCATGCAACTGGTTTAAATAATAAAGGCATCCCGCTTCTTGCAGGATGCCTTTTTTTAAGTACTAGATAGTAAAATATTTTTTTGATAATATAGGGTTTCATAAACCTTTAAAGTATAGTTGACAATTATGTTACAATCTAAACAACCCGCAGTATTAGTCCTGGCAGATGGCCATGTTTTTCATGGATTTTCTTTTGGTAAACTGGGTATTGCTACCGGGGAAATTTGTTTTAATACTGGAATGACCGGTTATCAGGAAGTGTTTACAGACCCAAGCTATACCGGCCAGGTGCTCATAATGAATAATGTACATGTAGGGAATTATGGTGTTAAGGACATTGATGTGGAAAGCAGCAGTGTCAAAATCAGAGGATTAATTGCCCGTAATTTAGAAGAACAATTCAGTAGAATAATGGCCAATGGTGATTTAAATGCTTACCTGGTAAGCAATAACATTGTTGCTATTGAAGGCATCGATACGCGGGCTTTGGTTGCTCATATTCGCACAAAAGGAGCAATGAATTGTATCATCTCTTCTTCCATACTAGAGGTTAATCAGTTAACTCAAATGTTAGAATCTGTTCCCAATATGGATGGACTGGAACTAGCCAGCACGGTCAGTACTACTGAAGAATATGAATTGGGTGATCCATCTTCAAATGTTAAAGTAGCTGTACTTGATTTCGGGGTTAAACAACATATATTACAATGCCTGGTAGATAGAGGTGCTCATATTAAAGTGCATCCAGCAAAAACGCCAATAAGCAGACTTAAAGAATTTAATCCAAATGGTTTTTTTATTTCCAATGGCCCCGGAGATCCTGCAGCTATGCCATATGCAGTTGAAACAGTAAAAGAAATTTTAAAAGAACAAAAACCGGTATTTGGTATTTGTTTGGGACATCAATTATTAGCTCTGGCTAACGATATCCCTACTTTTAAAATGCATCATGGTCATAGAGGACTCAATCATCCTGTAAAAAATATTATTACCGGTCAATGTGAAATCACTACCCAAAATCATGGTTTTGGTGTAGATCCTGTGGCCGTAAGAAATAATCCAAATATAGAAATTACACATGTCAACTTAAATGACGATTCTATCGAAGGAATCAGATTAAAGGACCGACCTGCTTTTAGTGTACAATATCACCCGGAAAGCACTCCCGGACCGCATGATAGCAGATATTTATTTGATCGTTTTATAGAAATGATGAAGTAATTTTATTACATGCAATGAGCCATTAATTAGCGGTAATAGCCAACTGCAATATTAATCAGACGAATTTCAAGTGGGCAATGAAAAATTAAAAATAACTTCATGAAAATAGCCATCATTAACGGACCCAATCTTAATCTTTTAGGTAAAAGAGAACCTAGTATTTACGGTAATCAGCCTTTTGAAATGTATATGGAAAAGTTGATTGCGCAATTTCCCCAAATTGAATTTACCTATTTTCAGTCTAATGTGGAAGGTGAAATTGTTAATGCGATTCAGCAATACGGATTTTCAACCGATGGTATAGTACTTAATCCAGCTGCCTATACACATACTTCTGTTGCTATTGGCGATGCGGTTGCTGCTATTACTGCACCAGTTGTTGAAGTACACATTAGTAACGTAAGAGGTAGAGAGGAATTTAGAAAACTCTCTTATGTTTCAGGTGTAGTGGATGGTAGTATCGCCGGCCTTGGATTAATGGGGTATGAATTAGCTGTTCAATGGTTGATCAATCAGCACAAATAGTTTAATTATTTTCCTTGTTAATTTATGATAGCAAAATCCTATTCTGCTAAAACGATTTATTTTATTGTTTTTGCTGCAATTATTAAAATTATTATTGCTCCATTTTTTGAATTGGGAAATGATGAAGTCTATTATTGGACCTATGCATTACAACCGGATTGGAACCATTTTGACCATCCACCTATGGTGGGTTTTTTAATTCGATTAACTAGTTTAAATCTTTTTTGGGTCAGTGAATTGTCTTTGCGACTTGGAAGTATTTTAGGGGCAGCAGTTTCTTCCTGGTTTGTTTTTAAAACAGCATCGATTATTGCAAACGAAAGAACCGGTTGGTTATCTACCTTAATATATAATGCATCCGTTTATTCCGGATTTATCGCCGGTTTTTTTATTTTACCCGATTCGCCGCAAATGCCTTTTTATACCGGCGCTTTATTTCTAATGGCCTATATTCTATTTCATCCATCAGAAACAAAGAAGACAATTGCGTGGATTTCACTTGGAATTATAATTGGATTAGCGCTTTTAAGTAAAGTACATGCCCTTTTTTTATGGGCAGGGTTTGGATTATTTGTTTTACTTAAAAAGCGCAGTGAGTTATTAAATTGGAGGCTTTATGCTTCTGTATTCATCACTGCATGTTTTATTTTACCTATTGTTTATTGGAATTGGAAAAATAATTTCATTACGTATCAATTTCATTCAAACAGAGTTACACATACTGGCATAAAATGGGATGCTTTACTAAGTGAGATTTTAGGTGAGTTTGCTTACCAAAATCCTATCGTTTATGTTTTATTAATTATTGCAATCATTGCATTGCTGAGAAAAAAAATCACTTTCCCAATTAAGGAATCAGCTGTTTGGCTTTTTTGTATGAGTGTACCAATGCTCATCGTTTTTTGGGGGGTATCAATGTTTAATAATACCTTGCCTCATTGGTCAGGACCAGCATTTATACCCCTGTTTTTTATAGCAGCGCTATATTTGGATAAGTATTACGTATCTAATTTCCCCGGCCTTATTAAGGCTGCAATTGGCCTTGTATTGGGTGTTTTAATAGCCGGCATGTTCGTTGTTAATTTATCACCGGTTAACTTTGGGAGTAAGGACAAAGACAATTACGGTGAATATTGTCCTACACTTGATTTATCGGGTTGGAATAAATTGGGTATCAATTTCAGTACATTAGTTAAAAATGATGTGGCTGAAAACAAAATGCAGTCTAATGCATTACTTATTGCTACTGCCTGGTTTCCTGCTGGCCACATAGAGTTTTATGTTAGTCGACAATCCGGGGTACCTCTAATTGGTATAGGTTTATTAAATGATCTGCATAAGTTCGCTTGGTTAAATAAAGAAAGACCAGCACTGGTCATTGGCGCAGATGCATATTGTATTGTTCCATCCAATATTCCCATAGATGTGCGCAATGCTCTGGGTGGGTATTTTAAAGAAATCCAACAGCCTGTAATTATTCCTCAATATAGAGGCAAGGGCATTGTGCGATATTTTTATGTTTATCGTTTAAGAAGTTGCATTAAGCTGCCACCTGCTAGTTTGTATTAGCTTTAATACATTCATTTTCTATTTGTCTTTTACATCAGCTGGTGGGGCTTCAATTATTTCTTCTTTCTTGGCAAAAATTGTTTCAAAGTCTTGTCTGTATGAAATACTGGCTCCTTGTCGATTTCTTCTGCCAAAGCTCGTACCACTTATATCTAAACTATTTTTACTAAATATAATGCCACGTAGTTTCCTGTCTTTTGATAATACAATTTCTATATTTAAGTCTGGTAACCATTGAAGGTTTCCACTTTGAACTGAAGTGCTGGTTCCTAAATTGAAGTCTAGATCACCTCCGAATGTTACTATAACATTGTTATTAAACAAGCTTTTACCTACTTTGAAATTAAAATTCATTCTGGTGCTTTGTGAGCTGCTATTTGCTTGTAGACTAGACCCATCAGATCCAAAAATATTTGAACTATTGTACATGGATGCGCCTAAATCAAAACGGAGGCTTTTGTCACCGGTAAGTTTAAATAATAAGTTAGATAATGCTTTATTAACTTCTTTAGTTAAAATCTGAGAAAGACTATTAATGCCGATTGACCCTATCGTAGAATATGGATTGGTACCAACAGTAGATGTTTTTTCACCTGCAGGAGCAAAAGATCCAAATACGATTAAAAATGAAACTTGTTTCAACATTTCATTTTCATCTTTTTGAATTCTGGTGAGGTATTGCGCAAATTCATTGTCATTTTTAATTGGACTTCCTTGTGGAAAATCTAACCTGAATTTAATATCCGGCCTACTTAATTCGTTGCGAAGTATTGCAATAACATATACATCTCCCCGATATCCTTTAACAGAACCACTAAATGAGTTTTTTCCTATAAGGTCATTCAGGGTTACCCTTTCAGCTGTATACTGCGCATCTATATGTAGTTCGGCTTTAAAAGGGTCACCATTCCATTCTATATAATTTCCTGCATCCGGTAATAATTGAAACTTCTTTTTTAATAAAGATTGAAAATTGAAATCATAATTTCCATTCTCAATATTATAACGGCCTTTAATTGAAAGCGGATCAATGCTACCTGCCTTAATTTTTAATCTTCCGTTTCCTTTTGCTTTTATCACGTCTCCGGTTAACTCATCCAGAATGACATCTATTTGTACTTTATTATTAGCAATGAGGTCTAAGTCTACCAGCAAATTAAAATTACTTTTCTCTTTAATCTGCTCCATCTCAGTCCCATATTGTTTAAAAACGATAAAGTCAGCCGCACCACTCTCTTTACTTTCCGTGTTGGGAATAAAAATATGGGAGCTATCATTTGCTTCAGCAACAATGCTCATTTTACAGGCAGATTCCGGCCCTTTAAAACTTAAAGAGGCCTTTCCAATGGCCTTGCCATAAAACTGTTCATTATCGGTTGATTTGGTATCAATCAACAATAGTTTATCGGTATTTAAATTAAAGTCAAATCCAAAATTTTTAAATCCTTTTTCATACAACTTCCCTGTAACTGTTGCATTATTGTTGTACTGATCTCTAATTGTAATTTTTCCAAAATCGATTCCATCATCTTTGAATTGAATGAATGCGGAGTCTATATGATAGTATACCTGCGTATAATTAACATTCATCCCCCCATTTTTCAACGTAATATTACCTAGCAAATCCGGCGCTTCGGGGTTACCACTTATACTTAGATCTCCGCTTGCTTCTCCTGAAATTTTAGTAAATAAATCCGAAAGAAATGATTCTAAAAAGTTTATTTTAGAATGGACTAAGTGAATATTGGTTTGAAGTGGATTACCGATTGTGTCTTTTAAATCATATTGACCATTGGCATTAAAATTATATTCTTTATTTGGAGCAACTACAGTAAAGGGTATAATTCCGGTTTCTTTTTGATAGCCAGCCGTTATATTTAATATTCCAATAGAATCATTGTCCATTGTAAAATTTTCGGCTTTCAATTTGGCATCTGCAGAGAAATTGCTGAAGAAATTTTTTAAGTTTATAGAACCTGAAGCAATACCCTCTAACTGAGGTTGCTTCATAAAGAGGGAGGTAATATCTCCAATTATAATATTTTTTAAATTTATTCTTAGGTTGTTATTTTTCCCATCTTTTTCATTACCCGGCACAATCGAAATTTCTTGAAAACCCTGTGTGAGTTTTAAGTTTTGGGCATTCATTAAATCTTTTCTGAAAGTAACAGAACCTCCATTATCTATGTTCCATTCTTTGTCGTTCAGAACAAATGTAGAGGGGCTAAATTGTATGGTTGCACCATCAACTAATGTGTAAACATCGGCATTTAAATTGGCTTTATTTAAAGTATTGGTTGCACTGGTATTGATTGAAACAATTGAATGATCTTTTCTGGAAGATAGGCTAATAGTAGAGTTAGGAAATTTAAGACTATCACCCACTTCAACTGATTTTATTGTACTTGATACGGTTAACGAGTCGAAATTCCCCTTACCGGTTAAATCAAAACCAACAACTGCATTTTTTTGATATTTCCCATATGGTACTGATATATTGATGGCTAACTGATTGCTTTTAGTGTCAATTGAGCCATTAATGGACACATCATTAAATCCCAGTAAGTTTTTGTTAAACAAATTCAGATAAGGTTCAAAATACTGGGTATTTATATTAAACTTAAACTGTTGATTTTGTGGTGCTTTTTTTATGGATTTTATATAACTGGGATAATAATTGTATAAAAAAGCCTGAAAGCTAGAAGGTAAGGAAAGTATGTTAAATTTACCTTCTATCAATGCGTTGAAGTCATTACTTCCAATTCTTAATGTTTTAATCGAATCTCTAAAAAGTGAAGTAATATTCAACGAATCAAAAGCTATTCTGTTTTTTTTATTTTTAATTACAGCGTTTAAAAATTTGGTGGTACCTGTAAAATTATCAATATCATTTCCAACAAAGTTTGCATCTAAAAGTCCTACTACTTCAATGTCATCAGTTAAAAAATTCAGTTCTTTTAAATGCGATTTTGCCAAATCACCTACTATATTAATCAGGGGTTGTTTTTTGCTGAAATCAACTTCTACATCAGCCGTAAAGCCTAGGTTTGGATCATTAATTTCTAGTTCCCCATTAAAATATTTCTTTTGAACAGTACCGTTAGCAATTATGTTGGTATACCGATAGTTTTTGTATTCTATGGAAGACACAGTTCCATCTAATTTCGTTTTTAATTTATCGATATTAAAACTACTACCCGTTATTAATCCCTTGAAATCAACTAAGCCTAATTGTGGTACTGCTAAAAATTTTCCGGCATTAAACCGGGTAGCTTCTAAATTTCCGGAATACGTTGGTTCCCCTTCGCTGGGAAGTTTCATACTAATATTAGTTTGTAATCCGCCAAGTTGAGTAGAGAAGATGCCTGTTGTTCTAAAGTCTTCAATTGTGCCATTAAAATCGCCTCTATAGGATATTTGGCCGAGTGCAGCTAAATTTGGAAATGAGATCTTTCTTAATGATGGCATAAAAAATCCCAAATCGTATGCCGTTGTATTTAGGGTGCCATTTTTAAAATCAATTATTGTGCGATTAATGTATGGTAACCCTTTCATGCTTAGTATTCCATAAAGTGATGTAGTGGTTCCTATGTTTGCAGTAAAATGATTTACATTGAAATCTGCAACGGTACCGGAAAATTTCCCACCAACTAAGGCCACTTTATTCCAGGAAGTAAGTTCAGGAGCGAAAAATGCAATATCGTCACTGTGGATTTTGCAATTGGTTAGATTTGCTACCATTACAACACTATCGATGTACTCGTTAAAATCTTCATTAAATTCATTAAACTTCATCGCATAATAGTTCCCTATTTTGCTTTTATTGGTTTGAAGATCTAGCTCTGCTAATTCCATTATTTGTGGCGTTAATCTGAACCTGGTCTTTAACTTTTTTAATTCAAGCCCCGATCTGTCTTTTGTTGAAAGATTCACCATTGCTCTAATGGTGTCTTCTTTAAAGTGCAGCTGATTAATAGATCCGTTTAATCGGGATAATTGAATATGCGCACCATCAAAATAGGGGATAGGGCGGTCTAAGTCGCCTTCAATGAAAAGACTACCATTATTTATGTGAATGTTATTTACTGACAGGTCTATTCTTGATCCGTTATAATACAAGCCAGTATCGGCGGCGGCTTCGGCTATATTCTTTAACTTCTTCTTTCTTAAAGGGGAAGCAGGTAAACTTAATAGCGTAACATTGGGTTTGTTTAATTCTATGTTGTTTAATAAAAAATAATTTTTATTAAAATCTACTTTTTCGAAATCAATGATAACACCACCCAATTTAGCATTAATGATATCTCCAGTCCATAAATCATTTTTAAAAAAATGAATATTGCTTAAATCTATTTTTTGAAGTCCTAATTCAATGCCATTTTTATTTTTTTTCTTTTTAGCTGATGGGGAAGAAAAATAATCTGCTATAAATTGATAATTCCAAGTGGAGTCTTTTCTTTGAAGTTTTATCACTGCATCTTCCAGTCCTATGTACTTTAAAGTTGCTTTATCTCTTAAAAAGAACCAGTCTGTAATATTTACTTTTAAGTTACCAGCATAAAGAATGGTATCTTGCTTTTGGTCTCTTATCAATGTGCCTTTAAGATTCAGCTTGTTAAATAAAGATACACTGATGTACTTTATATGAACCTCTGTTCCTAATGCTGCGGAAAGTTTACCTGTTGCAATTTTTATTAGTTTATTCTGAACATAATCTGTTTGTATGGTAATGAAGATTATTACAATAAGTGCTAGAATAATTAATATTGTTCTACGAATTATGTTTAATGTTCTCTTCAATTATCAGAAATTAGCAAAAAATAAACAATCTTATATAGTAAGCAAATACAATACCAAAGAATCGATATCTCTAACTTATTTTAAGGTTATTACTAAAATTCCGGGTTTATACCTGTATAATTAGCCGGTGTAATTGCTTTTAATTCTTTTTTTAAAGTCCCGGATATTTTTAAGGAGTTAATAAAGCTATGTATGGTTGGTTTATCAATATGTGTTTTACCTCTGGTTAAATGTTTTAAGGCTTCATACGGGTTTGGATAGTTTTCTCTGCGCAAAATAGTTTGTATAGCCTCGGCAACTACCGCCCAATTATTGTCCAAATCTTTTTTAATTGCTACTTCATTCAATATTAGCTTTGTAAGCCCCTTTTGTATGGATTGAATGGCAATGGAAATATGCGCCATTGGCACACCTATATTTCTTAAAACAGTAGAATCGGTTAGGTCTCTTTGTAACCTGCTAATAGGTAATTTCCCACTGATATTTTCAAGCATTCCATTGGCTAGGCCTAAGTTACCTTCTGCATTTTCAAAGTCTATCGGGTTAACTTTATGCGGCATTGCCGAAGACCCTACTTCTCCCTTCTTGGTTTGTTGCTTAAAGTAGTCCATACTAATGTATGTCCAGATATCTCTGCATAGATCAATCAATATATTATTAATTCTTTTTATGGTATCAAAATGAGCTGCCAATGAGTCATAGTGCTCAATTTGTGTGGTAAATTGCATCCTTTGAAGGCCTAATGACTCCTCAACAAATTGATTGCCAAGCGCTATCCAGTTTCGTTTAGGGAAAGCCACCTGGTGCGCATTAAAATTACCGGTAGCACCTCCAAATTTAGCCGCATAAGGTATATTGCTAAATAATGCTATTTGATTGTTAATCCGTTCTACAAAAACCATAAATTCTTTACCTAATCTGGTTGGAGAAGCCGCTTGCCCGTGTGTTCGGGAAAGCATCGCTATGTTCTTCCATTGTTTTGCCAGTTGGTGGATATTATTATTCAGATTCATTAACCCGGGTAAGTATTCATGCTCCATCGCATGTTTCCAACTAAGTGGTATAGCGGTATTATTGATGTCTTGTGAAGTTAACCCAAAGTGGATCCACTCTTTTAAGTGACTAATTCCTGCTTTGTCTACCTGCTCTTTTAAAAAATATTCAACTGCTTTTACATCGTGGTTGGTAATGGATTCTAATTGTTTAATATGTTGTGCGTGTTCTAAGCTAAAATCCTCTACAAGTGCTGTTAAGTGTTGTTTTGCTTTGCTAGGCAGTTTAAAGAAACGATTGTCTGCTAAAAAAAAGAAATACTCAATTTCAACCAATACCCGGTACTTTATGAGTGCATATTCAGAAAAAAACTCGTCTAATTGGCTTACTTTACTTCTATATCGTCCATCGATAGGTGAAATTGCTGTTAAGTTCATCAGTTCCATAGTATTATTATTCGTTTCTTTGCACAAAAGTAACAGAATTGAACAAGAGAATACGAGTTGGTGCGGTAAGTTATTTAAATACCCGACCTTTTTTATATGGAATTGCAAATTCGGGTTTGATGGATGAAATTAATTTAATTCAAGACTATCCTGCTATAATAGCTGAAAAATTATTGAATGATGACATTGACGTAGGACTAATTCCGGTAGCGATGATTCCGTTCTTGGATGAAGCCCATATTATTTCAAATTATTGCATCGGCACAGAAGGCGAAGTTGCATCTGTTGCTATATTTAGTGAAGTTCCAATGGATCAAATCGACACGCTCATTTTAGATTATCAAAGCAGAACTTCAGTTAATCTGGCGAAGATCTTGTTGAAAGAATATTGGAAAAAGGAGGTGACATTTGAACAAGCCACACCCGATTTTATTGAAAAGATAAGCGGTACTACCGCAGCAGTTGTAATTGGAGACAGGGCTTTGGTTCAAATAAAAAAATCGGCATTCATGTATGATTTAGGGGCAGCTTGGAAAAGTTATACTGGATTGCCATTTGTATTTGCTACATGGGTATCTAATAAAGTATTAGATATACATTTTATCGATATTTTTGATAAAGCTAATGCTTATGGGGTAAATCATATTTCTGAAGTATTAAATGCTATTGAATTTAATGAATATGACCTTAATTATTATTATACAAAGAACTTAAGTTATTTGTTAACTGATGAAAAGCGAAAAGGCTTGAACTTATTTTTAGAAAAGTTGGCTGAATTAAATAATGTACAAATTCAATAATTGAATGAAAAAAATTTTAGTTACTGGCGCAGGTGGTTTGATAGGGAGTGAAGTAGTTACTTTTTTTGCACAAAAAGGCTATCAGGTTGTTGGGATTGATAATAATATGCGTGCCGATTTTTTTGGTGCTAAAGGAGATACCACCTGGAATTTAAAAAGATTAACCGACCAATTTAATAACTTCTCCACACATGCTATAGATATCAGAGATAGGCAAACTTTAGTGGCTTTTGTAAAACAACAAAAAGTGAATGTAATAGTGCATACTGCTGCTCAACCTAGTCATGATTTAGCTGCCAGCAGGCCTTTTGATGATTTTGATGTGAATGCAGTTGGTACGATGAATTTATTAGAAGCAAACAGACTTAGTGATCCAGCAACTCCATTTATTCATTTATCTACCAACAAAGTATATGGTGATGCGCCTAATTTATTGAATTTAGAAGAGAAAGAAACACGCTACGACTTCAAAGACGAGGCTTATATAAATGGCATTGCAGAATCTTTTACCATTGATCAATCAAAACATTCACTTTTTGGAGCATCTAAAGTAGCAGCTGATGTGATGGTGCAGGAATATGGCAGATATTTTAATATGCCTACCTGTTGCTTACGCGGTGGGTGCTTAACTGGTCCGAATCATAGCGGTGTTGAATTACACGGTTTTCTAAGCTATTTAATCAGGTGTAATTTGGAAGGGATTAAATACAATATTTTCGGTTATAAAGGTAAACAGGTTAGAGATAATATTCATGCATTTGATGTGGTGAATTTCATTAATGAATTTATAGAAGCACCAAGAATTGGTGAAGTTTATAATATTGGTGGAGGAAGAGAAAATTCAATATCTATATTGGAGGCATTTAAATTAATTTCCTCTATTTCGGGTAAAGAAATGATGTATGAATATGTTGACCAAAACAGACAAGGTGATCATATTTGTTATATTTCGAACCTGGATAAAATGAAAGCCCATTATCCTAATTGGTCGATTACTAAAAATTTAGAAACTACGTTCATCGAAATTTTTGAGTCTTGGAAGAAAAGAACAGCGCAGTAAAATAATTGCTAATAAGTTCTGCCATCCTGAACTTTGGCGTTCTTTTTCTTTCCCATTTTCTTTTCAAATTCAACAATTTCTTTCGTTATTGGTTTTTTAGCGATTGAATCAGAAAGAGGTTTACTATTCTTTTTAACCGGGGGCAGATATCCTGAATCATCGTCAGCATCCGTTTTTATTTTATTCATAAAGTATTCCTGCGTATCTATAATTGCCCCTGTATTTGGATTATAATACTTCCAAATACCATGTTTCAGGGAGGTACCTTCTGTTT
>CANHJH010000028.1 GCA_947460365.1 Sphingobacteriia bacterium | reverse complement strand
CGATGCGCTTGACGACATGATACCTGCTGATAAGTTGGGATATTATATGAGCACCAGAACTCTTGAAATTGCTCCATTAGCCTATATGAGAGGACGAACCCTGGACAATGCCTTTATTATTTTGGATGAAGCGCAGAACTCTAATGATTTACAGTTGAAAATGTTTTTAACACGCATCGGAGCGAATGCTAAAGCAATAATCACAGGAGATCCTACTCAGGTAGATTTACCCAGAAATATGAGAAGTGGTTTAGAAAAAGCTTCTCGAATATTAAAAAATATTGACGGTATTGCGCATATAGAATTAACCGAAGAGGATGTTGTAAGGCATAAACTGGTAAAGGCCATCATTAAGGCCTATGAAAAAGAAAGGGAAAAAGAAGAACCAGAACAGGATCATCAGTCCTACAGAAGAAGATAACTAAGCAATTAGTGACCAAGTATGGTATGCCCCATTTTATCTCTTTTCACTTGCAGATACCTTTCGTTATGGGGGTTAGCCGGTACTTCTATTGGAACTACCTCTGTTATTTCAATACCATAACCTTTGAGCCCTGCACGTTTTCTTGGGTTATTACTCATTAATCTCAACTTATTTACTCCAAGATGACGAAGTATTTGTGCGCCGATTCCATAATCACGCTCATCCATTTTAAAACCCAAATGCAAATTGGCTTCAACTGTATCCATCCCTTGCTCCTGAAGTTTATAGGCTCTTAATTTATTAATCAATCCTATTCCCCTTCCCTCCTGCTGCATGTATAAAATAATTCCTCTCCCTTCAGCTTCAACCATTTGCATGGCTTTGTGCAATTGTTCCCCACAATCGCACCTGAAACTACCCAAAATATCACCGGTAAAACAACTACTATGAACACGGGTTAGTACAGCCTCCTCTTTATTCCATTCCCCTTTAACTAAAGCCAGATGCTCTGCACCACTGAGTTTCTCTTTAAAAGCAACTAATTTAAAATGACCAAATTGTGTTGGCATATCAACACTTACCAACTCTTCGATTAAGGTCTCCATTTTCAGCCTATAATCAATCAGATCTTTAATAGAAATAATTTTGAGATTAAAATTAGCCGCAATAACTTCCAATTGAGGTAACCGAGCCATTGTACCATCTTCATTCATGACCTCTACTAAAACACCTGCGGGTTCCAATCCTGCAAGTCGTGCCAGATCTACAGTGGCTTCTGTATGACCGCTTCTTCTTAAGACACCCCCATTTTTTGCTCGTAGAGGAAAAATATGTCCCGGTCTGCCTAAATCAGCAGCGATTGTATCAGGATTAATTAAAGCCAGTATGGTCTTAGATCTGTCTTGAGCAGAAATGCCCGTTGAAGTGTCCTCACTGATTAAATCTACTGAAACGGTAAATGCGGTTTCATGCAATGAAGTATTGGAACTCACCATTGGAGTTAATGCCAATTCCGCGCAACGTTCTTCAGTTAAAGCGGCGCAAATCAACCCACGCCCCTCTTTACTCATAAAATTAATTACTTCAGGAGTTGCAAATCTGGCAGCAATGATAAAGTCGCCTTCATTCTCCCGATCTTCATCATCAACAACAATTACCATTTTCCCATTTCTTATATCTTCAATTGCATCCTCAATCCTATCAAGCATATTCATCTATTAAGCTGCAAAGTTACAAAATCAATGGCAGAACATCAACGAATGTATTTACCGTGAAAAAATATAAAAATTACGTATAAATACGCTGATTATTTCAGGAGATAAGCAATAGCATTGGATGTTGAAACGTTTTATATGAAAAAGGCATTAATCATTCCGCTATTCATTTTAACATACATAGTTGGGAATACGCAAATTACAACAGGTAATATTTCAGGTAATGTTCACCTAAAAAATGACACTAATCATCTAATTACTATAAAGTTATATAACTTATCTAATAATTATTATCAAGAATATTTTTTACAGAAGGCCGGAAATTTTCAGTTCAACAACCTGATTCCGGGAGGTTCTTACCAACTTACTTTTACGAGCCCTTTTACAGACACGTTAATATTGAATGATATTGAGGTATTACTTGGGAAAAATATTCAATTAGATGTTGCCTTAAACAATGCTATTAATACATTGCTCCCTGTAAAAATCACCAGCAGCATTAAAGGGAAATTACAGGAAAACAATGGATATTTTACGTTAAACAGTTCAGCACTAGATAATATTCCGTTAAGTAGCAGAGATTATTCAAGCTTATTTGCAGCAGTTCCTCAAGCATATATCAAAGATCCATCTACCGGAGCGGTATCTTTTTCGGGACAGAACAATCGATACAATTCACTTTATATTGATGGTGCTTTACAAAATGATATGTTTGGATTAAGTGCTTCCGGCACATATGGGGGGCAAACCAATTCCGGCCCACTTTCATTTGAAACAATTGAGCAACTCCAAGTTCAGTTAACACCTTATGACGCATCACTTGGAGGATATACCGGTGCGGCCATTAATGTTACCACCAAATCGGGGAAAAATAAGCCTTATTCAAGTGTTTATCAGTATAATAAATTTCATGAACAATCCTACAATCAAACAGGAATAACATTAAGCGGCCCCATCCGCTATAATCAAACATTTTACTATTTTAATACGGAATATCAGCAATCAAATTGGGTTAAACCATTTGAATTTAGTGCCTACAAGGGCAACTTATTGAATGAAGGTCAATTAAAAAGTTTCATCAATTCAGTAAAAAATAATTTCGAGTATGACCCAGGCACTTTAACTGCTTTTCAATTCAATAAGAGTTCCAGATTTACGCTACGGATTGACCATCATATCAATAAAAAAAATCGGATCACTTTTAATTTGAAGAAAGGGAATTCAGAAAAAATAATGAGTACAGAAAGTACACCTCAATTTTTATTTTTTAATAATAGTGGGAAAAAATTTACTGGTAGTTTTTACACAGCATCCATTGAATTAAATTCATTGTTCACTAAGAAAATAAATAATCAATTTAACTTAAGCTATTCTAAATCAATAGATGATATTAATTTTCTTGGGAAGCCATTTCCTTCAGTTGGAATATTAGACGGAGAAGGTTTTATTTTTTTAGGGAGTAACACAGATGCAATCCAAAATTCAACCCAGCAAGGGAATTTTAATTTACGGGACAAATTAAGCATAGATAAAGGGAAACATATTATATCTACCGGGGTTGATATAGAAATGAATACAACACAAAACTATTTTTTACAAAACACATTTGGAAGTTACTTTTATTATTCACCGATTGACTTTTTGCGGGGCATTAAACCTGTAGATTATACCATCAATTATTATTTAGGACTCCGCGAAAATCCAGTTTCATTACCAATAAAAAATGAATCAAGATTAATTAAGTATGCTTTTTTTCTGAATGATCAAATCAATATAAATAAGCGTTTAAGTATTTATACCGGAATAAGAATAACAAGCCATAAGCTTTTAGGCAATGCGCAGAAAGACAGTTTGACCGCACAAGAAATTTTACCCGCAATTCAACAATATTACAACTTGTCGAATACGCAATATGGGGAGAACCCATCCATTCAGTGGAGTATTTCCCCAAGAATAAACATTCAATATACCATCCCCAAAAAGAATTTGCGAATTGAAATGGGAACAGGCCTGTTTGGAGGGAGAATGCCAATAGCCTGGTTGGCAGGAGTTTATAGCAACAATGGAGTAGTTTATGGCAGTTTTGAACCGGGCGAAATTCAACGAAAAATAATACGGTTTAATCCTGCTGCAGTAAATCAATGGAAGCCTGAGCAATTCGGACAGACTGGGCAAAAAGGAGTATTGAATTTAATTGCAGATAAAATTGCAATGCCAAGCGTTTGGAGATCCAGTTTACTTATTCATAAAAAGTGGAAGAGGAATTGGTCTGTTCAGGCAGATCTGATGTATTATTTTAATAATGATGAAATTGATTTCAGTAATGTGAATATTTTACCAGCGGTTACATCAATGAAGGGCCCAGATAATCGATTGGTTTATTCGACAAATAATCAAGGTAAAATACCCGTATTATCAGATAGCAGCAATCCTTATGATTACATCATTTTAATGAAAAACAATAGTAATCAGCATGGATTTGGATACAGGTATGGAGTGCATATGATAAAGTCAGTAGCATCTGCTTACTTTTCTATACAATATAATTTCGGGGAGGCTTATTCTGTTTATGATGGCAACTATACTACGTTATTAAGTCAATGGCGATTGAACGAACAGGTTCATGGACGAAATGATATTCGGTTAGCCAGATCAGATTTCAGTCCGGGTCATTCCATTTTTTTTACTGCGAAAAATGAGTGGGGATTAAACAAAAAAAGCAAGTTGATCATTTCAGTTGTTTATAAAGGAGCTTCGGGTAATTCCTTTAGTTATGTATATGATAAAAACAGTGTTAACAGGGATGATGTGAGTTCAACCGGGTACGATTTATTGTATGTACCAACTTCAGAAGAACTACAACAACAAATATTTATCCCGCTGGTAACAAAAAGTAATTATTATTCTGGAGAAGAACAAAAACAAGCACTGGAATGGGTTTTACAAAACAATCCATACCTGAGTAATTCTAGAGGAAAGTACACAGAAAGGAACGGCTTTAGACTACCATTTACACATCAGTTTGATATAAAAATGATGGTAACAAGAAATTATAAGGTAAATCATCGCAAATACAATCTGTCCATTTCAATCGACTTAATCAATGCAGGGAATTTGTTGAATTCAAATTGGGGACAACATGATTATGTGCCGGGGGGAAGAATCAAATTGATACATTTTGCTGATTTTCTAGGGAAAGAGGAATTAACACCCACTTTTAATTTTGATCCGGCAATGGTTGAGGCTACAAAAAAATGGGGGCATCATGGAATTTTTTCAGATTTTAGGAAAGAATGGAAGCTACAATTGGGTGTTAGGTTAAATTTTTATTAACAAGTATTGGCAGTTATTGACATTTTATTTTATTGTAATATTACTTAATCCTTTGATTATAAATTATTTATGATGATTAATTAAAATTTTATCCTGTAATAACCAATATTATTTTTATATTATTTTGGCAATAATTTTAACAAGATTTTGGGCTCTAACGAATGAATGTTAGATATTTGCAAGATCAAAACAAAGACTATGAGTATTTTAAAACAAATTTCGTTGTTTTTGGTAGCAGTTCTTACTGTTTCCATTTCAATGGCGCAAGTAACTACCGGAACAATTACCGGTACGGTGAAAGATGCGAAAAATGAGCCTTTAGTAGGTGCTTCAATTGAAGTAATACACGAGCCATCTGGAACTCGTTACAAGTCTGTATCTACCAATACTGGTAAATACACTGTACCTGCTTTACGTGTTGGTGGTCCTTATAAAATCACCGTAACGTACGTAGGATTAAAAAATGAAGTTGTTACAGATGTTACAGTTCAGTTAGGTGAGCCAACAGTTGCTGACTTTATCTTGTCTGACAATGCAACTAAGTTATCAGATGTTACTGTAAGCGGAACTGCCAACAGAAAAGCGGCTTTGATTTCTAAAGACAGAAAAGGCGCTGCTACAAACATTAATTCACGTTTAATCGGAACATTACCTACCATTAGCCGTAATGTGACTGATTTAACACGTTTAGTACCTCAATCAAATGGTACTTCATTTACTGGTCAGGATGGTAGAGCAATCAATTTTACTTTAGATGGGTCAATTTTCAACAACTCATTTGGATTGAGTGCTTTAAATGGTGGTCAAACCAACTCTGCTCCTATTTCACTAGATGCATTACAAGAGATTCAGATTAACGTTTCTCCTTACAACTTAAGAGATGCTGGTTTCACTGGTGCAAGCATTAATGCTGTAACTAAGAGTGGTACAAACAGTATACATGGTACAGGATTCTACAATCAACGTAATGAAAGTTTAGTTGGTACGAAAGCTGGATTTTACGGTGATCAACCTGTAACAACTACTGCATTTGATGTTAAGCAATATGGCATTAGCTTAGGTGGTGCTATCATCAAGAATAAGTTATTTTACTTTGTGAACTATGAAGCTGAAAGAAGAAATGACGTAGGTTCTACATGGACAGCTGATGCCAGCAATGGCGCAACTGCAATCAGTGGTAACACTTCTAGAGTAAAAGTTGCTGATCTTGATAAACTTTCTACGTATTTAAAAGAGAAGTTCAGTTATGATGCGGGTTCTTATCAGGGATATCCTTTTGTAACTAAGAGTGATAAAGCTGTTGCTCGTATTGATTGGAATATCAATGATAAGCATAAATTAAGCATTCGTGGTAACATATTATTATCAAAGCGTGATGTTGGTGCAAGCAGTAGTAATACGACCAATTCATCATTTCCAAGAGGTAATAACGCGAATTCGATTTTATACTCTAATTCTGCTTATGAAATCAACAACAACATTTATGGAGTTATTGCTCAATTAAACAGCCGTTTTAGTAATAAAATCAGCAATGAGTTAACATTTGGATACACTGCGAACAGAGATTTTAGAGCAATTAAGGGTAAGAGCTTCCCATTAGTAGACATACAAGATGGTTCAATTGCTTTAACATCCTTACCGACTTCTGCATCTTCTACGTTAGTCAGCGGATCTACAGAAGCTAACCAAAGTGGAACTTATATTTCTTTTGGTAATGATGCTTTCACACCAAATAACTTGTTGAATACCGATACATGGCAGTTTAGCGATAACCTTACTGCTTATTTAGGTAAGCATACCATTACTGCTGGAGTAGCTTATGAGCACTTCACCTTCACTAATGGATTTACTTCATTAATAAACGGTATTTATACGTTTAACAGTTTGAATGATTTCTATACTGCTGCAGATGGTTATTTAGCCAATCAATCTAGAACATTCAGCCCTGTATACATGAGAAACTACAGAGCTAGCTTCAGTAATTTACCTGGCGGAGCTCCTTGGTTAGTTACCACAAAAGCACGCAACGTTTCAGCTTACATTCAGGATGAATATAATGTAGAGCCTAATTTAAATGTTACCTATGGTGTTCGTTTTGATGTACCATTCTTCGCAGGAAGTGGGTATGTTAATACTGAAGTAGATGGTATGAATTTCATAGACAATGAAGGAAATCCAACTAAATTAAGTACGTCTAAATTGCCTGGTGCTAAATTAATGGTTAGTCCACGTGTTGGATTCAACTATGACATTAATGGAGATAAGAACACACAACTTCGTGGTGGTGTTGGTTTATTTACAGGACGTCCTCCGTTTGTATACGTAAGTAATCAAATGGGTAACAATGGTGTATTAAATGGTTCAGTAAACACATCTAATACAGCTGCATATCCTTTCAGTCCAAATACACCAGCAAATTATACAACATTTGCTCCAAATCCAGGAACACCTTCATCTTCTTATAACATCGCAGTTACTGAGGGAACTTTCCGTTACCCTAAAGTTTTACGTTCTAACTTTGCGATTGATCAGAAATTATTTAAAGACATCGTTCTTACCGGTGAATTTATTTTCACTCAGAGTTTGAACAATGTGAACTATTACAACGCGAACTTAAAATCAGCGACTACAACATTTGCTGGTCCTGATAACAGACCACGTTTTCCAGGTGTAGGATTATCTAGCACAGCATTAAACAATGCCATTCGTGTTAATCCTAAAATCACAGATGCTATTGTAATGGAAAGTGGCCCATTAGGTGGTTCAATAGCGGCTACCATCAAATTAGAAAAGCCAATGAAAGCTAAAGGTTTAAGCTGGATGGCTGCTTATACTTTTACCAGAGCGCGTGATTACATGACTGGTGGATCAATTGCTTACAGTTCTTGGTCTGCAATTCAAACTGTTCGTGGTAATAACAGTACTGATATTGCTTTCAGTGATAATGAAATTCGTAACCGTGCAATTGGTAATGTAAACTATAGAATTGAATTAGGTAAGAGTGCTGCATTACAGTTCTCATTATTTGGTCAGTCTCAAAACCAAGGTCGTTATTCATACACTTACAGTGGAGACATGAATGGTGATGGACTTTCTGGAAATGATTTAATGTATGTGCCTCGTGACAAAAGCGAAATGAATTTTGTGCCGTATACTTCTAGCTTCACTGCAACTTCTGCACAAGGTTTAGCTCAAATTGAAGAACAAAAAAATGCATTTGATGCATTCATCAATCAAGATCCTTATTTAAGCAAAATCAGAGGTAAGGTTTCTGAAAGAAATGGAGCTTTAATGCCTTATGTAGTTCGTTTTGATTTCTCTACTCAATTAGAATTATTCAGAAATATTGGAAAAAATAGAAATACCATCCAATTAAGAGCTGATATATTCAATGTAGGAAATTTATTGAATTCTGCATGGGGAGTTAGCAACTTTGTTAATACCTTCAGCCCACTTGCATCATCTGGTGTAAATTCTGTAACTGGAATTCCTCAGTTTAAAATGAACTTAGTAAACAATATACCAGTTTACTCAACTTACAGAAAAAGTACAAGTATCGGAGATGTTTGGCAAGCACAGTTTGGTGTTCGCTACATATTCTAGTACAAGAACTTTAACTTAATATAAAAGGGCTATCTAAATAGATAGCCCTTTTTACTTTCTCCCCCATCCCCACTGTAAAAAATTTGGCAATACGCGCGCCCAGGTAGCCATATCATGCTTTCCGTCTGCTAACTCCATATATTGAATATGGTCATTTGTGTAGCCAATTGCTTTTAATGCTACGACTAAATCTAATGAGTCGTCAATAGCATCAATTATACCATTGTTATTCCTATCGGCTTTTTCATCTAAAGCACCACACTGAATAAAGAATTGTAACCAAGGGTGAAATTTGCCCTTACGAATTTGCAAGTGCATTAATCGGTCATTTTCCTCATCATACCCATCTTCATAACTTTTTCTTCGCCACCAGAGAGATGCACTAAAAATCCCGATTTTTAGAAATTCGCTGGCATGATTCCAAACTATATCCAACGCACTTAATCCTCCTAAAGAAAAGCCGGCAAATGATTTATCTTTAAACGAGTGGATGGCTGTTTTTTTTCGTATGAATGGTATTAATTCGTCTAATATAAATTTAGTATATAAACCGGCATGAGCGCCTCGTCCTAAATAATCAGCAGAATATGCAGTACCATATTCCATTTTTCTATTAACCCCGCAATGTATACCAACACAAACAATCGGGTCTATTTGCTGCACTGAATATGATTTAGCTAACATGTGCTTAAAGTCTATCTTTTCTAAAGCCTGGCAATCGTTAATCAGCAACAAGCTACAAGGTTCAGATGAATTAACCTGGATGGGTAAATACACATCAAACTGAACAAGCCGATTCAGGTATTCAGAATGAAGAGTATATGATTCTGTATTAACCCATTCATTTGCTATAGCATTACCATTACCCATAATTTCAAATGTACTGCAATGCATACAATTTTAAGAAAACTATACGGTTTTTAAAAAAACCAGTACATTACTATTTATCTTTATGTAGATGATACCCTCATTAATTAAAAAAATAGGAAATGAAGAAAATCGGCATACTATATGGTCAGGAACGAAGCTTTCCACTTGGATTTATTGAAAGAATAAATAGTAAAAATATTTCCGGTATTAAGGCAGAGGCAGTAAAAATCGATAAAGTGATACAGGGAGATGCAAGTGAATATGCGGTGATAATAGACAGAATTAGTCAGGATGTGCCTTTTTACAGAGCTTATCTAAAGAATGCTGCATTATGCGGAACTGCGGTTATTAATAACCCATTTTGGTGGAGTGCGGATGAGAAATTTTTTAATAATTGCCTTTCTACAAAAGTGAATATCCCTGTTCCGAAAACAGTCATATTACCTTCCAAAGAATTACCTGATGATACTGCAAATGAGTCATTTAGCAATCTGGCTTATCCATTAGATTGGGGGGGCATTTTTAACTATGTAGGATTTCCGGCATATATGAAGCCCTTTGCTGGTGGTGGGTGGAAAAATGTGTATAGACTTACTGATGTGGATGATTTTTTTGAGAAGTATAATGAAACGGGGCAATTAGTGATGCTGCTTCAAGAAGAAATTATTTTTGAAGAATATTATCGTTGTTATTGTATTGGTGGAAAACACGTAAGAATCATGTCATACGAACCCAGAAACCCTCATCACTTAAGATATTCAGCCAATTTTAACCCATCTGAAGAAAAACTGAATTTGATGACAGATATTGTCTTGAGAATTAATCAGTATTTGGGGTATGATTTCAACACGGTTGAGCTAGCCTGGCGAGATGGGAAACCCTATGCAATAGATTTTTGTAACCCTGCTCCGGATGCTGACCTGAAAAGTGTGGGACCGGAAAATTTTGAGTGGGTAGTTGAAACCGCAGCTAATTATGCAATTGAAAAGGCTCAAATGCAGGTTTATGCAATGGACAACTTAACTTGGGGTGAATATATTAAGCGAAGCAGCAACAAGCAACCTTTAGAATAATTTAAATTATGTCTACAATTAATTATCAGCATTTTACATTGGGCGTTGAAGAAGAGTACATGGTATTAGATCCTCACACCAGAGAATTAAAGAGCCATGAACAAAAGATTGTCCAACTAGGGCAAGCCGTACTTAAGGACAAAGTAAAGGCAGAAATGCATCAGGCCGTGGTAGAAGTTGGCACAGATATCTGCAAAAATGTTGATGAGGCACTAATGGATGTTGCCTCTTTAAGGGGTAATATTGCTCAGATTGCCGGAGATTTGGGTTTATGGGTAGGTGCTTCCGGAACGCATCCATTCAGTCACTGGGAAAAGCAACTTATTACCGACCATTTTCGTTACAATCAAATTGTGGATGAATTACAGGAAGCTGCCAGGAGCAATCTTATTTTTGGACTACATGTTCATGTAGGAATGGAAAGCCGGCAAATGGCCATTCATATTGCCAATATAGCCCGATATTTTCTACCCCACGTATATGCACTAAGTACCAACTCCCCATTTTGGGAATCCAGAGATACAGGATATAAATCATTTCGCACTAAAATATTTGACAAATTTCCAAGAACAGGGATCCCGGATTATTTCGACAGTTTTGAAGCTTATGAGAATTATGTCAATCTTCTCATCAAAACTAATTGCATAGATAATGCCAAAAAAATATGGTGGGATTTGCGGGTGCATCCTTTTTTTAATACAGTAGAATTTAGGATATGTGATGTGCCATTAACCATTAATGAAACGATGGCAATTGCAGCACTTTTTCAGGCAATTTGTGCTAAAATTTATAAACTCAGGAGTCAAAACCTGAACTTCATCGTTTACCAACGATCCCTAATTAATGAAAATAAATGGAGGGCAAGTAGATACGGTATTGAAGGTAAATTAATTGATTTTGGTAAAGAAACTGAAGTAGATACTAAATTATTGATATATGAACTTTTAGACTTTGTGGATGATGTAGTTGATCAACTCGGCAGTAGACATATTATTCAACATATCACTAAGATTTTTGAAACCGGGACTGGAGCTGACCGGCAATTAGCTGTATTTAAAGAAACCGGCAGCCTGATTAGTGTAGTGGACTATATACATGACCAATTTTTGCAAATATAAATTTTACGCCACCTTAACACTTTAACTCAACAAGGGCTTGATATTTGTAATAACTTGCCATTGAATTATTAAGCCCCGGGCAACGTTTTTGCTTCAACGGGTATCAATACTATTGCATAAACATATAAATTGCGCTTCTTGACAGAACAAGAAATGATTAAAGGATGTATCCGAAAGGATCGAATTTGTCAAAGAATGCTTTTTGAAACGCATTCTACTAAAATGATGGGAGTATGTATGCGTTATGCTAATGACAGCATGGAGGCGGAAGATATTTTACAAGAAGCATTTGTGAAAGTGTTCCAATACGTTGAGCAATTTAAGTTTGAAGGCTCTTTTGAGGGATGGATTAGACGAATTGTAGTAAACACAGCCATCAGGCACTTAGAACGAAAGAAAATTAGTTTTAATCAACTGGAGGAAAATAGTGCTAATCATCCCAAAGTGGATTCCAGTGCATTAGTAAATCTTGGGCAAGAAGATTTGTTGAAGTTAATCAATCAATTACCCGATGGTTACAGAATGGTATTTAATTTAAATGTGATTGAGGGTTACAGTCATGAAGAAATTGCAGAAATGTTACACATACAAGCTGGTACTAGTAGAAGCCAGTTAGTAAAAGCAAGAAAAATGTTGCAGACACAAATAATGCAGCTACAAAAGGTTGCCGTTTAAATGACCAACGAAGAATTTGATCATATTATACACGTTAAACTAAAAGGTTTTTCAGCTGAAGTCCCTGAAGATGTATGGGAAAGAATAGTTGTACCAACTATTGAAATGGATGATAATTCATTTGATAAGTTTTTACAAGACCAATTCAGTCAATTTAAAGCCCCGGTTTCGCCTGATTTATTTGACAGGATCATACCGGAAGAAAAAAACAGGCGAATTTTCTTTATGTTACCCAAAATATCGATGGTAGCAGCTTCTTTAATCCTAATTGTATTAGTAAGCACCGTTTCTGCTTTTTTATATTTCAACAAAATCACCCTAGATAATAATCATCCAACTAATTCAATATCCAATTCAAACATAGTAACATCTCCTCCCCCATCAAATACACAAAACAATTCCATTGAAGAGGATCATAAAGAACCCAATGATTTAAATGCTACCAAGAGCATTCAAGTTTTGAATGAATCGGTTGAAGAAAAACAAAACACATTAATTCTAAAAGAGGAAAAATTAAATAATAAAGAAGGCTTTAAATTTAGAAAATTACATTTACCGATAGCATCTCAAGTTATACTCAATTCGGTTAATGCTAACGTTAAAGTAAATTCAAATAAAAAAACTAATGGGGTTAGCGGTGAAGATCACTATGATACCTATCAACCTTTTATAAAATTAAATGCAGAAACTATACATATTGACAATGAACCATCGCCTATTCAATCGGGCGATAAAGAAATTGATTATCTTTTTAATCATTCCCGCAATATTAGAAATGTAATAATTTGTCCGTCTGACAAAAAAATGAGAAACACCAACTGGGATATAGAGGCATTTGCTTCCCCTGCAGATTTTACATTTAAAACAGTAACAAATAATACAGCAACCCAAGAATTTTTAAATAGAAAAGACAGCAGTGAAAAAATGAAGTTAGGGTTTAGTGCTGGCTTTAGAATTGTAAAACCGATCACAGACAACTTCTCTGTTAAGACCGGATTACAATATACTCAGGCAAATGAACAATTTACCTACCGAACGGAAAATGAAGTTAAAACAACCACTGTTATTACCGTCCGAAATATTACATTAGCAAACGGTAGCATTATAACAGTCAGTGACACCAGCATTCTACAGCAAATAGGCTATAAAACAAACAGCGTAAACAATAGTTATAAAACCATTGATGTTCCGGTATTGTTAGGTTATGAGTTTGGCAATGAAGATTGGAGATTTGGAATTAATACTGGTGTACTATTTAATATAACCACCTGGAATAAAGGCGTTACTTTAGATTCTAGTTTATTACCACAATCTTTTTCAAAAGAATCTAACCTCATTTATAAAAATAATATTGGCTTGGGATTATATGCTGGCTTTAGTTTTACTAAACGCATCAATTATAATACATTAGTATTTGCTGAACCTTATATAAGATACAATCTTTCTAATATGACAACAGCTTCATCAACATTTAATCAACGATTTACTGTTGGAGGATTAGCAGTAGGATTAAGGTTTAATTTAAATAATCGTTAGGCATCAAGAAGAGGAAGTTAGGTATCTACATAATAATCAATAGAAATGAACATAAACAAAACATATTCTTTATTCATAATTACACTTCTTATAGGCATTACTGCATGTAAGAAAGAGTTATCGAATAGCGATCGTTTTGAAGTTTACCAAAATAATCCATTAAATGATACATCCTGGACAGAGAACAATTTAGTGGGAAGTAATTTTAAAGATTTGATTTTTGAATCTACTTACATAGAACCATTTACAGATACTTTTAATATCGATAGCACTTATACGTCCCCTTTGCCAGATAATACAGAGCTGATTTTCTCTAAAAGCAGTTTCCGAAATGCCGCAGGCTCAGTAGTTAATGGTAAAATAAATATTGTAGTTCACAGTCTGAATAAAAAAGGGGATTTAGTTAAATTAATACAATCAACAACTTATAAAAAAAATATTTTTGAGTCAGTAGGCGCATTTTATATTAAAGCCTTTAAGGACAATAACGAGCTTTTTTTAATACCTGACAGTACTTTCAAGATAAGATTTAATGATACAAAGAGAGATAAGAGAACTAATATAAAAGTGTGTACAGGTATTGAGAACCCTATACCTCAACCAACTAAAAACCACCATTTTAATTTTAGCTGGGTTGAGTCTGATGATGAAATAAAAATTAAAAAATGGGATAAACAAAATGCTACAGGAAATGCTATAAAAGGCTATGAGGTTACTTCCAATAAATTAAACTGGATTAGTGCTATAGAACCTATTGATAATTCTTCTGAATTAGAAGGATTTGCTGTTATGCTTCCCCCAAATTTTACAAATAAAAATACAATAGTGTATGCAGTTTTAGAAGACAACAATACTGCAGTCCAGCTAATTCCGAGTTTCAATTCAAAGGCATTCATTTCAGATCATTTTCCTTCCAATAAAAAAGTCACTTTATTATCCATCACTAAAATTGGAAAAGATTTTTATTTCGGTAAAAGATACTTAAACGAAATAGATGACAAAAAAATATACAAACTCAATCCAGAGAAAACAACTTTAAAGTATATTTCAGATTTCTTAGATGGCTTATGATTGCATTTTAAGATGCAAGGCTTTATAAGCCCAAAACAAACTAAGCAGCATAAATACAGCACCTACTAAGAAAGATATACCAGGAAAATATATTGGTGCATTGTTACTGGTAAAGTATGCGAATAAGTTGGTCATTATCAGTGGCCCTGCTATAGAGGTGGTGCTAATTAAACTGGTGAGTGCGCCTTGTAATTCGCCCTGTTTATCAGGAGGAACATTACCTGAGATAATAGACTGTAATGCAGGCCCGGAAATGCCTCCTAAACAATATGGGATTAAGCATACATACATCATCCAACTTTTAGATGCAAAGGCAAAAAGAAGCAATCCTAAGGAATAAAGTGCCAGACCAATGAAAACGCTTTTTTTATTTCCTATTTTAGGATTAATCACTCTAACTAAACCGCCTTGTACACCACCTACCAATAAGCCTACAACACCCAAAGAGAATCCAATCATTTTAGGCGTCCATTTAAATTTTTCAATATTAAAAAAGCTCCAATTGCTTTGTACAGCGTGAGAGGCCAAATAAATCAGAACTAATGAGCCTACTAATCCTGAAACAGCAGGATACTTTCTTAATTGTAATAAAGAAGTAAGTGGATTGGCTCTTTTCCAATCAAATGCTCTTCTATGAGATTCATTTAAAGATTCCGGTAATATAAAATAGCCATATAACCAATTGGTTAAAGCCAGACCAGCAGCAACGAAGAAGGGGATTTTTGCTCCATATTCACCCAAATAACCGCCAAGCATAGGGCCAATTACAAAGCCAATTCCAAAAGCGGCACCTATCATCCCAAAATTTTGCGCTCTATTTTCTTCGGTACTAATATCGGCAATATATGCAGAAGCAGTTGTAAAACTAGCACCGGTAATTCCGGCTATTGCTCTACCGATAAAAAGCCAAATAATAGATGGGGCAAAGCATAAAAAGAGGTAATCAATTCCTAGTCCAAATAAGGAAAATAACAAAACCGGTCTGCGTCCATATTGATCGCTCAAACTACCCAAAACAGGGGCAAATAGAAACTGCATAATGGCATACATAAAAGACATCCATCCGCCATATTTAGAAACTTCGCTGATATTGGAACTCCCCAACAAATCTTCAATCAGTTTAGGTACAACAGGTATAATCAAACCAAGCCCCATTACATCAATTAAAAGTGTAATGAAAATGAACCCAATTGCTGCTTTTTTTGGTGCTGCCATATACTAACTCATTTATTATTGTCGCAAAGATTCTTTATTTTATACTAAAAACGCTAATCTGAGCCATTATTATTCCAAAGAACGGAATAAGAACCTATATCATAAAGCAATAAAATTCAAATTAATTTTTCAGCTTCATGCTATTTAAAGCAAAAGGGCGGTATAAAACCGCCCTTTAAAATCAGCCAAAAAACCAAACAATTACTTTGTAAGCGTAATCATACCTAGTTCAACTTCTTTAGTTGTTTTTACTTCAACATTATTGATCATTTTACTAGCGTATCCATTAGCAGAATTGATGATAACTGTATAAGATCCTTCTTTTAAGCCTCTGAGCTTAAATTTGCCATCACGGTTTGGAATAGCAAAAGCAGAATCTGTTGCGTTATAAACTGTTACAGTGGCTTTAGCATCGGCTGGAGCTATTACACCAGTGATACTAGCAGTATTTTTTACAACAAATGGTTTAAAGTATGGTCGTAAATAATACTGCCCATTTCTTTCTTTTATAATAGAGTTAGCCAAGTCAAAAT
This sequence comes from Sphingobacteriia bacterium, assembly GCA_947460365.1. Classification (GTDB taxonomy): domain Bacteria; phylum Bacteroidota; class Bacteroidia; order Chitinophagales; family Chitinophagaceae; genus Sediminibacterium. Next base: position 2,808 of record CANHJH010000028.1, on the reverse strand, counting down.
CTAACCACAATCTAGATTTGCGAGGTAAATATTCATCTAACTCATCCCCTTTTAACTTAACCAATACATAAGGATTTGCAGTTGCTGGCAACTGCAAAGGATAAACAACGCTATCAACCATTACAGCATTCTGAGTTCCCAACTCTAATTTTATCATTCTGATTGCACCATTAACTACTGTTTTGTTAGCCAACAAAGTATCTACTCCATTTCTTAACTTAAGAATATCATAGATACCAGCACTAACGCCAAGATCTTCCCAAACTAATGCTGAATCTTTGTTTTCACGACGGCGGTTATGATGATCATCCCCCATTCTTTCAAAGTTACAAGTATCATTTTTTCGAGTGTTTTTACTTGTATCAATCAATACCTGAACTGATTTTAAATCAATCAGAACCTGATCATAAGCAACGGGAGCATCTGTCATATACAATGAAACGGTCTGTTGCCCAACTGCAGAAAATTCGCTAGATGAATTTTTTTTACAAGCTATAAAAGTTACTGCTACAATTGCTATTAATGCAATGAGGGGACGAAAGGTGTTTGTTTTGTTCATAATTAAAGGTTTTAGCGTAGCATTATACCATTCAATGTGTTTTTATACTTAGAAGATGCAAGCATAATGCCAAGTGTTGCCCGTTAGGAATATTTTAACATTCCCTAATTATTCATCTTCGTTTCTAAATACAACTACTCCATCAAACACATCAATTAATACAGACTTATTCCGATCTATTTCTCCGGATAGGATTTTTTTGCTTAATGTATTAACCAATTGTTTTTGAATTAATCTTTTTAATGGTCGAGCTCCCAATTGAGGGTCGTATCCATTTTCGATAAGAAAATCTAATAAGTATTCACTAAACCTAATTTGTATACCATTCTCGGCAACCAACTTTTTTAATCCATCTAATTGAATGCTTACAATTCCTTTTAATTGATTTTTAGCGAGTGGACTAAACATTATTATTTCATCTACTCTATTTAAAAATTCAGGTCGAATGGTTTGTTTTAACAAGTTCATTACTTCCTCTTTTGCAGTATCAGCAGCCTGATCTAATTTATCTTCATTAACGCCTTCAAAAGCGGCTTGAATTAAGTGGCTGCCTAAATTGCTGGTCATAATGATGATGGTATTTTTAAAATTCACCAATCTTCCTTTGTTATCAGTAAGTCGGCCATCATCCAGTACTTGTAATAAAACATTCCAAACATCGGGATGTGCTTTTTCAATTTCATCTAACAATACTACACTATAAGGTTTACGACGAACCGCTTCAGTTAACTGACCACCCTCATCGTATCCAACATATCCGGGAGGGGCACCTACTAAACGAGAAACTGTATGTTTCTCCTGATATTCACTCATATCAATTCTGGTCATCATTGCTTCATCATCAAACAAATATTCAGCTAAAGCTTTAGCTAATTCTGTTTTACCAACACCGGTTGTTCCTAAGAAAATAAATGAGCCTATTGGTTTTTTAGGATCTTGCAAACCTGCTCTGCTCCTGCGTATTGCATCTGCAACAGCTGTAATTGCTTCTTCTTGTCCAACTACCCTATTATGTAATTCATCTTCTAAATTCAACAATTTTTCTCTTTCGCTTTGCAACATTTTTGAAACCGGAATGCCGGTAGCTTTAGCAACATTTTCCGCAATATCTTCCCCATCTACTTCTTCTTTCAACAACCTTTTATCGCCGCTGGTGAGTAACTGGGAGGAAACCGTTTCAATTAAAGTTTCTTGTTCTTTTATTTTGCCATAACGTATTTCAGCCACCTTACCATATTCTCCATTACGCTCTGCCTGCTCGGCTTGTAACTTCAACTGTTCTATGTCGGCTTTTGCTGATTGTACTTTTTCAACCAATTCTTTTTCTTGCTTCCATTTAGCTTTTAAAGTATCTCTTTCAACTGCCAGATTGCTGATTTCGATCGTTAACTCTCTTAACTTACTTTCATCGTTTTCTCTTTTAATAGCTTCTCTTTCAATTTCAAGCTGACGGATTTGCCTTTCTAATTTATCTAATTCCTCCGGCATGGAGTTCATTTCTAATCTAAGTTTTGCAGCACTTTCATCAATTAAATCAATAGCTTTATCCGGAAGAAATCGATCCGTGATGTATCGGTTAGATAATTCAACAGCTGCAATAATTGCCTCGTCTTTGATACGAACATGATGATGCGTTTCATATCTATCCTTCAATCCTCTTAGAATTGAAATAGCGTCTTCCACTGTTGGTTCATCAATCATTACTTTTTGAAATCTTCTTTCCAGTGCTTTATCTTTTTCGAAATATTTTTGATATTCTGCAAGTGTGGTTGCTCCGATGGCTCTTAGCTCACCGCGAGCCAATGCAGGTTTAAGTATATTAGCGGCATCCATTGCACCTTCCCCGCCACCGGCACCAACTAATGTATGTATTTCATCGATAAACAGAATAATATCTCCATCGCTTTCTGTTACTTCTTTAACGACTCCTTTTAATCTTTCTTCAAACTCACCTTTATATTTAGCGCCTGCAATAAGTTGACCCATATCTAATCCATATACAATTTTAGTTTTTAGATTTTCGGGTACATCCCCATTTACGATACGCATAGCTAGCCCTTCTACAATTGCAGTTTTACCAACGCCCGGTTCGCCAACTAATATTGGATTGTTTTTAGACCTTCTGGTTAAAATGTGTAAAGTTCTTCTAATTTCTTCATCTCTTCCAATAACAGGATCAAGTTTTCCATCACGTGCTAACTGATTTAAATTCTTAGCATACTTATTCAGCATGTTTAACTGCGTTTCCT
>CANHJH010000027.1 GCA_947460365.1 Sphingobacteriia bacterium | reverse complement strand
TATCAACAGGCTTTCTTTCTTTAATCAAAAATGTTGCGCCACAAGCTAGCAGTAAGAGTACGCCGCCAAATTCAATGGCTTTACCCGGATCATTGCCTAAAAAATGATTCAATACAAATCCAAAAGTAGTAGTTTGTAAAATCATGGGTATAACGATCATCATATTAATGATGCCCATATAAACACCATATCTTTCTTTAGGAATATCATTTACCACCATTAAATAAGGAACACCCATCATGCTAGCCCAAGCGATGCCAAATCCGGTCATGGGGGCAAAAAACAGGTATTTATTTTCAATTTGCGGAAATAAAATCAAGGCAATACCTGCCATCAGCAAACAGGCAATATGTACTTTCTTGGGGCTGAATTTTTTGGTTAGATACACGAGAAAAAATGCGGAAAGAAAAGTTACCACATTGTACCATCCATTCACTAATCCTGCCCATCCTACGGCTTCTTCGTATAAGGCTTTATCGCCGGAAGGAGTGGTCTTCCATACAGACTGCGCAATACTTTTAGAAGCATTTTGCCAATAGCAAAATAATGCATACCACTGAAACAAGTAAACTAAAGCCAATTGCCACATAGATTTTGGCATGTCAATTATTGCTTTACCTATTTCTATAAAAGGCACCAGTACCCCTTTTTTGTTGGCTTTTAACACAACCAATTCTTCATCAGTAGGCGGAATTTCGGGTGTTTTAGTAATACTCCATAAAACGGAAGTAATAGAACAAACCGAACCTAAAAAAAATGAACCAAAAACCCAATAGGGGATAGCACCATGTTTGCCGGGAATAAATTGCTGAAATACAAACAGAGAAATATTGGCCAGTGTAATACCCAATCCGGTAAAAAAACTTTGTGTTAAAAAGCCACTTGCATGTTGAGATGGAGGTAGCTTGTCGGCAATAAATGCGCGATAAGGCTCCATAGCAGTATTATTGGCAGCATCCAAAATCCAAAGTAAACCTCCTGCCATCCAGAGTGTGCTGCTGAATGGATAGATAAACAAACATAAGCTGCAAAACAGCGCACCAATAAAAAAATAGGGTTTTCTTCTGCCCCATCTGGGATGCCATGTTCTATCACTTAATATGCCAATAATTGGCTGAATCAATAATCCGGTCATAGGTCCTGCTAAATTGAGCAGTGGTATTTCATCGGGCGAAGCCCCTAAAAAATCATAAATGGGATTAACCGCACTTTGCTGCAACCCAAAGCTGTATTGAATTCCGAAGAAACCTACATTCATGTTAATGATTTGCATGAAACTCAGGCGTGGCTTGGTAATATTCATAATGGCAATTGTTGGTTGCTAAAAATACCAAATTCATTGTGGAAATTGAAGGGAATATGCAGCATCTTTTTGCAGCAATCGTTTGCGGTGGAAACGTATTAAATCAAAGTCTAGCAACTCATTGTTGAGCCTACCGGTCTGACCGGTAAATTGAATATTCACTTTTTTTCTTTTATTTTTGGCCAATGCAACATCATTTTTCTTATAATAAGCGGAAAGTAATACAAGCCCTTCGGTTTCATTTCATCAAACGTAATGAGGTAAGAATATTAATTATATTAGTAAATGTGTTTGCATTGATGTCTGCTATTCTTTTCTATTCAAAAAAAATTAGGCCGGAACCTTTTTTATTGGGTTCTTTTATTTGGGTAATGTTGATGGCTTCTTTCTGGTATTTTTTGCCAAATAGTGTTTATAAGAAAGCCGCAACCTTCCAAGACAGTTTTACGATCAACTTTAATGACCTGGAAATTAAGCTCGAAAATAATCGTGGGGAAATGCATTGGGACTGGAAGCAATTCAGTCATTTTTTTGAAAGCCCTCATTTTTTTCACTTGTATTTTGATGAAAAATCATTTTTCATCGTACCAAAAGATGATATGAGTGATGCGTTCAGGCATGAACTAAGAGCGTTACTCAAAAAGCATATAAGTGCTCAAAAATAAGTTAGAACAGTATTTAGCTATAATTCCTTTTCCATCATTACATGTGGAATAGTCAGGTCTATAAATTCGTTGCCGGATACTTGATAGCCTAGTTTTTCAAAAAATGGAATAGAAGTCACCCTGGCATTCATAATGATTTTCTGGTATCTTCTATCTCGCGCAACATTTTCTGCAAAAGTCATCAGCACTCTGCCAATACCCTTGCCCTGAAGGCCTGAAATTACTGCCATTTGGCGCAACCGAATAGTACCGGGTGCTACTTCAACCAACATGCAGCAGCCTTCCAGTACCTCTTCATCAAAACAGCCTAAAAGAATATTGGCTGCTTCTTTTGCTAATTCTTCGTTTGTAAACTGGAGCCCCAATGGTTTGCGCAGCATTTGATGCCTCAATGCAACCATTTGATCATATTCCTTAGACCCAAACTCAATCATTTTAAGCGCCATGGATGCTTTTTTAAATCGTTAGATGAACTAAAATAGTTTAAATCATAAACAAAACCGCATAAAAAGCCCCATTTTGACATCTTTGCACTAAAAAAAATAAAAACTGTGGAAACAAAAATCATTTAAACCATTGCTTATATGACAAAATGTATATTTTTGCGGCAGTAATCAAAAACTTTTACAATGTCAGACATCGCTACAAGAGTTAAAAAAATCATCGTTGACAAGTTAGGTGTAGATGAAGCAGAAGTTACCAATGAAGCTTCTTTCACTAACGATCTAGGTGCAGATTCTTTGGATACCGTTGAGTTAATCATGGAATTTGAAAAAGAATTTAACATTTCTATTCCTGATGAGCAAGCTGAAACCATCACTACTGTTGGTCAAGCCGTTGCTTATTTGGAAGAGCACGCTAAGTAAGCAATATCATTTAGTAAGGAATAATTTAATCCGCCTGTTTGCGGCCTATGCCTCAAAAAGGCGGATTATCACTTTTAAACTGGTCAGTTTATGCAATTAAAGAGAGTAGTTGTTACCGGTATAGGTACATTAACGCCCATTGGGAATAATCTGGATGATTATTGGAATGGTTTGTTGAATGGTGTACCAGGCGCTGCACCCATTACTTTATTTGATGCAAGTAAATTCAAGACCCGTTTTGCTTGTGAAGTAAAAGGATTTGAGCCTACTAATTTTATGGATCGCAAAGAAGCCCGAAAATTAGACCGCTTTGCTCAACTTGCACTTGTTGCAAGTGACATGGCTGTTGCTGATGCAAAAATCGATAAAGACACGATGGATGCTGATAGAATCGGGGTAATCTTTGCCAGTGGAATTGGTGGCCTAAACACTTTTCAGGAAGAAGTACTCAACTTTGCAAAAGGTGATGGTACTCCTCGTTTCAATCCTTTCTTTATTCCTAAAATGATATTGGATATCGCTGCCGGACAAATCTCCATGCGTCATGGATTCAGGGGCCCCAATTTTGCAGTAGTTAGTGCCTGTGCATCTAGCACAAACGGTATGATCACTGCATTTGATACCATTCGTTTAGGCAAAGCCGACATCATCATCAGTGGTGGATCCGAAGCTGTTATCGGCGAATCAGGTGTAGGTGGTTTCAATGCCATGAAAGCCATGAGCGAAAGAAATGATGATCCGGCAACTGCCAGCCGCCCTTACGACAAAGATCGCGATGGTTTTGTAATGGGTGAAGCCGCAGGCGTAGTGGTGTTAGAAGAGTATGAACATGCTATTAAACGTGGTGCTAAAATCTATTGCGAATTAGCCGGTGGTGGCGCTTCCGCTGATGCATACCATCTAACCGCCCCTCATCCGGATGGATTAGGCGCACGCAATGTAATGATTGCCGCATTAAAAGATGCAGGTATGCGCGCTGATGAAATTGATTATATCAATACCCACGGCACTTCTACTCCTTTAGGAGATGGAGCAGAAGCAAAAGCTATTACGGAAGTATTTGGTGATCATGCGTATAATTTAAATATCAGCGCTACTAAATCTATGACTGGTCACTGTTTAGGTGCTGCCGGTGTTATTGAAGCTATCGCGTGTATTCAAAGTGTAATACATGATATTGTTCCTCCAACAATTAATCACTTTACCGATGATCCGGATCTAGATCCAAAGCTCAACTTTACTTTCAATAAACCTCAAAAAAGATTGGTAAGAGCTGCATTAAGTAATACATTTGGTTTTGGAGGACATAATGCTTGTATAATCGTTAAAAAATACGAAGCGTAAAATATAGTGCAATTCTTTAAAAAGCTTTTTCAATCTAAGTCATCTTCTGCATTTGAAAAACAATTGAATACCATGTTGGGAATTCATCCCAAAAATATTCAATTGTATAGAAGTGCATTGAGCCACCGTTCCGTTAAGGAAACCCCAGATGAAAATAATGAACGCTTAGAGTATCTGGGAGATGCCGTATTAAGCGCGGTGATTGCTGATTATTTGTTTAAAAGGTATCCCTACAAAGGAGAAGGCTTTTTAACCGAGATGAGAAGCAAAATGGTTAATCGCCAAAAGATGAATGACATTGCCCTTAAAATGGGACTTCGAAAACTTACTTTTTACAACCGCTTCGATAATGCATTAAAAGGCAGCCAAATATTCGGCAATACACTAGAAGCTCTAATAGGAGCAGTTTATCTCGATAAAGGATATATTAAAACGCAAAGCTGGATTCTCCAACAAATCGTAATCCCCTATTTAATTGTAGAAGATTTAGAAATTATCGACATCAACCTTAAAAACAAGCTAATCGGGTGGGCCAATAAAAATGGCAAAACAATCACTTTTGAAATGGCAGAAGAAAAACTAGAGGGCAAAAGAAGGGTATTTACCATGAATGCTGTATTAGATGGAGCAGTTTTTGCACAGGGTAGAGGTAATAATAAAAAAGATGCCAGTCAGGTTGCCGCTCAAATCGCAGTAGAAAAATTAGGATTATAAAGTATGGGCATCAGGTTGCAACTCCTGACAAAGCTCTATCAGCACCCCATTGGTACCCTTTGGGTGTAAAAAACAAACCAACTTATTATCAGCCCCTTTTTTGGGAATTTCATTTAATAATCTGAATCCTTGTTGCGCAAGTCGACCCATTTCTGCATGTATATCCTGCACTTCAAAAGCTATATGATGCATGCCTTCCCCCTTCTTTTCTATAAATTTTGCAATAACGCCTTCTTCATCGGTACTGGCCAATAGCTCAATTTTAGTCTCCCCCTGTCTAAAAAAAGCGGTATTTACTTGTTCAGAACCAACTTCCTCCGTTTTATAGCAGGTAGTATTCAGTAATTTTTCAAATAAACTAATCGATTCAGACAAATTTTTTACCGCAATTCCAATATGTTCCACTTTTAACATAATAAATAATTATATGTTTGATTTCGATTTAGGGAAAAACAATTCAGATGACTCAATGCCCTCAAATTTATAGAACCTTATCCACTACTTTTGCGTTATTAGATAAAATAAGTGTGAATTTATGTTGAAGTTACCAATTTACTTAGATAATAACGCAACTACCCCAATGGATCCAAGGGTTTTAGAAGCTATGATGCCCTATTTTACCGAAAATTTCGGTAATGCAGCAAGTCGTAATCATCCATTCGGATGGCAAGCAGAAGAAGCGGTAGATTATGCTCGTGAGCAGGTAGCCCAATTAATTGGTGCCGATCCTAAAGAAATCATTTTTACCTCAGGAGCTACAGAAGGCGATAATTTAGCTGTAAAAGGGGTATTTGAAATGTATGCCAGTAAAGGAAATCATGTCATTACCTGTACCACCGAGCATAAAGCAGTATTAGATACCTGTAAACATATTGAGCGTTCTGGTGGCGAAGTAACTTATTTAGAAGTAAAGCCCGATGGATTGGTTGATTTAAAAGAGTTAGAAGCTGCAATTAAGCCTACCACTATTTTAATTGCTATCATGTATGCCAACAATGAAATTGGGGTAATACAACCGGTTAATGAAATTGCCGCTCTTGCAAAGAAAAACGGAATTCTTTATTTCTCTGATGCTGTTCAGGCAGTAGGGAAAGTGCCGGTAGATGTAAATAAAGATGGGATTGATATTATGGCATTTACTGCACACAAAATGTATGGTCCAAAAGGAATTGGTGCATTATATGTTCGCCGTAAAAATCCTCGTGTAAAAGTTACTGCTCAAATGGACGGTGGCGGTCATGAGCGCGGCATGAGAAGCGGTACCTTAAATGTTCCCGGTATTGTAGGCTTTGGTAAAGCTTGTGAATTGGCCCGATTAGAAATGGCAGAAGATGCGGCTCGCTTGAGTAAACTTCGCGACAAATTAGAATCTGCATTGGTAAAATTAGAAGAAGCTTATGTAAATGGCAACAAAGAGCACCGTTTACCTCATGTTTCTAATATTTCATTTAAATATGTAGAAGGAGAAGGGTTACTAATGGGTTTCAATAAAGACATCGCACTTTCTTCAGGCTCTGCTTGTACCTCAGCTTCATTAGAACCAAGCTACGTATTAAAAGCATTAGGTTTGGGTGACGACTTAGCACACAGCTCCTTACGCTTTGGTTTAGGTCGCTTTACCACCGAAGAGCAAATTGATTACACAATTGATGCGGTAAGTAAAACAGTATTGAAATTGCGTGACATGAGTCCTCTTTGGGAAATGTTTAAAGAAGGAGTGGATATGGACAAAATCGAGTGGGCACACCATTAAAAGTAAAAAGCAAAAAGTAAAAGATGGTTAAATCACCTCTATTCATTTTTTACATTTTGTGACAATAATATTTTTGAATTTTAAATGTTGAATTATTATGGCTTATTCAGATAAAGTAATCGATCACTACAGCAACCCTAAAAATGTAGGAACGCTAGACAAATCGAAAAAAAACGTAGGAACAGGATTAGTAGGTGCTCCGGAATGTGGAGACGTTATGCGTCTGCAAATTGAAGTAGACGATGCTACTGGTGTTATTACTGATGCAAAGTTCAAAACATTTGGATGCGGCTCTGCTATTGCTTCTTCCTCCCTGGCAACAGAATGGTTAAAAGGAAAAACAGTTGAACAAGCTGTTGCAATCGATAATATGGAACTAGTAGAAGAATTAAATCTACCTCCAGTTAAAATCCATTGCTCCGTATTGGCAGAAGATGCAATTAAGTCTGCAATCAATGATTACCGTAAGAAAAACGGATTGGAAGAGTTGGTTTTTGAAGAAAGAATCCACTAATCAATGGTTAATGGCTACTTTATAATTGCCTATTATTTAATAGCACATTAAAGTATTTTAAGTCTACTAAAAGGATTATTTATATGGTAGAAACAGAAAACAGTATTTACGTTAGCGATAAAGCTAAATTGAAAGTACAGCAATTAATGGAAGAAGCCGGTCTTACCGGTGACACTTCTTACTTTTTGCGTGTTGGTGTGGTAGGGGGTGGCTGTTCCGGATTAAGCTATAAGCTCGATTTCGACAATGAAGTAAAACCTATGGATCAAGTGTTTGAAGACAACGGTGTTAAGGTGGTTACCGACTTAAAAAGTTTCCTATACCTAGTGAATACTGAATTAGACTTTTCAGATGGTTTAAACGGAAAAGGATTCTATTTTAATAACCCTAATGCTAGCAGAAGCTGTGGTTGCGGAGAAAGCTTTGCTGTTTAACAATAAGTGTTTTTTTGAATTAATTTTTTATTGCCGGAATATGCTTATTCCGGCAATTTAATTTAATATAATCATCAAAAATCCAACACCTAATAGCATCATGAAGAGTAGATAAATTTTCTTGACCATTTCAATTTACCTAATGATGCTGAAACCTAAAATTTCCATAAAACAATTGAATTCAGGCGTTAAAAATCCATAATTGCCCAATAAAACTTTAGCTTTGAAATATGTGGATGATTTGTAAAAAAGAATGGAACCAATTTTTTAGCTCAGCAACCAGCTATATCATTCTGTGCATTTTTCTGTTAATTAACGGGTTGCTATTATTCGTATTTCCTGATACCAGTTTACTGAATTTCGGGTACGCCAATTTAAACGGTTTCTTTAATATAATTCCCTGGTTGCTACTCTTTTTAGTGCCAGCTATTACAATGAAAACCATTGCCGAAGAAATTCGATCAGGAACTTTTGAAGTCTTACGTTGCTTACCCCTCTCTCCTGCAAAAATTATACTGGGTAAATATCTCGGTGCGTTATTCATTTTATTCATCTCATTATTGCCTACCGTCATGTATGCTTTTTCTATGCAAGCATTAAGTATTACAGGCGGTATAGATACAGGTGCTACCATAGGGAGTTATATTAGCCTCTTTATGTTGGCAGGAGTTTATGCTGCAATTGGAATATTCGCAAGCAGTATAACAAAAAACACAATTACCGCATTTGCATTGGGTGCTTTTTTATGCTTTATATTATTTATTGGATTTGATGCAATGAGCCAGTTACCTGTATTTTCAGGCGGTGCCGACTATTATATCAGCCTCTTTGGAATTAAATCCCACACCACAAATATGGCAAGAGGAATTATTGATAGCAAAGACTTGATATATTTTACTGCATTGGTTACTTTTTTTCTTTACTTAACTCATTTGCAAATCAATCAACAACATTCTCAGTCATAATGGAGCAATTTTTTAAAAAATATCAAATACTGACTGCTGTTATAGGTTTAATCATGGTAGTATTAAGTAGTCTGTTATTTTCATTAAGGGTTGATTTAACGGCAGATAAAAGATTTACTTTGAGCCCGTCTACTATTGATTTACTGAAAGAGGTTGATTCTACTATTTCAATTCAAATTTTTTTAACGGGAGACTTACCTGCCGACTACAAGAAATTAAGTATAGCAGTAAAAGATGTGTTAGATGAAATGAATGTATACGCATCTAATCAATTAAAAATTGAATTCATAAAACCCGGTGCGGACATTGCCGATGAAACTACCAGAAATAAATTATACGATAGTTTGGCTGCAATGGGTGTTGCATTTGAAAAAACAGCCATTGAATCAGATAATACGGAGAAAACAACCAGTCAGTTAATTATACCATCTGCATTAATCAGTTATAGAGCCAATCAACCACCAATAGCGATTGATTTACGAAGCAGTAAAAAAATATTCAAACAATACAACGTAATTAATGATGAACCGCAAGAAGATGTAGAAGCTACAAGAAATGCTGCTGAAGCCTTGCTCGAAAATAAATTCATTGTTGCAATTGATAAACTTACCAGAAAAGCAGTACCTGTTATTGCATATGCAGTTGGGAATGGAGAACCTGTTGATCTATCCGTAAATGATTTGGGCGAAAGCCTCCGTAATGATTATCGGTTGGTAATTGTTGACTTAAAAAAATCATACCCCAATGCTTCGCTTATTCAAACTTTAATGATTGTGAAACCCACGCAACCATTTACCGAAGAAGATCTGTTGAAAATTGATCAATACATCATGAATGGGGGAAATGTTATCTGGTTCATAGATAAGCTGTATGCAGAGTTAGATAGCTTAAAAAGAACAGCCGGACAATACACTGCTTTTGATCGTGGATTAGGCCTAGATGAATTACTGTTTAAATATGGGGTAAGAATTAATCCGGATTTATTACAAGATTTGAATTGCTCTAAAATACCCCTGGTAGTTGGTAAAAATCCAGATGGAAGTATTAGAATGCAACGAATGCCATGGCCATATTATCCGTTTTTAACAGCAAGAACGCCCAACCCAATTTCTCAAAACATTGATCGGGTATTGCCTATTTTCCCTTCCAGCATCGATACGGTGATGGCCAAAGGGATAACAAAAACAATCTTGTTAGCTACAGATACCAATAGCCGAAGAATTACCTCTCCCGCTATCGTTACTTTGAATAGTGTAGAAAAAGAAGAAGATCTATATAGCTTTAATAAAAGCTTTATTCCTGTTGCAATTTTGCTGGAAGGGAAGTTCAACTCGCTATTTACCAATAGAATTCCATTATCTGTTATAGACTCTGTTCAACGTTTTACCGGCAAACGCTTTCTAACATCTACCATAAAACCCGGAAAACAAATAGTGGTAAGTGATGCCGATATCGTAACCAATGCAATCAGTAACACCAACGGCCCTTTGCCAATGGGTATGCTGCCCTTAGAAAATTATAGATTCGCTAATAGAGAGTTTGTATTGAATAGCATAGACTATTTATCTTCTGATAAACAATTGTTTGAAAGCAGAAATAAAACGGTTGTACTTCGATTATTAGACAAACAAAAAGTAAAAGAACAAAAACTAACCTGGCAATTAATAAATGTATTAACACCTGGGGTGTTAATATTATTAGTTGGACTTGTTTTTCAATGGAGACGCAAAGAAAAATATACTATTTAAATTGAAATGATATGATGAGTACACATGCTATTGTATACCTGGTTTTTGGAGTGGTATTAATTATTGCACTCAGCTTTGATTTAGGATTGCTCAGTAAAAAAAACAAAACCATTACCATTAAGCAAGCTTTATTACAAACCTTTTTTTGGGTGGGATTAGCCTTGGCATTCTTTGTTTTTCTTTGGGTAGAAGGCGATTTACTTGCTGAAGAAAATGAGGGTCAAATACTTAGCAGTGTTCAACTTCCGTTAGAATTTTTAAGTGCGTATTTAATGGAATGGAGTTTGAGCATAGATAATATTTTTGTATTTATACTCATTTTTAATTCTTTTAAAGTTAAAGAACAGTTCTATTCAAGGGTTTTATTAGTGGGTATATTAATGGCAATTCTCTTTAGAATAATATTCATTACTTTGGGTGTGGCATTAGTAGCTAAATTTTCTTGGATATTATATTTGTTTGGCGCTTTCTTAGTGTATACCGGTTATACCATGTTTACTTCAAATGAGGATGAACAATTTGATCCACATGATACTAAAGTGTACAAGTTTTTAAAAAAATTCTTACCCTTAGTTAACCATGATGGCAATGGCAAGTATGTTATCCGGGAGAATGGCAAACCCGCTTACACCATTCTATTTGTAGTGGTGGTTTTACTGGCTGCCATTGATTTGGTATTTGCACTCGACTCCATCCCCGCAGTAATGGGCATTTCCAAAGATCCTATGATTATATATACCTCTAATATTTTTGCCGTATTGGGATTGCGTTCTTTGTTCTTTTTACTAAGAGGGGCCGTAACAAAATTCGATTATCTGCAGCAAGGTATTGCAATCGTATTGGTCTTTATTGGTGTTAAAATGCTAGGCGAACATTATATCAATGAATGGGTTACCAAAACCACACAGGTATTCCTTTCCTTAGGCATAATCCTGGCTTGCATCTCAGGGTCTATTTTCTATTCGATAGTAGTTAATAAAAAGGGAACACCTGCCGATGTTAGTGATGAATCCGTAAATTAATCAATGAATGAGTTATACGTTACATCAAATTGCAAAAATATTGTCTACTTCCTCTAAAGGGAATGATGGGGGCTCTATTCAGCATTTTGTAACAGATAGCAGAAAAATAAATTTTCCTGAACAAACATTATTCTTTGCTATCAGCGGTCACAGAAGAACCGGCGCTATATTTATTCCTGAACTTTATTTACGTGGTGTTAAGTATTTTGTTATCGATATCGATTTAGATGAATCGCTGTATCCGGATGCAGTATTTTTCAAGGTAACTAATACCATTCAGGCTTTACAAACCATTGCTGTTCATCATAGAAGTAGGTTTAATATACCGGTTATTGGCATTACCGGTAGCAATGGCAAAACAATCGTTAAAGAGTGGTTGTTTCAATTGTTACAATCAGATTTTACAATCGTTCGCAGCCCCCGAAGTTACAACTCTCAGATAGGGGTTCCACTAAGCGTTTTGCAAATGAATGCGCATCATACGCTGGGTATTTTTGAAGCGGGTATTTCTACCATCAATGAGATGCAGGCGCTCGAAAAAATCATTCAACCTACCATCGGAGTCTTTACCAATATAACAGATGTGCACAGCGAAGGGTTTGAATCTAACCTAATTAAATCAACAGAAAAATCACTATTATTTACACATACTGCAGAGGTTATTGTAGCTGCAGATTTTGTAAAGTATCCAATTAAGTTAGCTGGAAATCTTATAACCTGGGGCTCAAATCAAATAAATACATTGTATGTATATGAGCAGGTAAAATACACTAGCTATACTGCTATAAAAGCAATTTATTCAAACAAAGAAGTAAGTCTTGATATACCATTTATAGATGATATTTCTATTCAAAATACACTTACTTGTTTTACTGTTTTATTGTTTCTTCAGTACGATCTATCAACCATTCAATCAAAAACATCTCAACTCGAGCATGTAGAAATGCGCATGCAACTTAGAAAAGGAATTAATCATTGCTTTATATTAAATGATAGTTATAGCAACGACAAAGTTTCTCTTTCACTGGCACTAAATTTTTTAAAAGAACAAGCAGTTGGTCATAAAAAAACAGTGGTCTTGTCTGATATTATCGAATCAGGTCAAAATGATGCAACACTTTACAATGAAGTGCTTGTATTGTTAAAGCAGTCGGGCGTTAATAAATTATATGCAATAGGTGAAACCATCACCAGGTTTTTAAGTACAAAAATAGTTCAAGATGATTGGTTAGATAATACAATACAAGTAACCCTGTTTAAATCAACGTATGATTTTTTAAACGAGTTAAATCACAACCATTTTCAAAATGAATATATACTTTTAAAAGGCGCAAGAAAATTTGAATTCGAGCAAATAGCCAACTGGCTGGACTATCAGGTGCATCAAACTGTTTTAGAAATCAATCTTTCTTCTCTGGTTAAAAATTTAACTATTTATCAGTCGCTCTTACAGCCAACTACTAGGTTAATGGCTATGGTTAAAGCCTTTAGCTATGGCAGTGGTGCCGGTGAAGTTGCTAGAAAATTACAGCAACAACAAGTTGATTATTTAGCGGTTGCTTATGCCGATGAAGGTGTTGCCTTAAGAAAAGCTGGTATTAGTCTGCCTATCATGGTGATGAGCCCTGATGAGCATAGTTTTGATGTACTGATCAACTATAATCTAGAACCGGAGATCTTCTCCTTCAACATATTTTTTTCTTTTCAACAGTTTTTAATAAAAGAAGGTATTCAGCAATATCCTATCCACTTAAAGTTGAATACAGGAATGAATCGGCTTGGATTTGAACCGCATGAAATAAATACGCTAACAACGTTGATTATAGAAAAGCAACAAGTGATCGTTAAATCGGTTTTTAGTCATTTAGTAGCAAGTGAAAATGCTGCATTGGATGAATTTACCCAGCAACAAGTTAACCTGTTTAGAAACTGCTGTTTTGAATTAGAACAACAATTGGGCTATACAGTGATTAAGCATATTGCTAATACTGCTGCTATTGCAAGAAACCCAGCATATCAGTTCGATATGGTTCGTTTAGGAATTGGACTTTACGGTATTGATAGTGCTATTTCCGATAAGTTTAACTTACAGCAGGTAGCTACGCTAAAAACCACTGTAGCTCAAATTAGAAAAGTACCGGCTGGTGATACAGTAGGTTATGGACGAAAAGGTATCTTAACAAGGGATAGTGTAATTGCAACCGTTAGAATTGGATATGCAGATGGATATAGCAGACGCTTGGGTAATGGAATAGGTAAGATGTATATTAATGGCGCTTATGCCCCAGTTATTGGTAATGTTTGTATGGATATGACTATGTTAGATATTACGGATATTTCTGATGTAATGCCCAGCGATGTTGTAGAAGTGTTTGGCAACCATGTAACTATTCAGTCCTTAGCAGCTGATTCAGGCACTATTGCTTATGAAATCATGACTGGCATTAATCAGCGCGTGAAGCGAATGTATTTTGAAGAGTAAATGCTATGATAGTTTAAAAGCAAACATTATCTTTGACTTTAAGTAAACATAAAATTTGTGAAAGCACGACAAGTACTATTAATTATTTTAGCAATCATCTTTGTTGATCAGGCAAGTAAATTTTATATTAAGTTAAACTACTTTGCAGGAGAAGAACATAATGTATTAGGCAGTTGGTTCCGATTACATTTTGTAGAAAATGAAGGGATGGCCTGGGGATGGAAATTTGGAGGTGAATTTGGCAAAATCGCTTTAACATTGTTTAGACTGGTTGCGGTAATATGGGGAAGTTTTTTACTGAAAGATTTTATTCGGAAAAAAATGCACACCGGATTTGTTATTTGTGCTGCATTAATTTATGCTGGTGCTTTAGGAAATTTAATAGATAGCTTATTTTATGGATTGATGTTTGAATCAAGTAATCCATTTACACAAAATATTGCAAGCTTATTCCCTGCAACTGGTGGATATGCAGGATTGTTTCATGGCAAAGTGGTAGACATGCTCTATTTCCCAATAGTAACCAATGCGCACTATCCTTCATGGATGCCGTTTGTAGGTGGCGATGAATTTGAATTTTTCAGACCTGTGTTTAATATTGCAGATATGTCTATTTCAACTGGCGTAATTACTATTCTTGTTTTCCAGAAAAAATATTTCGCTGAACCAACCAATACGCCTCACCATACCGTTGAAACAAATACGCTGGTAAACGACGATACACAGATTCTTTAAATCTGGTTCAATATAAAAATGTAGAGCGCTGAAGGTTAATCCCTCCGCGCTCTTTTTTTGCAAATCTGGAATCCAATTCCAAATATGCAATTTTTTGCAAATCTGGAATCCAATTCCAAATATGCAATTTTTTGCAAATCTGGAATTTTATGTAAATTTGGAATTCATGCAAAGATTTCTTTAATTTTGTATATATGGGTAAAATTATCAATAGACATATTTTTAAAGAAGCTGAGTTTCGGCTAACCCAATTCAGGGCTTTGTGTATTACCGGTCCTCGACAAAGTGGTAAAACCACACTCTGTAAATTGTTATTTAAAAACAAACCCTATATTAATTTCGAAACTCCATCAGTGCAGGCAGAATTAGAACAAAATCCTGCTGCATTTTTTAAAAAATATTCAAATGGAGCCATTTTCGACGAAGTGCAAAGGGTCCCTATAGTGTTTAGGTATTTACAGGAAATATTAGATAATAATAGAAAAAGAGGACAGTATATTCTTACCGGTTCCAATAACTTTTTATTGCAAGAACAGGTTGCTCAGTCTTTAGCCGGGAGAGCAGGCTACTTATCTTTATTACCTATGAGTTTTGGTGAATTAACTGATGCAAAAAAAAATTATGACAACGTAGATGATTACATATTAAAAGGCGGGTATCCCGAAATATGGAACGAAAATATCCATCCCGATGTTTGGATGCAAAGCTATGTGCAAACCTATGTACAACGGGATGTTCGTTTATTGAAAAACATCAATGATTTGGCTGCATTTACCCGCTTCATATATCTGTGTGCAAACGCATCAGGTCAATTATTAAATAGAGATGAATTAGCCAGAAATACCGGGGTCGATAATAAAACCATTCTTTCCTGGTTAGGCCTTCTAGAAAACAGTTATCTTATTTATTTAATGCAACCCTGGCATAATAATACCAATAAACGTATTATTAAAAGCCCTAAACTGTATTTTTATGATACGGCTTTGTTGTGTTTTTTGTTAGGCATACGAAATAAAACAACCTTGCGCAATCATCCACAATATGGTGCTATTTTTGAAAACTGGATCATTACCGAAATCAAAAAAAACAGATTAAACGCGGGCATTAATGATGATGTATTTTTCATTAGAGATAGTGCTGGTAATGAAATAGACCTGGTTTTGTATAAAAACATGGAACTGTTCGGTGTTGAAATTAAAGCCGCTAAAAAAATTGATGGATCTATGTTACAGGGGCTAAAATATTGGCAAAAAAATCAGCCACATAGCAATAATGTATTAATTTACGGAGGTAACAAAGAATATGAAATCAACTATCGCCAATATGCTTTTCCGTGGAACCAAATTGATCAATTTTAAATGAAACATCAAATGATAAATCGTTTCTTATTTTTACCCGCATGCATTATTTTATTACTTACTGCTTGTACCAATAATAAAGTAGATGTAGTAGTGCACCATGCAGTTATTTATACAGTGGACTCCGCATTCTCTATCGCGGAAGCAATGGCTATTAAAGACGGTAAAATAGTAGCCGTTGGTAAAAACGACGAAATCATTTCTGCATATCAAGCAAAAGAACTAATTGATGCAAAAGGTAGTGCAGTTTATCCGGGATTTATTGATGCGCACGCCCATTTCATGGGATATGCACGTGGACTTTTTCAAGTTGATTTGTTCGGAACAAATAGTTGGGAAGAAACCGTCGCAAAAATCCAACAATTTGCACAGCAACATCCCGAAATGAAATGGATACAAGGCCGAGGTTGGGATCAAAATCGTTGGCCCGGCAAAAAATTCCCTACCAATGAATTATTAAACAAAGCATTTCCTACTACTCCGGTTGTTATTACCCGTGTAGATGGACATGCATCCATTGCCAATCAAACTGCACTTGACTTGGCTGGAATTAAAGCTGGTCAGACTATTACCGGTGGCGATATTCAAACAAGTAACGGACTTTTAACCGGCGTATTAATTGATAATGCAGATAATGCTGTTTATGCGCAAATTCCCGAACCTACCAGGGAAGATTATATAAAGTGGTTAAATACTGCTCAACAAAATTGCTTTCAACAAGGACTTACCACCGTAACCGATTGTGGATTAGATGTAAATGAAGTTGATTTACTCGATGAATTGCAAAAAAGCAATAAACTGCAAATGCGACTTTATGTAATGTTGAGCGACAACGATAACAATATTAATCAGTACCTCAAAAAAGGCCCTTATAAAACTGATAAACTATTTGTAAACGGGTTTAAAGTCTATGCTGATGGCGCCTTGGGTAGTAGAGGAGCCTGCTTATTAAAACATTATGCAGATCAACCCGGTTGGAGTGGTTTTTTGTTGAGAAATAAATCGCATTACGATTCTTTGGCAAAAGTATTGAGTACCACCCAATTTCAGATGTGTACCCATGCTATAGGAGATAGTGCCAATCGTGAAATACTCACGATATACAACAAATACTTATCACCCAACAACGATAAACGTTGGAGAATTGAGCATGCTCAAGTAGTAGACGTCAATGATTTTAATTTATTTGGTAAAACTGCAATAATTCCTTCTGTTCAGCCAACACATGGAACCAGTGATATGTATTGGGCTGAAGCCCGTTTGGGTAAGGATAGAATGAAAGGCGCGTATGCTTATAAACAATTATTACAGCAAAACGGATGGTTGCCATTAGGTACGGATTTTCCGGTAGAAGATATCTCTCCTTTTAAAACATTTTTAGCTGCTGTTGTTCGCAAAGATGCAACAGGCTTTCCTGTAAATGGCTTCCAAATTGAAAATGCATTAACCCGAGAAGAAACTATTAAAGGCATGACCATCTGGGCTGCAAAAGCTGGCTTTTTAGAAAAAGAAGTAGGCAGCATTGAGCCCGGTAAAAAAGCCGACTTCATTATTTTAGATAAAGACCTCATGAAAATAGCAGAAACCGATATTTTAAATACCAAAGTTTCTGCTACATATATTGGTGGTAAAAAAATGTAACCTTGTAAAGGTTACATTTTTTATTACTTAATTTCTCCGACCATTTGAGCCGGCACTACCCATGCATCAAATTCTTCAGGAGTTAAATAACCTAATTTAACTGCCATCTCTTTTAATGTAGTACCCTCTTTGTGAGCTGTTTGTGCTATTTCAGCGGCTTTATAATACCCTATCTTGGTATTTAAAGCAGTTACCAGCATTAAACTATTATCTACATGCTTTTTAATATTTGCTTCTATCGGTTCAATACCAACTGCACATTTATCATTAAAGCTTACACAACCTTCACCTATTAATCTTGCACTATGTAAAAAATTGTAAATCATTAACGGCTTAAATACGTTTAACTCAAAATGTCCGTTAGCACCTCCAATATTAATAGCCACATCATTCCCCAATACTTGCGCTGCAATCATGGTTAAAGCTTCACATTGTGTAGGATTAACCTTGCCTGGCATAATGGAAGAACCTGGCTCATTATCAGGTATAAACAACTCTCCAATTCCACTCCTTGGCCCCGATGATAACATACGTATATCATTTGCTATTTTCATTAAGCTTACCGCTACTGTTTTTAAAGCGCCATGTGCCTCTACAATTGCATCGTGTGCAGCCAACGCTTCAAATTTATTTTCAGCTGTTACAAATGGCAAACCGGTTAGTTGAGCAATATGTTTGGCAACATTTACATCATATCCTTTTGGCGTGTTAATGCCGGTACCTACGGCTGTTCCACCTAGTGCCAGTTCTGTTAAATGACTCAGCGTATTTTTTATGGCTTTCAACCCATGATTTAATTGAGATACATATCCACTAATTTCCTGTCCAACTGTTAATGGGGTGGCATCCATAAAATGCGTGCGACCAATTTTAACCACATGCATAAAAGCCTTGCTTTTTTCGGCAAGTGTGTCTCTTAATTTTTCAATTCCAGGAATGGTAGTTGCTATTAATATTTTATATGCCGCAATATGCATAGCAGTAGGAAAAGTATCATTAGAAGACTGTGATTTATTTACGTCGTCATTCGGATGTAAAACCTTATCCTTATCGGTTAAGGAGCCCCCTTTAAGCACATGGCCTCGGTAAGCTACCACTTCATTAACATTCATGTTGCTTTGTGTGCCACTGCCTGTTTGCCAAACTACCAATGGAAACTGATCATTTAGTTTTCCTGCTAAAATTTCATCACAAACGGTGCCAATTAATTCAGCCTTTTCAGCAGGCAAAATACCGGCATCTAAGTTCGTAAGTGCCGCTGCTTTTTTTAAAAATGCAAATGCTTCAATTATTTCTTTGGGCATTCTATTGATATCCTGTGCAATCTTAAAATTTTCAATACTACGTTGAGTTTGTGCGCCCCAGTATACGTTTGCCGGAACCTTTACTTCTCCCATCGTGTCTTTTTCTATTCTGTATTCCATAAAATTGGTGTTTTTATTTTCCTGTAAAATTGGCTTTTCTTTTTTCTAAAAATGCCTGAGTACCTTCTTGCATATCGGCTGTGCCAAAACAGTTGCCAAAAGCATCTATTTCAACTTCATATCCATTTAAGGTTTCATCAAAAACAGCGTTTGCAGCTTTTATACATCCCGCAACAGCTAAAGGGGCTTTACTATTGATGCTGCTTAATATTTCTTTTGCTTTAGTTAGTAATTCTTCAGCGGCAACTACATAGTTTACTAACCCATATTGTAGTGCTTTTTCTGCATTAATCATGCCCGCACTCATTAACAATTCTAAAGCTCTTCCTTTACCAATAAGTTGAACCAAACGTTGTGTTCCACCATATCCCGGTATTAATCCCAAATTCACTTCAGGTTGTCCAAATTGCGCATTGGTTGAAGCAATTCTAAAATGACAGCTCATTGCTAATTCACAACCCCCACCCAGCGCAAACCCATTTACACATGCAACTATAGGCTTTGGGCAATTTTCTATTTTAAAAAAGATGCTTTGTCCTTTTATCGCAAGTGCTTTACCCGCTTCAACAGAAGCGCCGGTAAATTCACTGATATCTGCTCCGGCTACAAACGCCTTAGAACCAGATCCTGTAATGATTGCAGACTTTATTGCAGGGTCTTTATACACTTCCTCCATAACGCTGTTTATATCAGACATTACCTGCTGATTGAGGGCATTTAGTTTATCAGGTCGATTGATCGTAATGGTAATAATTCCGTTTTCTAATGAGGTATGCAAGGTGGTGTAGGTCATGTTACATTTCTTTTATTAAAAATCTCGGTGTGTGCTAACCCATGTTTTGATGTATGTTACAATATCACCTGTTGAGGTGCCTGGTGCAAAAAGCTTGCCCACACCCATTTCATGAAGTATTTGCATATCATCATCTGGTATGATGCCTCCTCCAGTTAGTAGTACATCATTCATCCCTTTTTCTTTCATTAATTGAATGATTTTAGGGAAAACCGTCATGTGCGCACCACTTAAAATACTAACGCCAATCGCATCAACATCTTCTTGTAATGCAGCATTTACAACCATATCAGGAGTTTGGCGCAGCCCGGTATAAATCACTTCCATACCACTATCGCGCAATGCCGTAGCAATTATTTTTGCTCCTCTGTCATGCCCGTCTAGTCCAACTTTGGCTACCAATACACGAAGTGGTCTTTGCATTTTTTTAAATTTAGAAGTACTCGGTATACAAAATTAAC
>CANHJH010000026.1 GCA_947460365.1 Sphingobacteriia bacterium | reverse complement strand
CTGCAATGATCAATGCAATGCTAATGAGTATTCCGTTGGCTACTTCATAAAAAAAAGAGGTGAGTATAACAGCTGTTGCGAAGCCGCCTACTCCCATGGCATGCATACTAATTTTAGCGTAATTGTTTATTATTAAACCTGCAATGGTTGCAATAAAAACCCCCATAAAGAAAAATTTCAATACTTCGGGTTGATCGGAGAAATTTCGGCTTAGATAGTACATCCACCAATAGAAAAACATGGTGATGATGTAGGGTACAATGCGTTCTTTTTGAGTTCTTAAAAAAATACTCTCACTAAATTTCAGGCGCCACAAAAGGAATACTGCAAAAGCCGGAAAAAAAGCAGTTAGCCAAACTACCCCAAAGAGGCGCATTTTTAACTGCCACGCTGTAATTCCTGCAAATGCGTAGGGGAAATGCAAAATGAGGTATAAAAAGAAATAGGAAGGGATGAATATAGGATGAAATATGTAGGACAATACATTACCCAATAACCTCCATACAATATTTTGATTGGGCGTTTCGGGCTGTGTGCTCATTGATTCATTTAACATCTTGCTATTTTGTATTACTCAATATTTTTATAATTCTTTTCTTAACCTTGCAACGGGCACATTTAATTGTTCTCTGTATTTTGCCACTGTTCTTCTGGCAATATTATACCCTTTTTCCTGCAGCATTTCGGTTAATATTTCATCACTTAGTGGCTTACGCTTATCTTCGGCTTCAATGATATTGCTTAATATTTTCTTTACTTCGCGGGTACTGACTTCTTCCCCACTATCGGTACTTAACGATTCACTGAAGAAAAATTTTAGTCGATAGGTGCCGAATTCTGTTTGAACAAACTTACTATTGGCTACCCTACTTACTGTAGAAATATCGAGCCCTGTCATTTCTGCAATATCTTTTAAAATCATTGGGCGCATGGTGGTTTCGTCACCGGTTAAAAAAAACGCTTGCTGGTACTTCATAATAGAGCTCATGGTGCCAATAAGCGTTTCTTGCCGCTGTTTAATCATATCAATAAACCATTTTGCGGAATCTATTTTTTGTTTAATAAAGAGTACTGCTTCTTTTTGTCGCTTGTCTTTTTTACTTCCCTTTTCATAATCTTTCAGCATGTCTTTATACCCTTCACTAATGCGTAAATCGGGGGCATTTTTAGCATTTAGGGTAAGTTCTAATATGCCATTGTTGTTGATTACAAAAAAATCGGGAATGATATAGCTTTCGGCTTTATTAATTTCGCCAATATTGCCACCTGGCTTAGGGTTTAGCTTAATGATTTGATGAATTACATCTTTGAGTTGTTCATCTGTTAAGTTTAGGCCACGTTGTATTTTTTCGTAGTGTTTTTTAGTGAACTCATCAAAGTATTTACTTAAAATTTGAATGGCTAATTCTACTGATTGTCCTTCATCCGTTTTTCTTTTTAACTGCAGCAATAAACATTCTTTCAAATCGCGTGCTGCAATACCGGGGGGGTCGAACTGTTGAATTTGTTGGATGATGATTTCGATTTCTTTGTCTTCAACTATTAAACTCTGCCGAAAAGCCAGGTCATCGGCAATTGAACTCAAAGCCCTTCGTAAATAACCATCATCATCTAAACTGCCCACCACCTGTTCGGCAATTTTATAGCTTTTTTCATCTAACTCCAACAAACCCAATTGAGTTAAAATCAGCTCATGAAAGCTGGTTTCTATTCTAATAGGAATCACTTGTTGATCATCCATTTCAGGATAATTGTCGTCTTTGGTTTTATAATCGGCAATTTCACCATCATCGTCAACAATATACTCAGTTAGGTCTACATTGTCATATTCTTCCTCACTTCCATCTAAGGTTGTTTCTTCTTCGTCAGATGAATCAAATTCATCTTTAAGTTCATCACTAAATTCATCGCTACCTTCTTCCCCTTGTTCTAGAGCGGGATTTTCTTCTAATTCTTCCTTAATTCTTTCTTCTAAATTGGCAGTGGGCACTTGCAACAATTTCATTAACTGAATCTGTTGGGGAGACAGTTTTTGAAGTAGTTTTTGTTGAAGAGATTGACTAAGTGACATTTACCTTATTGATTTCGCGGTAAATTTACATAGAATTACTTTGATGCGTTGAAGGAAAAAAAATATTTACTGAGATTTTAGTGCGTAAGCCGATTGAATTTCTAAATCCTACTTACCAAACACTCGGTAATAAAATTTATTGCTTTAATTGCGTCGTAATCTATACCTAGTTTTATTAATGGTTTCATGTCTGTCAAAAACAATGAAGTAGTCATTTTTTCAGATAAATTCATTTCAAACTCTTTTCTTGAAATCCGATTCCCTTCAGCTGCCATATACTTCGTCCATACTTCCACTATTAGATTTGCAGAACAATTGGTTTTATCCAATGCATACCATAGGTCAAATAAATCTCTACCTTTTTTTCGTTGATAAAGCGCACGAAGCTTGGTTGCTAATATTTCTTCTAATTCAAAAGTGGTAATTAAAGATTTACTGGCATGCCAAGATGAGTTTACTTCAAAGGGTATTTTTTTGTAGCCTAAAATAGAAAATTGCTCTCTAGTATTAACTTCTACCTTTATTTTTATTTTAGGTCCAAGATTACTATCTACTTGAAAAACAAGTGTATTGTTATGTGCTTTCTGCCTTAATCTTGGCTGTCCTAAAAATAAAAGACAATCTCTTAATCGATTGATCATATCACCAAATGGTTCTTTATTTATTTGAACCAAATCTATATCTTCAGAATATCTTACCGGTGGATTGATAAATAACTTATGTAATGCGGTTCCGCCTCTAAATGCCAATTTATCCTTCAATACATCATCATTAAAAATTGAATTTAAAGCCCTGCAAATGATTAAATCTTGTTCAATTTGATAATCTTCTTGCCATGGGGCATGAAAACGCCATTCATTAATATATGCTTGCGGTATCATTCGTCAATTTCAATTTGTTCGTTTACGATGATCTTCCAGAAATTACCAGTTACCCTTGACGAGCTATTTTTATTTGATGCTTCCAACTTAGCAGGATACATTTTTTTGTTACTCAAGAAATTTTTTAACGATTTTGCATGTTCATCCTTGCCTAAGTGTTCAAAAATATATCCTAAGCGCTGCACTGCCATTAGATTATTATAATTCGAAGCGACTAACTCTAAATCTTTTATTTGGATCTCTTCTGTAAGTTCATTAATTACAGTTGCTACTTGACTTATGCCACCTACATGTTTGCTGTAGTTGCACAAATCCATCGCAGTTAATGCAGGCGAAGAAACATTAATAAATCCTGCACTGGTTTCTTTTTTTAGAATAAACGCCTTATCCCATTCTTTTTTGTATAGAAAATGAACAGATGCAAACTTTTTATTGATAACTGGCAGATAGGGTACTTGAATAACCACCGTATAGGATTGTGGTTGCTGATGTGCTGCACCATACCAGGCAGCCGCATTTAATAACCCTATGTAATAATTTCTATTTAAAGCATTCATCAGCCCATCAATATAATGGGTAACTGGCGGGGCTCCATTTATTCTATATTCTGGTGGTACTATCACATAAAATCCATTTCTAATCAATACTACTTTGCCCTTTTTTTGTAACACTTTCACTTGTTGCCTGAAAGAGCTGATAGAAATTCCACAATCATTTTTAACTTGTTCAATGGTAAAATAAAATCTGCCATTTGCTTGAATTTTATCTAAGCAATCAACTAAAGGCAACTGTTTTACATTTGATACCATTAAGTAAAAATACAAGATAAAATATATATTTTATATTTTATCTTGTATTTTTACTTAGAAAAGCATTAATTATATAAATAAATTCTTATTTGTATTGATGTAGTAAGTGAGAGGTAATTTTACTTCCCCAACACTTTCTTGATACAAGCTACCATTTTCTCGCCTTTTTCTTTGATTTGCTCCTCTGTCCATACTAAGCTTATGGCGGTAGAAATGCAACGACTGATGATGGCATCACTTGCCGGAAACTGTGTTGTTTGAAGTTTTAATAAAGCTGCTTCCTGCTCAGCCGAAATACGGCTTAATGTGGTTGCTTTTTTAAGATGATCCCATTTGCTGATGTAGTGCCAATTATTGGCAAACCAGTAAAAATTTCCTGCTAAAATACCTGTTTCTTTCATAGCTGCCACTACTGCCTGCGTAGCTTCTGCCGTAGGCAAAAACCAACTCAAGAAACTACAACTATCTACTCCCCCTTCCGGAACAACGCGGAAAGTTATCTCCGGAATTTGTTCTAAATAACTGCGTAAACTGTGGTTGTTTTTTTTCTGTATGGCTAAAAAAGTATCTAATTTTCTTATCTGAGCTAACCCAACTGCAGCATGTAATTCGCTGATTCGATAGTTGTAGCCAATAAATGGATGCAAATCAGCTCCTCTGTCTACCCCCAAATGATCATGTCCATGATCGGTATACCCATCAGAATTGGTATACACTTCTTTGTCATTGGTCATCACCACCCCGCCTTCTGCGCAGGTAATCATCTTCACAAAATCAAATGAAAATGTACCGGCATGGCCAATTGTACCTAATGCTTTTCCTTTATAGGTGCCGCCAATACTTTGACAAGCATCTTCTAACAATATCAAATGATGCTCTTTACAAATTGCAGCTAATGCATCTAAATCGGCCATACTGCCGCACATGTGCACCGGCATTACACATTTAGTTTTAGGTGTAATGGCTTTACGAACTGCATCCGGAGCCAGGGTAAGTGTTTCATCTACCTCTACTAAAACAGGTATAGCGCCTACACTTAACACTGCCTCAAAACTGGCAACAAACGTAAAAGAAGGCATAATAATCTCATCTCCAGCACCTATACCCAACGCAACCATTGCAGTAGTTAATGCTGCAGTACCACTAGAAGTAAGTTGCGCATATTTACAACCAAATGTTTGCGTGATAGCAGTTTCCAGCTCTTTAGCCTTCCATATTCCCTTACGTGGGCCATCAAATCCATAGCGCATCAGAATTCCGGTTTCTAATACATCATTCACTTCTTTTCTTTCTTCTGCTCCAAAAAATTCAAAACCTGGCATATTATTTAAATTAAAAAGTAAAAATTTAAAAGTAAAAACGGGACAAAGATATAAACAAATAAATGCTTTTTGCTGCTTCCCTTTTACCTTTGTGGGATGAATCCCATTTTATTTTACTGTTACGATGCATACTGTGGCTGGTGTTATGGTTTTAGCCCGGTGATGAAGCAGATTGCTGCCGAACATCCTTCTTTACCAATAGAGGTTTTATCGGGCGGAATGATTTTGCCGGAAACACCGGTACATATCAGTGCAACCGCCGGATATATTCAAAAAGCATATAAAACAGTGGAAGAATACAGTGGTGTTAAGTTTGGAGCCGATTATTTATGGCATATCAATAATCCTGACCTGAGCGATTGGTACCCTAATTCCGAAAAACCGGCCATTGCAATGTGCATTTTCAAAGAAATGTATCCCGAAAAACAAGTGGAATTTGCTGCTGATTTACAAAAAGCGCTTCATGAAGAGGGAAGAGATTTAACAGACGATGAAGCCTACCGACACTTATTAGAAAAATACAGCATACAACCGGAATTGTTTTACGAAAAACTGAAAAGTGAGCCCTATAAAGAGCAGGCATATTATGAGTTTGCTATGGTAAAACAGTTACAGGTTACCGGGTATCCCTGTGTTTTGCTTCAGATGAATGAAACTAAATTTCACTTATTAGCCCGCGGATACACTACTTACAAGGATTTGAGCGAAAGATTACAAACTGTTTTAGCTTCCTTATAAACATTGAGTGTTTAAAAGCACAATTTCCTTTACTTTGCAGCACAATTGAAATTAATATGGAATATAATAAGTTGATTTCCGTTTCTGGAATGAGCGGTTTGTTTGAATTAGTGAGCAGCAAAAATGATGGCGCTATCCTAAGATCATTAGAAGATAAAACAACCAAATTTGTAAGCAGTCGCGTGCATAATTTCTCTCATCTTGAAAGTATTGAAGTATACACCATTCGTGAAAACGTGAATTTGGTGGATATTTTCAAAGCGATGGAAGCCAGCAAGGAAAAACAACCATCCGAAAAAGATCCTAAAGCCGTTAAAGCATATTTCCAAAAAGTTTATCCAGATATGGATTTTGAGCGCGTGTACGCCAGCGATATGAAGAAGATGGTAAAATGGTTTGCAGTCCTTCAATCCAACAACATCGAAGCAAAGCTTAGTGAAGGGGAAAGCGAAGAATAAGTTTTGAATCCTTAACTTGTGCAATAATATAATTGCACCGATATGAAAAAGTGGATCATTGCTATTCTGTTTATAATTGTAGGCTCTCCATTAATTAATGCTCAACAGTTTTTTGAGGAAACTCCCCAAGCTAAAAAATGGGTTAAAAAACAGTTCCGTAAACTCAACAAAAACAAACGCATTGCCCAATTAATTATCATTAGGGCACATAGCAACTTAGGCGCTGAACATGTTGCAGAAGTTACTAATACCATTAAAAAATATAATGTAGGCGGACTTTGTTTTTTTCAGGGAGGCCCCATCCGTCAGGCTTTACTTACCAACGAATACCAATCTATAGCTAAAACCCCATTAATGATCAGTATTGATGGGGAATGGGGTTTGGGCATGCGCTTAGACAGCGTAATTAATTTTCCTCGTCAGTTAATGATAGGTGCCGTAAATGACGCTTCCTTAGTACACGCTTTTGGTAGAGCGGTTGGTAATCAATGTAAGCGGCTGGGTATTCAGGTGAACTATGCCCCGGATATAGACATCAACAATAACCCTATGAACCCGGTAATTAACGACCGCAGCTTTGGGGAAGATAAATACAAAGTGGCCCTGTATGGTAAAGCTTTTATGCAGGGTATGCAGGAAGTGGGTGTAATGGCCACCGGAAAACACTTTCCGGGACATGGAGATGTATCGGTTGATAGTCACCACGATTTACCAGTGATTTTAAAATCACGAGCACAGCTTGATTCCTTAGAATTATATCCTTTTAAGGAGTTGATTAATGCAGGTTTAGGCAGCATCATGAGTGCGCATTTATTTATTCCTGCTATCGACTCCACTAAAAATGTGGCTGCTACTTTATCTAAGAACAGTATTACTGCATTATTAAAAAATGAATTGAATTTTAAAGGGTTGGCATTTACTGATGCATTAGAAATGAAAGGCATTACCAAGTTTTTTCCAGCAGGAGAAGCATCTGTGCAATCATTAATTGCAGGCAATGATATGCTTTGTTTGCCAGGTGATGTACCCAGCACTATCCAGAAAGTTAGAGAAGCCATTAAAGCAGATAGATTAAGTTGGGAGCAAATAAACGCAAGCGTTAAGAAAATATTATTGGCTAAATATCATTTAGGGCTTAATAAAATACAGCCTATTGATACCACTAATATATTGAATGATTTAAATGCAGAAACTGTTCAAATAAAAACACTACTGAGTAAAAATGCTATTACCCTTTTAAGGAAAAGTAACCCTTCTGTTTTCCCATTTAGTGCAGGCAAAAAAATTGCTTATGTATCTATAGGAGCTGCTGGTATCAATACCATTGCCAATCAATTTAAACAAACGTATAACGCCACAGTTTATCAGTTTGCTGCTAAAGCCGCTATTGGAAAACAATTGATGGATGATAAATCTGCAACAATTATTCCTGCCGACCAATCCGACAGTGCTTCTGCAGCTGCATTAATCAAAACCATTCAAAATAATCAGTACGATGTTGTTGTTATTGGATTACACAATTACAGCAGACGACCGGCAAATAATTTTGGCATAAGCAACCCAATAGTTTATTTGCTCAATGGATTGCAAAATGCTAAGGCTGTTACTTTGTTTTTTGGTAATCCTTATGCCATAAAGAATTGTAGTAATGCGCCTAATTTATTGGCTTGCTATGAAGATGATGACATTACACAGTCGGCAGTATTTGATATATTGGCAGGCACTAATCAAGCTAAGGGTACATTACCGGTTACTGTTTCTCCCGAACTGAAGTTTGGCAGCACTACGCAGTACAATAACTATTTTCCGGACGAAACGCCTGAATCAGCAGG
Source organism: Sphingobacteriia bacterium (assembly GCA_947460365.1). Lineage (GTDB taxonomy): Bacteria > Bacteroidota > Bacteroidia > Chitinophagales > Chitinophagaceae > Sediminibacterium. The sequence continues at coordinate 12,439 of CANHJH010000026.1, read as the reverse complement.
AATAGATGGCAGCAAACTCTATAAAATTGATTCAATTGCAACAGATGCCGTTGCTAAAGGAGCATTTCCTGGATGTGTGGTTTTAGTGGCAAGAAAGGGTAAAATAGCTTACCATAAAGCATTTGGCTATACTGATTTTGATAAAAAAGAGCCGGTTAAAACAGATATGCAGTACGATTTAGCATCAGTAACAAAAATTTCTGCCACAACGGTTTCAATTATGAAACTGTATGAAGAAGGCAAACTAGATCTAGACAAAACTTTGGGTGATTATTTACCATTTACAAAAGGAACCAATAAAGCAGGTATACCCATAAAGGAGATTTTATTACATCAGGCCGGTTTAATTCCTTTTATTACTTTTTATAAAGAAATTATAGATACAGTTACAGGGAATCCTTTACCGGCTTATTTTTCAAAGACTCCTGTAACAGGATTTACAACAAGGGTAGCGGAGAATTTATACTTACGCAATGATTGGCAAGATTCACTTTACGCTCGTATCGTTAGAAGCAAAGTAACCGGAGTAGGCAAATATGTTTATAGCGACAATGATTTTATTTTTCTAGGGAAAATAGTGGAAACCATCAGCGGTTTAACATTGGATGCATATACCCAAAAAACATTTTATGAGCCTCTACAAATGATTTCTACAGGCTTTAAACCCAGAGAGCGTTTTCCTGTAAGTGCTATTGCACCTTCAGAAGTAGAAAAGCATTTTAGGCAACAATTTATCAGAGGTGATGTGCATGATGAAGGAGCTTCATTGTTTGGCGGTGTGGCGGGTCATGCCGGATTATTTAGCAATGCCTACGACTTGGCACAACTCTATCAATTGTTGTTGAATGGTGGGAAGTTGAATGGTGTAACCTTATTTAAAAAAGAAACCATAGATCATTTTACGGCATACAGCAGCAACATCAGCAGAAGAGGTTTAGGATTTGATAAGCCAGAAAAAGACAATGCAACCAGAAAAGAGCCTTATCCGTCTAAGTCGGTTTCCCCGGCTACCTATGGGCATACAGGTTTTACAGGTACATGCGTATGGGTGGATCCTGAGAAGGAGCTAATTTATATCTTTTTATCGAACAGAGTTACCCCTACCAGAAACAACAACAAGTTAGGCCAAATGAATATTCGTCCGGCGATACAGGAAGCGATTTATCAGGCATTGCAATAAGAGGGGAAGCTAGTTATTGTAAAACAATTAAACATAGCCGAGGGCTAACTTATCGACATAAACGGTAATCTTAAAAATGCTGGCCTCCTTACGGGGGACTTTACCTTTTTATTTAACTCAAATTCAAATTAAGTTAAATAACTTCATAGAATAAAATTTACACTATATGCAATTCAGGATTCGTCCAACACTTTTAGTGTTGATAGTTGCCAGCTTATTAATTTCGTGCAAAAATAATGTACCCAAAGAAACGCGCTTAATTCCTAAAGATGCTATTGCGGTAGTATCGATCGATGCTTTTGCACTGAAGGATAAGTTAGAAAAAAATGGGGCTAATATCGACAGTATTTTAGGTGATGTTTTCAAAGGAAACTCCGATGAACAAGCCGATAAAAAATTCATCACTAATTTAAGAAATAATGCAGGCATCAATTGGAAAGAGAAGATTCATTTTTTCTCAGTACAAAAAAAAGCTGCGGACAAATCTAGCATCCAGTCTTTTAATGTGTTAGGAAGTCTAGAAGATGCAGCTAAACTAGAGCAGTTCCTTCAATCAAATGAACTAACAAAAACCAAGGTTCTTAAAAAAGAAAAGGATTTTAGTTATATAGAAACCATGGAGAACAATGTGCTTGCCTGGAGCAAAGAACAGTTTATCTGGATGTCATACACACATCAGGTAAAACCATATTATGATACGGTACAAATGAGGTTTATTATACCTGAAAAGATCAATACCAGCAAAGAGATTACTGCAGCACTCTCGCAAATGTTTTCACAAAAAGAAGATGCGTCCATCCTTTCTGTGAAGGGTTTTAAAGACTTATATAAAGACAAAGCAGAAGGATACTTTTTTAGTACTACCAATCAATTATTGGGGAACTTAACTGGAATGCCTATTCAACTTCCTAAAATGGAGGAGTTGATGAAAGACAATTACACTTGCGCCACGCTTGCTTTTGAAGATGGAAAAATCATAGCAAAATCTACCACTTACCCTAATGCATATTTAAGTGGCATTTTAAAGAAATATGCAGGACCCACCGTCAATTTATCTTTAATTGAACACTATCCATCCGAGCATATTAATGCGATTGTGATGGCCGCATTTAATCCCGAAATATTCAGTGGTATTCTTAAACAACTGGAAGTGGAAGGATTGGTAAATGAATTTTTGAAAAGCTCCGGTATTCATACGCAAGAGTTATATAGCGCTTTAAAGGGTGATGTTGCAGTGGTTGTTTCTGATTTAGGTAAGAAAAATAATGAACCAGAAGAGAGCAGAGATGAAGTGTCGCTTGTTAAGAGAAAACCGATTGGTAAACTAATCATTAACATACCGGTGGGTGACCCTGCTAGTTTTAATAAACTAATGAACAAAGCAGTAGAATTTGGCACCATGATTAAAGCTGGCAAAGTGTATAAAGGAAGTGGTTTAATGAATTTCTTTGGCTTATACATTGTAGCAAATGATCAAAATTTGATAATTGCAAGTGATTCACTTACCTATACGCAATACACTAAACAGTATACAAAAAAAGCTATTAACAAAGAAGCGCTTGATTATTTTAAAGGAAAATCTACTGTGATGTATATTGATGTAGCCAACACCTTGAAAGGGTTTATAACTGATACAAGTGGATTGTATAATGGATCGATAAATACCATCCAAAATACTGTTCAAGACATTATGGCCTCTTCTGAAAATTATGACAATGGTAAAATCAAATCTGAACTTCAAATCAGCATGACTAATCCAAAACAGAATAGTTTAGTAACCATTGTTAATTTATTGGCCAAAGTAGCGACTGATATTCGTATGCAGGATAAAAAAGATAAAGCATTAGAAGAAAAAATGACCCCCTCACACCTTCCGGGGGTAATTAGAGTAGATTAAACTTTTACGTATGATAATGCTGGATCATTTAATGCCTGTTCCCCTTGAAGAACGATTATCCCAGAATGAGTCAACGCAAATCTGGAATAAAAAATTAGCATTTTCAGAGGGAGAGTGGATAAAAATTACTGCACCAAGTGGTACAGGTAAAACCACTTTTATGCATATTTTATATGCATTACGGTTTGATTATACAGGGAATGTGATTTTAAATCAACAAAACATTCGCAACCTAACTGCGGATGAATTGTCGGCCATTAGAAAACAAAAGTTGAGTGTGATTTTTCAGGATTTAAAACTGTTCCCGCATATTTCTGCCAGAGAAAATATAGAATTGAAACGTGTTTTACAAGAGCCCTTTTGCAGTGCGGAAAGGATGGAAGAGATGGCTGCAACGTTAGGCATAAGTGCTATTTTAGAACAATCTGCTGGCATTTGCAGTTATGGTGAGCAACAACGAATTGCAATAGTACGCGCGCTGATGCAGCCCTTTGAGTGGTTAATCATGGATGAGCCTTTTAGTCATTTAGACTTAGCCAATAAAAAAATAGCTGCCGCATTAATTGCAGCAGAATGTAAAAAAAGAAATGCCGGAATAATTATGACCGATTTAGATGATGATGACTTATTTCCATATACCAGAAAGTTAGTTTTATAAATGAAGCAACTCAATAGCATCTTAAGAAAGTTAATTCGCAATAGTGCTGGACGAACTAAATTCACTGTTGCTGTTGTTGGCATGTCTGTTGCAGCGTTTTTATTATTAACTGCTGTTCAAATTCAGGTTGATTATAATCAGCTTTTATACAGTAAAAGCAGCAAAGACAGTATTGCCAATTTTTTAGTAATCAATAAAGTACTAACTGATGCTAACTTGGGCAACACCACTTTAGATGATTCAATCATCAATGACATCAGCAAACAACCTTTTACGGAAGCTGTTGGAATACTTACACCATCTAGGTTTAAAGCGAGTATACAAAGTAACAGCAATCGTTTTCCATTTTATACAGATATTGCTTTTGAAAGTGTTCCTGCTGCGTTTATTGATGTGAATGATGCAACATGGACATGGGATGAGCAGGCAGATTTTGTGCCGATTATTATTCCAACCATGTTTTTAGATATATATAATTTTCAATTTTCCTTGTCACAAAACCTACCTCAACTTACGCCCGCAATTGTTAAAATGATTGTACTAAAAGTAAATATTTATGGGCCGAATGTCACTACCTCATTCAACGGAAAAATTGTAGGATTCAGTGATAGGATCTCTTCGATGCTGGTTCCACAAGAATTTATGGAATGGGGCAACAAACAGTTTGCTTCAGATCTTTCGGGTAAGTCGTCTAGGATTATTATTCGAACCAAAGACCCCGGCAACCCAATGCTTACCCAATATTTAGATCAACATCAATTAACCACCGATTCAGATAAAACAAGATTTAGTAAGTACAGGAAAGTGGTAGATGCTGTTGTTGTTATTTCAGGGGCTACCGGTACTTTAATGTTGATCTTTGCCTTATTGGTTTTTTCCTTATTTATTCAATTAACCATTGCTTCCTGCAAAGAAGAAATTAGCTTACTGATTCTATTAGGGGCATCTCCTACCCAATTGAAAAAGTTTATCATGAAACAATTTTTTCCGGCTAATGTGTGGATGATTACCATCGCGCTATTAGCTGTGACTGTATTGCAATATTTTATTCATCAATTTTTATCCAATCAACAAATTGTATTATCCTCCATTATTTCAGGCTATACAGTTGGTAGTGCTTTGTTATTAATTGGGGTACTTTGGTGGGTTAACAGTAAAGCTATTCAAGAATCTATTCATCCGAAAAGAAGTAAAGATTAAAAGATGTTTGCAAAAACTTTTAATACCCTACTTGTATGCTTACTTATTGTTAGCATTCATGCCAACGCACAAATTCCGATTGGTGCATGGCGTGCACATTTAAATTACCAAAACGCCTTACAAGTAGTACAAGGCAATAAAATTTACTGCGCTACTGCTAGTAATCTATTTTCGGTAGATGCAGATGGTGAAATCAACACCTTCGATAAAGCCAATGGACTAAGTGAAACAGGTGTTAGTTGCATCGGCTGGGACGAGTTTACACAGCAGTTAGTAATTGCGTATAAGAATAGCAATGTAGATGTTTTAAAAGGCAGCATCGTACAAAATATATCAGACATTAAACATGCTGCCATTACGGGCAATAAAAGGATCCAACAGATTTATTGCAACATGGGCATGGCCTATCTCTCAACAGGCTTAGGGATTATTGCTATTGATTTAACTAAATATGAAGTGAAAGAAACATGGATCATTGGTTTAAATGGTTCTACCACTGCTGTACATAGTGTAACAGCAGATAATAATTATTTTTATGCGGCTACCAATGAGGGTATTAAAAGAGCAGCGGCGCATTCTTTAAACCTTGCCGATTACAAGAACTGGGAGAATATCAGTATTTCGGCAGGACTTACAAATGATGGATGGAGATTTTGCGGAATATTATCGAATCAATTAGTTGGATTACAAAACGATTCGATTGTGTTGATCAGTAATCCGCATAAGCTGATTTATTATGACCCTGCATGGCCAATAGTTAGTATTGCGATTAGTAACAATCAAATACTGCTAACTCAAAAAAACAGTGCGGGAAGCGGACGAGTTATGGTAATAGACACACTAGGTAAAATAATTAAGCTACTACAACATTCATCGCTTAGTTCACCTAATTCGGCCATATTTAACAACTCAGTTACCTGGGTGGCAGATGAGTTCAACGGATTGATTCGTTTTTTCGGAAATGAAAATCGTGTTTCGGTATTTACACCAAATGGTCCGGGGGGTATACCAACCGGAGATATGGTATATGACCGGAATACATTATTTGTTGCAGCGGGTTCCGTTAATAATGCGTGGAATGCATTGCATAATAAAGCTGCAATTTACACTTTCACTGAAGGAGCGTGGGCTAACAAAAATGAAAGTAATATCCCGGCGCTAAAGTCATTCAATGACATGATTACTTTGGCAGTAGACCCTGCAGATGAAAGCATTTGGGCAGGAAGTTTTGGAGATGGGTTGGTACAAATAAATGGGGCTAAAATAACGCAGTATACGCCAATCAATAGCGCATTAGCATTCTCCCAAAAACAGCCAACCCAATGTAATGTAAGCGGATTATTAGTAGATGATCAGCATAATTTATGGATCAGTAATTATGGTGCAGCCAATCCGCTGAAAGTTAGAAAAAAAAATGGCGTATGGGTAAGTATTCCAATACCAATTGCGTTAACAGACCAGGCAGTTGCACAATTGCTTCACGATGATTTTGGGCAGCTATGGATTGTGAGTCCAAAAAACAATGGCCTAATTTGTTATCAGTATGGAAAAAATATTGACAACTTAAATGATGATCGTTGGAAATTATTTAGAGCAGGCATGGGCAACGGAAACTTGCCAAGTAATCATGTACTATGCATTGCAAAAGATAAAAGTAATACCATTTGGGTAGGCACAGATAATGGAATTGGCATTATACAATGTACAGATGATGTATTTGGTAATGGAGGTTGTAACGCTGTTTTACCTGTTGTGCAACAAGAGCAATTCACCGGATATTTATTTAAAGGAGAGCAAGTACAATGTATTGCGGTTGATGGCGCCGATCAAAAATGGGTGGGTACTAAAAATGGCGTGTGGCTATTGAGTGCAGATGGAGAAAAAATTATTCATCATTTTACAGAATCAAATAGTCCATTATTAAATAATGAGGTAAACAAAATTGGAATAGATCCACAATCGGGAGAAGTATTTTTTGCAACCGGCTCAGGCATATGCAGTTACAGAAGCACCATCACCGCTCCTAATTCATCTTTCGCCAACTTGCTTATTTATCCCAATCCTGTTCCAACAGACTATAATGGGTTAATTGTCATAAAGGGATTAACCGATCAATCCATTATTAAAATTACAGAATTAAACGGCAGGTTGGTATATCAAACACGCTGTATGGGTGGACAGGCTACCTGGAATGGCAGAGATTACACTGGCAATAAAATTGCCAGTGGTGTGTATTTGGTTTTAGTTACGGATGAATCAGGAACTGAAAAAGTTGCTACTAAAATAATTATTACCAGAGGAAGATAAATGATTTAATCTTCGTCAACCTTATCAATCGCCTTATAAAAAGCTGCTCGTTTTGGCCCAGGAAATGGTGTATTACTCCCTTTTAAACCATGCCATAAAACAGTGTTAAACTCTAAATCAGGCACTGCATCTTCTTTGGTTAAGTCGAATTTTTCTGAGCGCTTTTGCCACTCATTCATTGCAGTATTTTTATCGTTCAAACTGATATTAGGGCTAATGGCAGTAAAGGTTTTAGCATTTAAAGTATTGGTAAAACACCTCCACATAGGTGTTGCAGCAGCATCATACTGCGACATTGGTGGAATGCCCAAAATCAATTCCATGGTTCTTAACATAGAAGAGGTTGAGTACATGGTATGATCAACATATCCTCTTTTAACATATCCTCCTGCAACAAATGCAATACTTCTATGCGCATCTACATGGTCTGCTCCATTTTGCGCATCATCTTCTAAAATAAAAATGGCTGTTTCATTCCAGATTGGGCTTTTGCTTAAATATTCAACAAACAACCCCACAGCAAAATCGTTATCGGCCACATGTGCATAAGGCGTTGGTCTGCCTAACTTTAACCCTTCTGTATGATCATTACTAAAACGAACCGTATTGAATTGCGGAACAGCATTTACAGCTAATAGCGAGTCGAAATCTTTTTGCCATTGCTTAAATCTGGTGGTGTCTTTTGTCCAGCTATCATACCCTGTAAAATAGGTACACATATGATCTTTTAAAACCGGTATATTAGGTTTATAATTATCGGCAAATTCGCCATAGGTTCTGTAGCTCACGCCAGCTTTTTTACAATGATCCCAAAGGAAACCACCTTTGTTGTTAGCAACAGGCCTATTCCCTTCTGCATCGTATTTTCCACCACGGCCACCATAACTGCTAACCCAATTTTTTTCTAAAAAATCTGTAGCATAAGCGCCCATGCTCCAATTATGGCCATCGGCACTTACTTCACCATCTACATAAAAATTATCGAGTAATACAAATTCTTTAGCTAAAGCATGTTGATTAGGGGTTATGTTTTCTCCGAACAACGTGAGCCTTGGGTCTCCATTTCCTTCTTTTACATCACCCAATACTTGATCGTAGGTTCTGTTTTCTTTAATCACATAAAACACGTATTTAATTGGACTAGTAGCGCCAACTTTTTTGGGAATGGGATTTCCTTCTTCACCCTGCGCTAAAAATTCTTTTACTTTATTGTATGGTGTATTTCTATATACCACCTGAGCATAAACACTTAATGCTTGATCAGTAGGTTCGTCAATAACACTCATGGTGCCTTTAAATAATCCGGCGATATATTGTACGTCTTTTGATTTGCCTGGATCACCTTCATGACGAAGTACCAGTTGTTTATTAGCGAATGGATTGGGGCCAGAAGGATTAGCCATTGATGAAAATCCTTTTCCGTTAGACACGAATATTTTTTTGCCAACAACTTTTATATTGGTAGGATACCAGCCCACCGGAATAAATCCTTTGCTTTTGCTTTGTGCAGGTTTGCTTACGTCAAAAACGGTAATGCAGTTATTATCGGCATTGGCAATGTATAAAGTTTTTTCATTGGAACTCAAAGCTAAACCATTGGTAGTAGAGCCATTTGGTGCATCGGGATATAAAGCAGCATTAAGGGTTTCAACTACTTTTTGTTGCGCTACATCAATTACAGAAACAGAATTGTCATTTGAATTAGCCACATACAATAATTTTCCTTTTTTATTAAGCAACAATTCATTAGGATTATCTCCAACAGCTATTTCTGCAGTAATATTTTTTTGTTCGGTATTAAAAATATACACTTTGTCACAACCCCAACAACTGATATACAATTGTTTTTTATCGTTAGATAATACACAACTATACGCTTCTCCCCCTAGTTGATACTCGAGTAAAATGTTTTTGGTGGTTAAATCAATCACATATAATTTGCTATTGTCTTTGGTAACCACATACAATAACTTATTAGCATCATCAATGGCAATACCAGCGGGAGAAATTCTATTGGGCCATCTCTTTCCAAGTTTTATACTATCTGCTTCAACTAATTTATTTTGAATGATATTATAAACCATTATCCAATTATCATTTCCACCTGATGCATACAATTTTTTTTCATCGCTGCTAAATGCAAGTCCATACCAGGCTTTAGCAATAATTTTTGTGTCTAAAACCTGTTCATTAACCGGATCTATCAGTTGAATGCTATGAACACTTTGACCGTTATTGGTAACTGCCATTAGTGTTTTAGATTTATTTACTGCGATATTTAAAGGGAGATCTCCTAAAGGAAAATTTCTACCAACAGGGGTGAGCGACCAACCATTGGGTAAGCCAACTTTGTTGGATTCAACTTGCTCTATTGTTTGAGCATGTAATACATTAAAAAAGAATAGACACAATAAAAAACAGCTTTGCTTGTACATAACAGTAGAATTAAAGTATTAAGGTACAAATTGCTGTGCTAATCAGTGCATCAAAACAATTAATTAATATTTCCGGTACTATTGTTTAGCAAATTCATAACTTCTTACCGCCTTGAATTTAAGGGTTTCTCTTTCGCCGGTTATTACACTGTATTGAATTTGGCGATATTTTCCGGTTGGTACAGAAGAAACCGAATCTACCTTATAAACCGGAAATTTTCGCATCAGCGAGCCTTCCATTAACATAAAGGAGTCGTAGCCGACATAGCCAACTCTTAGCTTTGGATCATTTGCAATGTCAGGGAATCCGATTGGTGCAATGCTTTCATTGTTTACAGAAGTAATACCAATTACAGCACCCATTTGTTTTTCATTAGGGGAATATACATATAATACCAGATCGGGAAACAGGTCATTGTTCAGATCATCTACTTCAGTATTGAGTAATCTTCCGCTTATTTCAAAAGAGACATCTCTTGCTCCGTTGGCAAATCCAACAGGCGTAATTGAAACATTGTTTTTCGCCTCATTTTTATTGGTACAAAGCACTTTGTAGCCCGCTTTACCTAATTTCATAATGGTATCTATTCTGCGGAACTGATTTTGTGCTGAAGCAATTGTAGTTGCCAGCGCCATAATTACCACTAAAAAGTATGTTTTCTGCTTAATCATACAACCAAGTTACATATTTCTTTGATAAATTTTAAATTCTACAGTGATGTGTTGTTTAAATAAGCGATGCTTCTAAAAATAAAAGGTTAATGAGTACGCTAAGCAAAACAAACTAGCTAAAAAATAAATTATTTTAATTACTTTAACGTATCAAATAAAAAATATGCGTTTTACCGTTACAATCAATAAACAACAGTCACATCCGGTCATTACTCTAAAGGATAAAACTTTGGGAAGTAAGGTAGAAATCTTTGCATTTGGCGGCTTATTGAATTCGTTCAGCATCCCTTATAAAAAAGGATTATTTAATTGTGTAGATGGGTTTGCTACTGTTACGGATGCAAAGAAAAATATATCGAATGGCTTTAAGAGTGCCAAAATTGCGCCGTTTGTTTGTAGATTGAATAAGGGGCAATATCAACTAAATGCCAAAACCTACACTATACAAAAACATTACATGGGAGCTCATGCCATACATGGTTTAGTATTTGATCAGGTATATAAAATAGGGAAAGTAGTTTCAAATGATGAGTCAGCTTCGGTTGAGCTTACCTATAGTTATGCAAAAACAGATAAAGGTTATCCGTTTAGATTTGACATTCGCTTATGTTGGAAGCTGACTGATCATAATTTGTTATCGGTTACTACAGAAGTGATGCATAAGAATAAAGCAGCGATCCCTTATACAGATGGATGGCATCCCTATTTTACTTTGGGAGATACGGTAGACAACTATACCATTCAATTTAATAGTAAAAATCAGTTGGCATTTAATGAGGAGTTATTACCTACCGGTAAGAAGAAAAAAGATGACCGATTTTTACATGGTGCATCACTAAATGGTGTGTTACTGGATAACTCGTTTGAATTAATGAAAGGTCAATCGCACAAATGTATTGTTGCCAATAAGCAATTTCAATTAACTGTTGAAGGAGATAAAAACTACCCGATATTACAGTTATACATTCCACCTAAAAGGAAAAGTATTGCCATCGAAAATTTAAGTGGTGCTCCTGATAATTTTAATAATGGCATGGGACTATTGATGCTGGAGCCAAACAAAAAGTATTCGTTCAGCACCAGCTATAGTATTACTACAAATTAATTACAGCAGTAACAGATACCTCAATTTGCACACCTCTTGGTAAGCCTTTAACAGCAACGGTTTCGCGTGCAGGTGCCTGCGAATTATCTTTAAAATAACTGCCATATACTTCATTCACCTGAGGAAACAAACTCATGTCGCTTAAGAATATGGTTGTTTTAACAATGTGCTCGAATGTTAAATTGGCTTGCGTTAACACCGCTTCAATATTCTTCATTACCTGGTGCGTTTCTGCTTGAATACCCGCAGTTTCTAATTCACCTGTTTGGGGGATTATTGCAATCTGACCACTTGCAAATAAAAATCCATTGGCAACAATAGCTTGACTATAAGGCCCAATCGGTGCAGGCGCCAAATCTGTTTTAATTACTTGTTTTGACATAAATATCTTTTGAGATGGGCAATTTCCAGTATTTTGGTGAACCAACCAACGTAAATTTGTGATTTAATAAAAATAATGGCGTTAATACTTTCAATTGATACGGCAACAGAATATGCGGGCATTTGTTTAAGCAAGGATGGAGAGATACTAGCGTACGAAGAACATGCTGATCAAAAAAATCATGCAGCATTCCTACAACCTGCCATTCAGCAACTCATGCAGCAATCTGGTTTGTTGTTAACAGACATAGATGCAGTTGCTGTAACCGGAGGGCCTGGCAGTTATACCGGCATCCGGGTAGGATTAGCTTCGGCAAAGGGTATCTGTTATGCTTTGAATAAACCTTTAATTGTATTAAACACATTGCAAATAATTGCCAAGGCCGCCTATGATGCATATATTGAAAAAAATGGATGGGTTGATCAAAAGATTATTTTCTATCCAATGATTGATGCAAGAAGAATGGAAGTGTTTAAGGGGGAGTATGACGTTGCATTAACATCGATTAGTGACCCAGCAGCCGTTATATTAGATGATGCTTTTTTTTCTACTATGTCTAATTTATTACCTGTTATTTTTTGTGGAAACGGTGCACTAAAAATT
>CANHJH010000025.1 GCA_947460365.1 Sphingobacteriia bacterium | reverse complement strand
TTTGGTTTAACTACAAAGATATCTGTTGAACAAACACCTTTAAAATTAGGGGAATATACTTTTTGAAAATATGGTCTTAATTTACCATAAAGTGTATCATTAGGGTAAAAAATAGATTTTTGACTGGAAACGTCATTAGAAGTTCCAATGCCATTAAGACGCAATGATTTTTGTTCAATATGTTCTAAACCAATATAAGGATATTTTTTTGTTTCATTTGGGGTGAATTTTTCACTCCTTAACTCTGCTATGTCACCTAATTTATACTCTTTCCACTCACTCATAATTTTCGACTATTTATTAAAAAAACAAGGACGCATTAAAAAACATAAAATACTGAATGTTAGCTAATTGAGTATTGTTGTCTTTGTATTTCATTTATTTTTTTTAGGCTCCTTCAACTTAGCTTGTTCAGCTTTTTTCTCCAATTTTTTTATACTCTCCGGACTATCTAAGTTTTCAGGCATTGTACCGCCCAATTCTTGTATGGTTTTGCGTACTTTTTTGCCTACTTCAAAATGGGTTTGGTTAGCTTTCTGCTTTCCTTTTATTTGTTCTCGCTTTAGTTTTTCTTCGGTTTGAGTGGCACGGAACAGATTGGCGGCTAATTCAGTACTGCCCATATGGTCTAGTATCTGTTGGCTTTTCTTGAGGCCTTTTTTTTGGTGTATGCCTTTGGCATCTAATCCGCCATATAAACCTTTGTAACCATGATTTTGAAAAATGGCATAGTCCAATGGCTCAATTACCCCTGCATCTTTTGCCGCTGCTGCCAACTGGGTATTATGTTTGGCCATTTCATTTCGCAGAAATAATCGTTTCTCTTCTTCGTTATTTAGTTTTTGGTAGGCATCTAAACTTTGGATTTCTTGTAATCGTGTTTGAACAGCAAAATAGGTTTGTCCCAGGGCAACTACCTCTTTACTCGGGTCCGCATTTTGCACAATGAGGTAACAGAAATACCTGGATAGTTTAAAACTTGGGTAGCTATGTTTTGCACCTTGTCCTGCCTCTAACACCTCGTCGGCTTCAACGAGGTGTTCAGAAACATCTTGCCCGCTATTTGTACAAGCTGCTTTCGATTTATTGATTACACCAATAAAATTCCTACTAAAATCAGCATATTCTAATACTTTAGCCAGCTGACGTGCATACCAAAATTCGTTGCCATTTTCGTCTACTTGCTTAATTTGCTCAAATAGAGAATTCCCTTTTTTTATTATTTCTTTTGCCATATTCAAACAATTAAATAGCAATCAATGATGATAGATTAAACATTTTAAATCTCAATCCCCACCTTTTTAAGATTAAGTTTAATCCGTTCCTGAAGCTCCATAGATTGTTTAAAATGCGCTTTCAAGTTCTCAGAAATCACTGCAACCTTGTCTTCAAATGAAACCCCATCATCTTCCACATCTTCCGTTCCCACATAACGGCCAGGAGTTAACACAAAGTTATTTTCTTCCACTTCTTTTACTGTGGCTGATTTACAGAACCCCTGTATATCTTCATAGTTTCCATCTTTGCTTCTCCAATTATGATATACTTCAGATATTTTAGCAATATCTTCATCGGTAAAGGCTTTGTTTTTTCTGGATATCAATGCCCCTGATTTACGAGCATCGATAAAGAGTATTTCATCTTTACGATTTCTGAATTTACCATTGGTTCTATTGCGTGCTAAAAAGAATAAACAGGCAGGAATCTGCGTATTGAAGAATAGTTGAGTAGGTAAGGCAACCATACAATCAACCACGCCATCTAAAATCATATTCTTCCTTATCTCATTCTCTCCGCCAGAGTTGGAAGTCATGGCACCATTGGCAAGCACAATACCTGCCATTCCACTTGGACTTAATTTGTTCAACACCAATTGTAACCATCCATAGTTGGCATTTCCTGAAGGGGGTACACCATATTTCCATAAGTGAGCATCCTGTAAAGTTTCAGCTCCATAATCCGAAACATTAAAAGGGGGGTTCATAATAGCATAATCTACCTGAAGGTCTTTATGTCGGTCGTTGTGAAAAGTGTCACCCAATTCAATTTTTGCATCAATTCCCCTAATAGCAAGGTTCATCTTTGCCAATTTATAGGTGGTAGGGTTACTTTCTTGTCCGTAAACAGAAATATCATCTAATCTACCACCGTGTGCTTGAAGAAATTTTTCGCTTTGTACAAACATTCCACCACTACCACAACATCCATCATAGATACGGCCACTGTATGGCTCTAACATCTCCACCAATAATTTTACAATACTTTCGGGAGTATAGAACTGTCCACCTCGTTTTCCTTCTGCATCAGCAAACATTCCAAGAAAGTATTCATAAACTCTACCCAATAGGTCTTTGCTATTTAGGCCGGGTTCATTAAATCCAACATTTCCTATTAGGTCAATCAATTCACCTAATCGTTTTTTATCTAATGCAGGACGCGCATAATCTTTCGGTAAAACACCTTTCAGATTGGGGTTTTCCTTTTCAATAGCATCCATGGCATCATCAATATCCTTTCCAATGGTTGGGAGTTTGGCTCTTTCAAATTGTAGATATTTCCAACGAGCCGTTGGTGGTACAAAAAATACGTTCTCTGCCAAGTATTCATCTTTGTCCTCAGCATCGGATAATTGATCGCCCTGTAATCTTGAATGAAGTTCTTCAAAACTATCAGAAATATATTTCAGGAAAATTAAACCGAGTACAATGTGTTTGTATTCGGCAGCATCCATATTGTTGCGGAGTTTATCGGCGGTTGCCCAAAGGGTCTTTTCTAAGTCTTGCGTCATGTATTATGTTAGTTTTCTACAATTAAATCAGCGATTTTAACCTTCAGCTCTTTGGCAATTGAGCCCAAAGTTTCTATACTTGGCATTGCATGGTTACTACACCAATAGGACATCGTAACGGTAGATACCCCCACTCGCTGGGCCAGATCTTTTTGGTGTATCTTTTTCTGCTTAATTATTTCTTTGATACGTAGCGCAACAGACATAGGTGTTTTTTTTAATGAGATAAAGTTAAGGTAAAACTTAAATTACCGGTTAAAATTCAATTAAAACCAGGTAAATATTTCCTTCAATTAAAGCTCCAAAATCTATTAAACAGGAAAATTATTTTATATTATAATTTATTATATATATTATATTTTTAAGAATAACAGAATTTTTTAACTATTTTAGTTAAAATTATTCATATTTTATTTTTTAATATACATTTATTATGTCTAAATCAACTGCAAAAGAATTAGCTCCTTTTTTAGTTTTAATGGCAGTTTCTGTCGGGGCATTGTTCATTCCTTCCCTACCCAACTTTGATGATGCAGGAAAATACAGCTCAGCGGATATTGTTTGGATAATCATGGCGACTGCATTGGTATTTTTAATGACACCGGGGCTAGCTTTTTTTTACGGGGGCATGGTGCATCGTAAAAATGTGATTTCTACCATGATTAAGAGTGTTGTAGCAGCCGGTGTAGTCAGCATCCTATGGGTTTTAGTAGGATATAGCCTTTGTTTTGGCGATTCTATTGGCGGATTTATTGGCAATCCATTGACACACTTATTCTTTAAAGGAGTAAATTCTGGAGCACCATGGAGCCTTGCTCCCACTATACCACTTTCTCTTTTTGCCTTATTTCAATTAATGTTTGCCATCATTACTCCCGGATTAGTTGTTGGAGCCGTAGCTGAAAGAATTCGCTTTACTGCGCACATTCTTTTCATAGCCCTTTTTAGTCTATTAGTTTATACGCCTATTGCCCACTGGACTTGGCACCCAGAAGGTTTCTTGTTTAAAATGGGCGCATTAGACTTTGCAGGTGGCACGGTAGTGCATATTTCTGCCGGTTGTGCTGCATTGGCAGGAGCGATAGTTTTAAAACGCAGACAAGCGCATATTGAACAAAGAGAAATTCCCCCGGCCAACATTCCTTACGTTTTAATAGGCACCAGCTTGCTTTGGTTTGGCTGGTTTGGTTTTAATGCAGGATCAGCATTAGGTGCTAATGCCTTGGCTGTGTCCGCATTTGCCACCACTAATACCGCAGCTGCAGCAGCTGGGTTATCCTGGATGTTTTTTGACGTTATCCGTGGCAAAAAACCTTCTGTACTTGGCTTTTGTATTGGTGCCGTAGTTGGATTGGTTGCCATTACTCCGGGCGCCGGTTTTGTAGCCATCCCACAAAGTATTTTTATTGGATTTATAGCAGCAATTATCTCTAATTTGGCAGTTTACTACAAAAGCAAATCTACACTAGATGACACCTTAGACGTATTCCCCTGTCACGGTATTGGCGGAATGGTCGGAATGCTTTTAACCGGCATATTCGCAACAAAATCTATAAACAGTGCAGGAACTGATGGTTTATTTTATGGAAATATCTCATTCTTTCTCACGCAGGTGAAAGCACTTTTAATTGTTGTAGTCTATAGTTTTGTTGTATCCTTTGCGATATTCAAATTCATTGGCTTAATACTTCCATTAAGAGTTACTCAGGAAGAAGAAGAAATGGGATTAGATGCGTCTCAACACGATGAGAAATACGGTCGTACGCCGCAGCACCCATAATTGAAATTAATTAAAAAGGTACTAAAATATAATACTACATCTAACTAAAGCATGTTCTCATAAAGAACCTGCTTTTTTTTGGTTGGGTCTGATCTGTTTTATATCTTTTCATCCATTTATGAAAACTGCTACCAAAGTCATACTTCTTCTCTATTCCATTTATGTACTATTCATTTTTATTTTAGTAATGTTAGTTTTTTTTCCCTTCATCATGTTTGCACTTTTATTAGGCAAGGTTAAAGGAGGTAATATTATTTATAAATTATGTAAGGGGTGGGCCAGAATCTGGTATTTCTTTATTGGAATTAAGCACCACGAAATTTATGAAGCCCCGCACGCTACTAACAAACAGTATGTATTTGTTGCAAACCATATTTCTTACATGGACATCCCACCTGCTATTGTAGGTATTCATCAGCCGCTTAGAGTTTTAGGTAAGGCAGAAATGAGTAAAGTGCCCATTTTCGGGTGGATTTACAGAGCTGCCGTTATACTGGTTGATCGAACTACCATAGAAGGCAGAATGAGAAGTATTCGCAATTTAAAAGCAGCACTCAATGATGGATTATCCATTTTTATATTTCCTGAAGGCACTTTTAATGAAACCAACATGCCTTTAAAGAATTTTTTTGATGGGGCATTTAGAATGGCTATAGAAACGCAAACCCCCATTAAACCGATATTATTTGTAGATACCATTAAAAGAATGCATTACAGCAGCTTATTTGAAGTAACCCCTGGATTAAACAGAGTAGTATATTTAGAGGAAATTGCTGTAGAAGGACTAACACTTGATAATTTAAATGAACTCAAAAATAAAGTGTATGTTATAATGGAAGAAGGCCTAAAACGTTATATTCAATATCCCACACCTTAAGTGTATTTTTGAAAAAAAATTAGTCATTGTTTGCAGAAATAATCATACCGCTTTCTTTACCTAAGAACTATACCTGGTCGATACCCGATCATTTAAAAGACAGTATTGAACCGGGCATTAGAGTAGAAGTAACCTTACGAAAAAATAAAAAGTACACCGGTATTGTTAAAAAAATTCATGCAACTATTGCACCTGAATTAACTCCTGCACCTATTTTAAGCATATTAGATAGTGAACCATTAATTCACCCCATGCAACTACAATTTTGGGAGTGGATTGCTAATTATTACATGTGCACGGAAGGAGAAGTAATGCAGGCTGCAATTCCAACCAACCTTAAACTATCAAGTGAAAGTGTTCTTCAATGGAATGAGGAAAGAACATTAGATTTTAGCGACTTATCCGATACTGAATATATTGTAGCAGAAGCACTGGAAATAAAAAAAGAACTTAGAATAAGTGAAGTACAACAATTACTGGACATTGTTAACATCTACCCGGTTATTAAAAAATTAGTTGAAAAAGGTGTTTGTTTTATTTGGGAAGAACTTAAAGAAAAATATAAACAAAAAATAGAAACCTACATCCAACTTCATCCATCCTACAATAATGAGGAACAACTAGAAGCTTTATTGAATAATTGGACAAAGGCGCCTAAACAAATGGAGCTCTTGCTGGCATATCTTCATTTAAAACAAAAAGAGAATATTGTTATTCAAAGTGAACTTTTAAAGAAAGCGAATGCCAGTATTGCGCAGTTAAAAGGACTGATTGAAAAAGGAATTTTGTTGGCTGAAAAAAGAAGTACCGACCGCTTACCCACTTTGCCAAAAGAAATTTCATTAGATTTTACTTTATCGGACGGACAAGAAAAAGCACTTCAAGCAATCAATACTGCATTTGAACAAAAAAATGTTTGTTTGTTACATGGTGTTACCTCTTCCGGAAAAACACAGTTGTATATTAAAATGATTGAGCAACAAATTTTGCGCAATCAACAGGTGCTTTACCTTTTACCGGAAATTGCATTAACGGCCCAAATGATTCGCCGTTTACAAAAAAGCTTGGGAGGACACATCGCTATATATCATTCAAAATTCAATCCTAATGAAAGAGTTGAAATTTGGAATAAAATAAAATCAGGGGAAACCAAAGTAGTGTTAGGTGCTCGTTCTGCGCTTCTATTACCTTTTAAAAATCTGGGATTAATTATTTGTGATGAAGAGCATGATGCTTCTTATAAACAACAGGATCCTGCACCCAGATACCATTGCAGAGATGCAGCTATTTATTATGCATCGTTGTTCAACGCTAAAATTTTACTAGGCAGTGCAACTCCGTCTATAGAGAGCTATTATAATGCTAAGCTACAAAAATATGGTTTGATCGAATTGCATGAAAGATTTGGCAACATTGCACTTCCTCAAATCAATTTAATCGATACTAAAAAAAGTACTACTAACAAACAAATTAAAAGCCCGCTAACACCTGAGCTTATAGAAGCCATCCAATTAGCTTTAACTGCTGGTAATCAGGTTATCCTTTTTCAAAACAGACGCGGCTATTCTCCTTATATTCTATGTGAAACCTGTGGGTGGATTCCGCATTGCCAACATTGCGATGTAACCCTTACTTATCACAAGTCTAAGAATAAATTAAACTGCCATTATTGTGGCGCTGTTTATCCTACCATTAATACCTGTACTGCATGTGGCAGTCACCATTTTATTCAGAAAAATTTTGGCACCGAAAAAATTGAAGAACTCGTAACAGAAGAGTTTCCGGATGCAAAAATCGCCAGAATGGATTACGACAGTATTAAAGGAAAAAACGATCACGACAATCTGATAAAACTCTTCGAGCAACAAAGAATAAATATTTTAGTGGGTACCCAAATGGTAGTGAAAGGATTGGATTTTGAAAAAGTTAGTTTAGTTGGAATAATTGATGGGGATGGTATATTAAATTTCACCGACTTTAGAGTAAATGAAAGAGCCTTTCAATTGATGGAACAAGTAAGTGGAAGAGCCGGGAGAAAAAATGGACAAGGCAGTGTTTTTATACAGGTAAGTAATTTGCATCATCCCGTATTGAATTTTGTAAAAGAACACAACTATGTACAATTATTTCAATTTGAAATAGATAACAGAAAACACTTCTCGTACCCCCCTTTTACAAGACTCATTCAGGTTATTTTTAAACATAAAGAAAAACACATCGCAGAAGAAGCTGCCAATATTATGATGAGGGGGATGAAACAACATTTTGGCGACATGATGAACGGACCATCACAACCAATTGTTGACAGAGTTAGAAACCAATATCTCTGGGAGATCTTAATTAAACTACCCAAAGACACCAAATTGATACTGAATTGCAAAAAAAACATTCAGCAACAAATGGCAATGATTCAATCTAATAAAAGATATAGAAGTGTTTATATAATCCCCAATGTAGATCCAGTTTATTAAGACTTAATTGGTGCATGTTCCCACTGCACTTCAGGATCTTTTTTAAACCAAGTCATCTGACGTTTTGCATATTGCCGGGTATGTACTTTAATTTGTTGAACAGCATCCGGCAACGTACCATTACCATCTAAATAATCGAATATTTCTTTATAACCAACTGTTTGCAACGCCGGTTTATTTCTATATGGTAGTACACTTTTAACCTCATCTAATAATCCCTTTTCCATCATCTGATCAACCCGCAGATTAATACGTTCTGTTAATTGAGCCATTGACATTTCAAGACCAATTTTTTTAATATTGAAATCACGTTCCTTTTTTTGTGCTGAACGAAAAACAGTGATCGATTTTCCTGTTGCATGCAACACTTCCAAGGCCCGCATCAACCGTTGTGGATTCTGTTGTTCTGCAACAGCCCAGAAAGTAGGATCCTGATGTTTTAATTCAGCCTGCAACCAAATAAGACCTTTAGATTGATATTGTTCTATAATATTTGCTCTAACCTCGATGGGTATTGACGGCATTGGATCAATGCCTTCACAAAATGCTTTGATATACAAACCTGTGCCACCTACCATTACAACAGCATCTTTCTGCTCAAAAATTTGCGCTGTTTCTTGTAAAGCAAACTGCTCAAAAGCACCTGCGTTGATGTCTTCGGTTACTGAATTACTGGCAATAAAATGATGAGGTACCGCATTTAGTTCCGCCGGTGAAGGTCTGGCAACACCTATAGATAACTCTTTAAAGCATTGCCTTGAATCGGCCGATATTATTTCGGTATCTAATTGCTGTGCTAGAGAAATAGCATATTCCGTTTTACCTATAGCGGTTGGTCCAACAACTATATAAACTGTTTTATTATTCAAAGTCTTCGTTTTGTTCTTCGCCTAAATCCATATCATCATCATCATCTCCATCTGATTCTCTTTCTTCACCTTCTTCGCCAAAACCATCTGCAGCTTCATTTAAATCATATTTCTCTTCAATGTCTGCAAACTTATCACCCAACAAACTTTTAGTGCCATATTGCTGAGGACCGATGCCTTCTGATCTGGAAGTGGCAGGATAGGTTAATTTACTGTTTTCTTCTTTACTAACATTAATCAACTCAATAAGGAATACCCAATGTTTGGCAAAATCATATTCATAAATAAATTTCTGGCTGGGGTCCATAATTTCAGAGCCAATAAGCGTTTCGCTCATCATGAGCGGCTCAGCTTTATACATCTTGTCATATCTGGCAAAGCTAATTTCCCGACCGCGCAGCCAATTGTCATTACTTCTATAAAAAGTAGCTGGATGTTTAGAATCAAATTCATACGCCTTTAAAATAGCAAAATGCAAATCCTGAAAAGTTTGTTGGTGCTTAATTACAATATCCCGATAAATAGCTTCATCTTCTTCCAAGTAAACTCTAAACTTTAGTACAGCCATACCATTATGCTTTTATGTGTTGCAAATTACTGATTATTTAACGGGTTTTAGATTTAGTTCAGCTGCTTTTTCTAACATAAATCCATAAGCTGCATCATAATTATTGGAAATAACGCCATCCAAAATAGCTTCTCGTATTGAATCTTTGATAATCCCTACATTTTTTCCGGGTGACAATGCAAATGTTTCCATAATTAATTCACCCGAAATTGGTGGTTGCCAGTTTCTAACCCGATCAGATTCTTCCACTACCTGCATACGTTCTTTCACCAATTCAAAATTCTTCAAAAAACGCATCACTTTATGCTTGTTTTTACTGGTAATATCCGCTGAACAAAGTGTCATCAAATCATCTATATCATTACCTGCATCAAAAAGCAACCTACGCACCGCACTATCCGTAATGTTTTCTTTGGTTAAACTGATAGGTCGTAAATGCAACAAAACCAATTTCTGCACATATCGCATAGGCTCATGTAAAGGAAGTTTTAACCGAGCAAAAATCTTTGGAACCATTCTAGCCCCCAACACTTCGTGACCGTGAAACGTCCAGCCATGCCCTTCCTCAAATTTCTTAGTAGCTGGCTTTCCGATATCATGTAATAAAGCTGCCCAACGCAACCAAAGATTAGTCGTGTTTTGGGAAATATTATCCAGCACTTCTAAAGTATGATAGAAATTATCTTTATGTCCTTTACCATCAATATATACCGCACCATGCAAATCAAGCATCGGTGGAAGAATTTGTTTCAGCAATCCCGATAAGTACAACAAATTCCAGCCAACCGAGGGTTTGGGCGTACTCATAATCTTATTTAATTCATCGGTGATCCTTTCTTGCGATACAATTTTCATGCGATACACATTTGCTTTAATTGCATCAAAAGTCACCGGGTCTATTTCAAAGCCCAATTGGGTAGCAAACCTAATAGCCCTCAACATTCTTAACGGATCGTCACTAAATGTTTGAACTGGTTCTAACGGTGTTACAATGACCTTATTGGAAATGGCGGTTAAGCCATCAAATGGGTCAATCAGTTGTCCGAAATTGATTTCATTCAATTGAATTGCCAATGCATTCATCGTAAAATCCCGCCGGTTTTGGTCGTCTTCAATAGTACCCTCTTCTACTTCCGGCTTTCTACTATTTTGTTGATAGCTTTCTTTTCGTGCTCCTACAAATTCAATTTCAAAGTCGCCCAATTTTATCTGAGCAGTACCAAATGTTTTAAAAAAAGCAACAATAGGTTTGGGATGAATGGTATCTGCAAATGCATTAGCAAGCGCAATCCCATCACCAATACAAACAATATCGGCATCCTTTACCGGTCGTCCGATAACTTTATCTCTTACAAATCCGCCTATAAGGTAGCAGGGTACTTTTAAGTGATCAGCAACAGCGCCAATTTTTTTAAAAATAGCTAACTCATCATTGGTAAACTTTATCTCCATTCGTGCAAATGTAGTGCTGTTTTAAATTAATGCGGCAGCGTGTTGATTAATTGACTAATCTGAATGGTTTGAGCACAATTGAAATGATTGTGCGGACAAGCTTTTAATCCATGTAAACCGCAAGGCCTACAGCTTAATGGGGTTAATGTTTCCACTATAAATGATTGGTCGGAAAGAGGGCCAAAACCAAAAGCGGGTACTGTAGAGCAATAAATGGCTGTAACAGGGGCATTTACAGCCGAACAAAAATGCATCGGTGCCGAATCATTTACATAATTCATTAACGCCCCTCGCATTAATGCGGCCGATTGCAAAAAATTACAGGTACCGGCAAGGTTTGTACATTGATCATTGGATGAAGCACGAATTATTCTATTACATAACTCCACATCATCAGGCCCCCCTAATACAAATATTTTAATATTGCGGGGCACTTCATTAAGAAAATCAATCCACTTATTTTCTGCAAACTGCTTGGTAAACCATACAGATGTTGGGGCAATACAAATGTAAGGCTGCCCTTTCCATTTTGCCACATGCGCCTCCTCCTGGGACGAAGGATAAAGTGCAGGCTTTCCAAAAGGAATCTGTCCGATTGATTGTAATAATTGATGATTTCTATTCACTTCATGAATACTGATACCGGATGCATCTATTTCGTGCTTTACAGATTTGGAGAATAAAAAATGAAAGGGGTTTTTATTAAAACCAATAGTCATGTCCGCTTTCGAAAAGGCAGTCAAGAAGCCAGTAGCCGCAAACCGTTGTAAATTCAGTACCAACGAATAACGATTACTTCTTATTTGTTGTAAAATCAAAAAAAGATGTTTGTATTTGTGCTGTTTTTTATTCCAAACCAATACGCTATTCAAATAGGGATGTTTATCAAATAAAGTTTCATTCCCTTTTCTAACCAATATATCTAATGTGGCATCCGGATAGGTATTATGTAAAGACTCTAACAGCGCAGTTGCCAATACCACATCCCCGATAAAAGCTGTTTGAATAACTAAAATTTTACGCATACAGCAAAGCTACAATAGTACCTCATTCATATTCAAGTTCATTGCAAAAAAATTCCCAGCTTAAAAAAATAATATCCGAAAAAATTGGTCTGCAGTTTTGCTCATGTAATAATGAGACTAAATATTGGCATATCATAGTAGGATAAAATTTTATACATTAAATTTAGTATATTTTTTTTTATGTATAATTTATTTTTTAAATAAATATTAGAAAATGGGGATAAATATTTAAGATTCGGAAAGAAGTGGCTAATATGTATTTTTGCAAAAAATAGACTATGACACAAGAAATGATTGCAGCTGCATGGGCTGATAGAGGGCTGTTAAAAGAAGAAAAATATATTAATGCGGTAAAAGAGGTAATTGAATCGGTTGACAAGGGTTCGTTAAGAGTATGTTCTCCCGGAGAAAATGGATGGGTAGTAAATGAGTGGGTAAAACAAGCTATTCTAATGTATTTTGGTATTCAACAAATGCAAACCTGGGAAACGCCTCCTTTTGAATTTTATGATAAAATGCTTTTAAAAAGCAACTATAAAGAATTAGGAGTTAGAGCTGTTCCACCAGCAACCGCCAGATATGGAGCTTATATTGCAAAGAATGTGGTTTTAATGCCAAGTTATGTAAACATTGGCGCTTATGTTGATGAAGGTACGATGGTAGATACCTGGGCCACTGTTGGAAGCTGTGCACAAATTGGTAAAAACGTGCACTTAAGTGGTGGTGTAGGAATTGGCGGTGTTTTAGAACCTTTACAAGCAAGCCCGGTGATTATTGAAGACGGTTGCTTTATTGGCAGCAGATGTATTGTAGTGGAGGGGGTTATTGTTGAAAAAGAAGCCGTATTGGGTGCAAATGTTGTGCTAACGCAATCCACTAAAATAATTGATGTAAGCGGCGCTGAACCTATTGAAATGAAAGGTCGCGTGCCTGCCAGAAGCGTAGTCATACCAGGTAGTTATACTAAAAAATTCAATGCAGGTGAATATCAGGTTAGTTGCGCTTTAATTATTGGTCAAAGAAAGCCAAGTACCGATTTGAAAACCAGCTTAAACGATGCGCTTAGAGATTTTAATGTAAGTGTATAATAATGGTTGAAAACAAACAATCATCTAGGTTATTATTAGGTTTCATTATCAGCCTTACCGGAGCTATATTGTTCTCCACCAAAGCAATTTTTGTTAAAATGGCATTTATATCAACAGGTATAGATGCCATTTCTTTACTTTCATTGAGAATGCTGGTAGCACTGCCTTTTTATATTTTTGCGGCATGGTTCTCACAAAGAGGATCCACACAAAAACCCTTAACCTTAAAATACTGGATATGGATCATAATCATGGGCATCCTTGGTTATTATCTCAGTAGCCTATTTGATTTTATTGGATTGCAATATGTTTCTGCAGGATTGGAAAGATTGATACTTTTTCTATATCCAACATTTGCAGTATTAATTAATACCTACTTGTTTAAAACTAAATTATCCGGTACTCAACTAATTGCATTAATAATTACTTATTTGGGTATAGGCATTGCTTACTTTTCAGAAATTCAAACTGCACATATTGGTGCTAAATTTTACTTTGGCTGTTTAATGATATTCTTATGTGCAGTTACCTATTCCTTTTATTTAGTGGGAACCGGCAAACTGGTTGAAAAAGCAGGAGCAACCAGATACACTGCTTATGCAATGTTGGCTGCAACCGTTGGTGTTTTTGCACACTTCGGCATAATGCATCATCACAACACTATACACCTCACCCAAAAACTATTAACTTATTCATTGGCACTAGGAATAATCGCTACCGTACTGCCTTCCTTCTTATTGAGCAGTGGCATGAAAAAAATAGGCATCAATAATGTGTCTATTATTACCAGTATTGGTCCTGTTTCAACTATTATTCAAGCTCATTATTTTTTAGGGGAGAAAATATTACCCATGCAAATTGTAGGGACATGCTTAGTTATTATTGGTGTTTTATTAATTGGGTGGAAAAACGGTAAGTAGCTGATTATAAAACATCCATAAAAAAAGCTTCGTATGATATACGAAGCTTGAGTAGGTATTAACTACAATGGTTTTATTTGGGGGGATAGTAGATCTTAAAATTCAGTACTTTGTACCGTATTGTTCTACAAAAATAAATCGAACTTTTTAGTTAACAAGTAGTGAAAAATATCAAATCTAATACCCTATTATTTTTTTTTGTAGTTTTTATACTACAAAAAAATAAGTTTATGTTCTATACAATATTTAACTATTTCTGCATTATTTTTAAAGTTCATCTTCTCCATCACCCGAGCTCTATATGTACTTACAGTATTGATATTTAAATTTAAAATCTCTCCAATTTCTGAAATAGATTTTCCCTCAGAAATATATTTCATGACTTCAAATTCCCTATCAGACAAAAGTTCATGGGTCAGTGATTCATATTTTTCTTCCATGGTATCCGCCAATATTTCAGCTACATTTTGGGTAAAATATTTTTTTCCGCTGAGAATTTGCTTAATTGCGGCGATTAATTCATACGGTGAACTTTCTTTGGTTACAAATCCGGAAGCCCCTGCCCTTATGCATCTTACTGCATAATGTTCTGCAGCATACATGGTTAAAACTAAAATGGGCGTTTGAGGGGTATTAAGATTTAATTGTTTAATCGTATCAATTACACTAGACCCAGGCATACAGATATCGGTTATTATAATATCCCATTTTTCTAAGATCGATTTTTTATATAACAAATCAGCATTTGCTACGCTTTCGATTTCTGAAAATGGATAAACATCTAGCAATATTCTAGTTAATCCCTCAACGATAAGATGGTGATCATCCGCTATTAATATTCGCATTATTATTAATTACATATATTAAAATTAATAAATATTTTTAATATAGAGGAAAAAATTATACTGGTTAATAAATATAGCTGCTGATATTTTTATAACCCATGTTGTTTGCCGGTCAGGCAATCCAACTAATAATTCCATAGCACCTGCTCATCGATGGTGATAACAAAAATTAAAACTGGATACGGAGACTACCAAAAATACCGAAGTTTTGTGCAGGCTGAATCTTAGATGGTATTATGCCTACAGGAAGTGGAGGTGCTTTTCTCCATAGAAAATCAATTCTAAAAAAGCCGAAAATATTATCGAATCCAGTTCCATATTCAACATAAGTATGCGACATTAATGATCTCAATTGGTAACTTGCTAATTCAGTTTTGTTGTATTTCCGATTGGCTGCGGACATATCTCCCCACACACCTTTTAGTGTCCAAAATTGTCGCATCCTACTTTTTCGCATAAATGGCAATAAATTAAGTATTTTTTTCTCCAGATTATGTTCTAGCTGAAAGCCCATATATCGGTCACTAAAATATTCAAACCTATTCATCAAGTTAAAGCCATTTTTATTGTACGCATAAAACTCATTCCCCGGATGAAGTTCTAATAACATGAAGGGTAATTTTTCACCAAAAACTTCACCACCATATACGTTATAAGCAACTTTGCCAAATCGGGGAATCCTAAACTGTTGTGAAACACTTACTTGAACTTTTTCAAAATCATACTGCCCCTTAAATAGTCCAGCCACCCCCTTAACCAAACGCATTTCATAAACCGGAATATTATTTTTTAATCGGATGGTTTTCCTATTAGTAATGATTTTCCTTTCCCCTGCTGCATACCTAAACCGCATCATTAATTCAGTATTAATTAATGGATCAATATTCCCATTTCTAAAATGAGCAATCATAGGCAAGGGTGAATAAGCTTCATAATCTGTGCGACTCACACTTAATGTATAACTAAAACCGGAAGACCAATCTTTGGAAATACTCGTTTTAAATTCTTTTATACCAAGGAATTTTTGAGGGATATTGGGTCGTCGTATTAGTTGACTAAACATGTTATCTGTAGTTACTTCCTCTTCGTTATACCGAACACGCCCATTATCTAAATCATTGATGTAGGATGCCTGCAATCCCCAGCCGGTATTGCCGGGGATTCTGTAAGCAGCAGCAAATTTATATTTAATTTTTTGGTCTTTGACGCCGTAAGCAACATAACTGTTTAATCGTAAATATTTACTGAATTTATCTGTAGTCCCTAAATCGAACCTAAATCTAAAACCCTCCAACTGATTACCACTTACCCATTTAAACCAAGGGCCTATTTCAACTTTGCCTAATTTTCTATAACCATCAATTAAAAATTCTGCATTGCGCATATATTTTTTAAAAACCGGTACGGTCTTTAAAGTATCAATCATTTTAAATATTTTCTGTTCATTTACACTCAACGCCTCTGGCCTATATGCATCCCAATATTTTGTATCTTTTTCTTTAGCGCCATCCACTACAATACTCTCTTCACTTTTTTTATTTAATGCAATAGCGTTTTCTACTTCTTCTGTATTAGTTCTTATTTGGTTATATGATGCGGATTTTCTTACGATGAACGTAAACTTATCCTTTTTAAAAGGCGACATATCAATCACCATTTTATCTTTATAAAAAATCCATTGACCGGATTCCATTTTATTGAACTCCTGAATAATACTTAACCTATTTACAAAATTGATATCAGCAGAACTAGAAAGATTTAAAGTAATCTTTTGTATTGCCCACGTGTTAGCATGTACCCAGCAATCTCCCAAAAAAGTATTCTCGCCTTCACGTAATGGACTAAAAAATAAATGAAAATATTTATCCCCATGTATCAATTGTGTATCGGCACCTTTAAACCGATAATATTTATCCGCAAAACTGCTAATTGGACTAATGAACTCTTTGCCAAAAAGTTTCATAAAATCCTGGTACATATTTACTTTCTGATTGGCACCACTTATAAATTGTAATATAGTTTCATTCTTTATCCCGTGCATTTGAGCAGCTTTGATTTCTTCTCTAATGCGGGTAGGATCACTGCTATAATAATAATCAGATAAGGTTTCTGTCATAAAAACTGGCAAAAATGGACGTTGCTCTGTAACACTATCAATATTATCGAGCAAAAAAGAAAAAGGCCTTAAGATCTTTATTTTTTGAAAACTCTCTCTACTTGCATTATTAATATCAACTTCCATTTTATTGTATAATTCACATGCATACTGTTGATATTTATATGGATTATTCTCTGCTTTATGCGATACAATATTTTTCCACCATCGCAGCCCTTTATTGAATTTAGTTTTCACCTGTACCCCCTCATTCATCAACAACCTAGACAGCTGAAGCGTAACGATTCCTGTATCTCTTTTAATTGAAAACGGATAGTAAATCGGTTCAAATCCTACATAAGATACGACCAATGTATCATCTAAAATATTAGATACACGCAATTTAAATGTACCTAAACTATCTGAGGTGATTCCCCAACCTGCTTTTTTCCATTGTATACTGGCATAGGGCACCAAATCTTTGGTAAATTCATTGATCACCCTTCCGCTGATATCAATCTTTTTTTGTGCTACAGACCTTTGGTTGCAGACTAGCAATAAAAGCACACAGATTATACCAAGGTTTGTAGGCCGACTCATGAGCAGTATAAAAAATTAAACAATTATATTAAAAATTAAAAGTAACTAACTACGGTTAAATGTTCAAATTTTAGTCAATATAATTATATATATAATTATTTATTATATATTTTATATACTTAATCAAACCCACCCATTTCAACGTGGAGTAACGCTTTATCCACATAATATTAATGCTGTTCCATTACTAATCAAGTCTTCTACCCTTTTAATATCAATCGTGTACAAATATTCAAGCAAGTGGACCATTGATTTTTTATCTTTACCTAATTAATCTAATTGTATATGCTAAAAGTGGGTGTTTTTGGGGTTGGTCATTTAGGTAAATTCCATTTGAATAACTGGAAAGAAATAGAAGGTATAAAATTGGTCGGATTCTTTGATCCAAATAACGATAACGCAAAAGAGGTTATTGAGCAATATGGACTTAAACGTTTTATGGACGAAGAGAAGCTTATTGATTCGTGTGATATAATTGATGTGATCACTCCCACCAATCATCACTATGCAATTTGTATGCAAGCTATTCGCAAAGGCAAACATGTTTTTGTAGAAAAGCCCATTACCAATACTATTCAGGAAGGCAGAGATATCATGAATTTGGTAAGAGAGGCGAACGTAAAAGTTCAGGTTGGGCATGTTGAACGATTCAATCCTGCTTTTCTTGCAGTTAAAGATATTCCAATGAACCCGATGTTCATTGAAGTACATAGATTAGCGCAATTCAATCCCAGAGGTACAGAAGTAAGCGTTATTCTGGATTTAATGATTCATGACATAGATATCATACTGAGCATTGTAAAAAGCGATGTTAAAAATATTGCGGCCAGCGGAGTGGCCGTGTTAACGGATACACCGGATATAGCGAATGTTAGAATAGAATTTAACAATGGTTGTGTTGCCAACTTAACCAGTAGCCGCATTAGTATGAAGAAAATGCGCAAAATGCGTTTGTTTCAAAAAGATGCTTACATAGGAATTGATTTTCTGGAGAAAAAAACGGAGATCATTAAGCTAAAGCAAGAGGATGATGTAAATACTTTTGCATTCGATATAGATACTGCTACTGGAAAGAAATCAATTGCAATTAATACCCCAAGTATAGAACCGGTTAATGCCATAAAACTTGAATTAGCATCCTTTGTTGATGCAATCATTCACAACAAAACAACTGTAGTAAGTGAGATTGATGGTTTTCTTGCAATGGAAGTTGCACATAAAATATTAGAAAAAATAAATAATACAGGTATTTTACATTAACCCATTCTATCTGCAAGGATTTGAGCTGCAATGATTAAATCAATTGGGCGGGTAATTTTTAAGTTTTGGTTATCCCCTTCAATTAAATTTACTTTACCGCCATTGGCTTCTACAACAGAAGCTTCATCCGTAAAGGTTTCCTGATAAGGTTGTTGAAATGCAGGTAATAGGATATTACTGTCAAAAGTTTGAGGGGTTTGAATGATCCTGATTTTATTTCGGTCAATCGATTGATTGATGCCATTGCTTTCGATTCTAATACTATCAGTTGCAGCAACCGCAGGAATTGCAGTTCCTAATTCAATTGCTTGATTATAGCAACGTTTAATTAAATCTGCGGTTATTAAACATCGTACCCCATCGTGTACAAAAATAATAGCTGGCTCCGTTATTTTAGCTAGCCCATTTTTTACTGAATCAAATCTGGTTGCACCACCTTGTACCAATATAGTTTGACTATTTAATCCCATTTCGTTAATCAATTCAATACCAGCAGTCATATAATCAGCAGGCAATACCAATATTAATTGAATGTCGGAAAACGCGGAAAGAAATGCTTGAATGTTATGCCACAAAATGGATCGATCATTTAATAACAGAAATTGTTTGGGCAAAACAGTACCCATTCTTGAACCAGATCCACCTGCTGTAATTACTACAATTTTCTTCATTCGTTTATCGGTAAATAGCTACATTATTTAATCCTTGATTGTTTTTAACTCCTCTATACATACCCGCACTATTAAATACAAGAGATGCGTTGCCTTGTGCATCTACACCAATCATACCTCCCTCGCCATTCATGGCTACCAGTTTTTCATTCACCACTAATTGCATTGCATCATTTAAACTCATATTTTTATATTCCATCAAGCAACTTACATCATAAGCGGCCACCGATCGGATGAATATCTCACCATGCCCAGTACAACTTATAGCACAAGTCTTATTATTTGCGTAAGTACCAGCTCCTATTAATGGACTATCCCCAATTCTTCCATACTTTTTATTGGTCATACCGCCAGTAGAGGTAGCTGAAGCGATATTTCCATTTATGTCACATGCAACAGCACCTACTGTACCAAATTTTTTATCCCGTAATAACTCTTCTAAATGATGATGCGTGTGATCTAATGAGTAATTGTCGGAATCCCTTATGGCTTTCCATTGATCATACCTGAACTGAGAATAAAAATATTCATCCGGCTCTAATTTCACGCCCTGTTTAATGGCAAAATCATTTGCACCCTTACCACTTAAAAAAACATGATTGCTATTACGCATTACTTCTACCGCAAGTTCAATAGGGTTTCGAACGCTTCGAACACCTGCGACAGCACCGGCAGATAAATCGATGCCATCCATAATTGCAGCATCCATTTCTTGCACCCCTTTTTTAGTGAATACGGAACCTCTACCTGCATTAAAAAGTATATTATCCTCCAGTATTACCAATGCAGCTTTGATAGCATTAACGGCTGAACCTCCTTCTTCTAATACCGCATAACTAATATCCAATGCATTTTGTAAACCCGATAAATATGCCTGTTCTAACTCAGGAGTCATGTCTTCTTTTAAAATAGTACCAGCTCCACCATGAATTACAATTGTATAATTGCTCATAAAATCGAACATTTTAAATTGGTTAGAAAAAATTGTACTCCTTTCCAATCACTCATTAACTTTCCATTGTCCATTATCAATTATCCATTATCAATTATCAATTATCAATTGTCAATTATCAATTATCAATTGTCAATTATCAATTGTCCATTATCAATTGTCAATTATCAATTGTCAATTATCAATTGTCAATTATCAATTATCAATTATTCAACAATAACTTACACTCCGCCAATAATTTTTCTTTTATAATTGCGGCTGTGCCTACTTCTTCACAAACTAAACCTCCCGCAATATTGGCCATTTCAGCAGCAATTCGCATATTCTTAGTAGCTGCATAAACCAACGCCGCTACGGCAATAACTGTATCTCCTGCACCGCTTACGTCTGCTATATTTCGTACATGAGTTGGTATAATAACGGATTCTTTTTCTTGTTGATAAAACACCCCTTTTTCGGAAAGTGTTATAAAGGAAATTTCATGGTTCAGATGTTGTTTAAGTGTCTGATGGATCTCATTAAGTGTG
>CANHJH010000024.1 GCA_947460365.1 Sphingobacteriia bacterium | reverse complement strand
CTTCATTTCTGCCTGTAAAATCAGTCCAGAAACAGATTTTATAAAGTGCTTCCTCATTGGTAGGCTCCTCTTCTACAATCAACTTTAAACAATCGAATACTTTGTCAAATTCTTCATAATCGTCATATACATCCGCTAATTCAAACAAAAGATCCAAGCGATCTCCGCCAGAAAATTGCGTGAGAGCAGATTCCAATAAATCTACCGCCATTGCTTGTTGGTCTAGCGCCAAATATGCATCTGTTTTTAAAATATATAAGTTTACATCATTACTGTCGAACAGTTCAGCTTTCTCTAAAATATCCAATGCGTCATGATATTTTTTAGTTGCAATTAATAAATCTGCTTTTTTAATCATTAAGCTTGCGCAATAGGGAAATTGCTCCATCGCTAATTCAGCTGCTTCGAGCGCCTCAGTTAAGTTGTCCTTCTCATCATAATAATCTATAATACGTTCATATGCCTCTTCTTCTAAAAAGCTATGACTTTTACCCTGCCTCATATTTTGATATTGAGCAATTAGCTCTTTCAGCTCTTCACGGTCATCACGATAATAATTATTTCGCATAGTCCTATTGATCTTATACAATTTAAGCCAAAAAGTAGAAACATATAACTATTTTTCTACTTATTGACTAGATTTTCAGTAATGTTAATAAATAAAATTTGAATATAATGTATAAATAACGTTAATTTTGCAATGTGAGTCAACAATCCAATTCTAAGAAATGGGCAATTGCTGTTATTCTGCTATTTAGTATGCAGCTGGCTTATGCTGCGCTTTCTTTTACCGGTATTATAGATGAAAAGTCTAAAACCAGTAAGTACTCACTTCGTAGTCTTCATCAGTATTCTAAAAAAGGGTTGTCGCTAAATGCGATAAAGTCTACTTTACAATATAGAGGAATGTTTTTCCCATTAAATTCTTCTTCCAGTTTTACCAAAACTGAGATGACTAGTATGATGATACAATATGATAATGGGAACACCAGTTATGTTTATCCTTATAAGATTAAGGTTAAAGTTCCCAAATTCAAAACGCCTCAACCTACTCACTAGTTTAACAGTCTGTAACCACTTGTTGGTATATCAAACTTAGCTGCTTGCACTGGGTTAAAACTTATTTTGGTAGCTGTATAAACAATATTTTGTTTATCGCCTTCTCTGGTTTCATATTCCAAAACAAAACCCGGTATATTTTTAAATTGGTATTCAAATTCTGTAACAGAAGGAATGATATTGGGGGCATAATAAACAGTAAATGAATTCCCATTTTGTAATTGCAAAATGGCTTTTTTGCAATCGTAACCCAGAATTTTTTTTGACTCACTTGTATACGTGATATTCAAATTGCTGTACTTGCTATTTTGCTCTATCCATTTTTTCTCATCTAACTTTGTGATAAATTTATTAGCGCCCATCTCTCTCAATATAACAGCTGTTCCGGTACTTTTATTATAAATCATTGTTTGACTAAATGATGGGCTCGTTAAATCTACCCTACTATCATTGCCTTTAATATAGACTGTTTTACTGCTTGATTTTAAAAGTGCAATTGTTTCATTATCAGCTTTTACGGCATCATTTATAAAAATGCTATAATTAACTGTACATTCTGCGACGATACGAGTTTGAGCAATTGTAGGATTTAGCATGTAAATCAAAGCAAATAAAACCAAAACGTTTTTCATCTGAATATATTTTTATTTCAAAAATAGTTTAAAGAATTCATTTATCTTATAACTCAGCTAAACAGCTGATTAAACTCAAAGGCAATTCCTGTAAGAGATTATTAAAAAAAAGCCCTTCAATAATTGAAGGGCTTAAAGTTAACTACTTATTTTTATTTGTTTTGTCTTTGAGGTCTTGTACTTTTTTTTGTGTTTCCATCATTTGTTCATACCGTTCCTGCCATTTGCTTTTTGTTTTAGGCGTTTTGCGTTTTTGATCGATTTTAGTCAGTATTTTATTATGATCAATTATGTAATTCTGGATTACAAATTGTAGAAGCAGCGTGATAATATTTGATACTGTATAATACCAAGTTAATGCAGAAGGCAGACTATTGAATATAAACAGCAACATAAAAGGAAAGATATATGGCATGTACTTCAAAGCAGGGTTGTCCTGAGTTGGGGTCATACTCATATTATATATTGAAATCAAGAAACTAGTAATAACTGCCGTTATGGTAAATAAACTGATATGGTTGCCAAATGCAGGTATAGAGAACGAAAGATTTAAAATTGAATCGTAAGAAGATAAATCTTTACTCCACAAAAACGCTTGGCCTCTTAATGCAATATTTGAGTTAAAAAAGCTATACAATGCGAAGAAAATTGGGATCTGCAATAATGCAGGGATACAACCGCCTAATGGATTAACACCGGCCTCTCTAAATAATTTCATCTGTTCCATTGCAAACCCTTGCTGATCATCGCCTAATTTCTTTTTCAATGCATCTAATTCCGGACGTAAAGCCTTCATCTTTGCTCCACTTAAATAGCTACTGTAAGTTAATGGTGCTGTTACTAAGCGAATAAATAAGGTTAGCAGCAATACCACCCATCCATAATTAGTGATAAATCCTGCAAAGAAATTAAATACATTCATAATAATGTATTTATTAATTGGGCGTACAAATGAATACATATCTCTTCCGAGATTAATGATTTTATCCATTTCAGGCGCTTGTTTATTCAGGATATTATAATCACTAGGGCCAATATAAAACTGAAGTGGGATGTTTATGTTGGAGGCGGCAGGCACTTTCATTTGTAAGGTTGCAGACGTACTTGCCAAATCTTTAGAAGTGTCGGTTGCACGAGCCCATTTAACGGCACCGCTGTTAAATCCGTTAGCGGCAAGCAATGTATTATTAAAAAACTGCTGTACTACACTTACCCATTGTACCGGTTTTTCAAATGTATGATCTTGCTTAGAAGAGATATAGTCGAAATTATTGTCTTCTGAAAAACAGATATTAGAAACCTGACGTTCATAAACTGCAGTTCGCTCTAATTGACTGGTAGCTACATCCCATTTAAAATTAATCGTATTGTTCGTTAATAATTGATCAGCGCCATTCATTAGTAATTTCCAATCAATTAAATAACTATCTGGTTTTACTGTAAATTCGTGCGTTATATTTTGACCATTGGGTGCATCAATTGTAAACCGAACAACCTGACTACTATCTGCTTTTTTTTCTATTGAAGAAGCGGTAAAGTAAAGGGATTCTGAAGAGGCAGATTGTCCTTGTGCCGTGTTGATGGCATAACTAATATTATTCTTATTCGCTAATACCACAAGGTTTTCATTGCCATCTTTATATTTTTTAAGCGTTACGCTTTTAATTTGTGCACCTTTATTGGTTAAGACTACAGTCATTACCTGGTTATCGATGGCAACAGTTTGTTCTGTACCAATTGCAGCGGTTGTAAAGTTACCGGCAGCGGTTGTTCTGATTGCAGAGTCTCTTTTTAAGGAATCGATACGTGCAGATTGAGTATCCAGCACTTTAAGTTTGGCTGCGGCCACTTTGGCCAATGAATCTTCTTCCTGCTGCTTAATTTTAAGAACAGCGGCTTGTTGCTGGCCGGTGTACCAAAAATATAAAAGAAATAAGCCTCCAAGCAACACAAAGCCAATGACCGAGTTTTTGTCCGTCTTCATACTAATAATTAATTGAGGGTCAAAGGTAGTATATGAAAGCGGTCTTTCCAACCCTCTATATTACCTTCCTTTCAATTAAATTAAAGCATCTTTAGCAGTAGATTTTACCGAGCTTTTGCTTTCGTTAAATTTTTTAGCTGCGTGTATGAAACTTACAAATAATGGAGCCGGCCGCTCTACCGTACTTTTTAATTCGGGGTGATACTGAACACCTATAAAGAAAGGGTGATTGGGCAATTCAATGATTTCAACCAGTCCTGTTTCCGGATTTTTACCACTTGTAAGCATTCCGGCATTTACGTATTGGTCTAGATAAGCGTTATTAAATTCATACCGGTGTCTATGTCTTTCCAGAATATAGGTTTCGCCATAGATACGATGCGCCAAGGAATTTTGATCGATTTCACATGGATATGCACCCAGCCGCATGGTACCTCCCATCATATTAATTTTTTTCTGTTCTTCCATCATGTTGATAACAGGATGTGGTGTATTGGGCTCCATTTCTACAGAATGGGCGCCCGTTAATCCTAAAACATTTCTTCCAAACTCAATAACAGCCATCTGCATGCCTAAGCAAATACCAAAAAATGGAAGTCCATGTTCGCGTGCATACTTAACTGCAATGATTTTTCCTTCAATACCCCTTAATCCAAAGCCTGGTGCGACTAATAACCCATCAAAATTTTGTAATTTTTCTTGAACATTTTCATCCGTAATAAACTCACTGTGCACATTTACCACCTGTACTTTTACTTCATTCATAGCACCTGCATGAATAAAACTCTCTAATATTGATTTATATGCATCTTGCAACTCAATGTATTTGCCAATTAAACCGATGGTTACTTTGCTTTTTGGATACTTTAATTTGTCCAGGAAAGCTTTCCATTTATCCAAATTCGGCTCATTAAATTGAGTAATATTAAGCTTTCTCAAACATATTAAGTCGAGCTTTTCGCGTAACATGTGCAATGGAACTTCATAGATAGTGCTGGCATCCATAGCTTCGATTACAGCCTCTTGTTTCACATTACAGAATAGTGCTATTTTACGTTTCAGCTCTTCGCTTAAAGGCTCTTCTGTTCTGCAAACTAAAATGTCTGGATGAACGCCTGTTTCACTGAGCATTTTTACACTGTGCTGCGTAGGCTTGGTTTTTAATTCTTTGGCTGCTTTTAAGTACGGAATTAATGTGAGATGCACCACCATTACATCTTCGTCTGGTAGTTCCCATTGCAGCTGACGAACTGCTTCAATAAAAGGCAAACTTTCAATATCACCTACCGTACCACCAATTTCAGTTAAAACGATGTCGTATTTATCATCTTGCCCCAACAAAAGCATTCTATGTTTAATTTCATCGGTAATATGCGGAACAACCTGTACTGTTTTTCCTAGAAAAGCACCTGCTCTTTCTTTGTTAATTACTGTTTGATATATTCTGCCGGTGGTTACATTATTCGCCTGGGTGGTAAAAATGTTTAAAAAACGCTCGTAATGACCAAGGTCTAAATCGGTTTCAGCACCATCTTCTGTAACATAGCACTCGCCATGTTCATAAGGATTTAGTGTGCCTGGGTCGACGTTAATGTATGGATCGAATTTTTGAATAGTTACGCGCAAACCTCTTGCTTGAAGCAATTTAGCCAAAGAGGCTGCAATAATTCCTTTACCCAAACTGCTTGTTACGCCACCTGTAACAAAAATATATTTAGCCATACATCATTTTTTTGACCTTCATTGTAGAAGTGTCTATCATTAAAACTGACCCGTAAAAGTTAACTGAAAAAGTTATGAGGTCGTACAAACCTACAGCAAAAAATCTATCTGAAAAAATGCTTATCTATGAAATGAACAAACAAAGCCGGAATGTGTTAATTGTTTGCGAACATCTTATCAAAATAATATGAAAAAATTACTTTTCTTAACCTTTCTGGCCTTTTGTACAGCAGCTTTTTTGGGTTATACTTACAAATTGTCTGAACCCGTAGTATTAACCCCTGAATGTTATGAAACCTGTTTTAGTGGCGATGTTCGAGCACAATTTAGGGTTGAGGCAATGACACCGGAATTTGCAGCCATGCATGAAAATCCTGTTGAGTATCACTTAAAAGATGGTAAGGGTCAAACTATTGCTTTTACATCTCCTGATGGAAAAGATGCCAGTGGATATTTAATTAAAAGTAAGCGGCCCAGCAATAATTGGATTTTTGTGATTCAAGAGTGGTGGGGTTTAAACGACAATATCAAAAGAGAAGCTGAAACGCTAGCATCAGAATTAGGTAATGTTAATGTGTTGGCTATTGATATGTACGACGGCAAGATTGCAGCAACACCCGACAGTGCCATGAAGCTGATGAAAGGAGTTGTAACGGAGCGCTTAGAAAATATTGTTAAAGCTGCCATAGGTTATGCGGGCTCTAAAGCAAAAATTTATACTATCGGCTGGTGTTTTGGGGGAATGTGGAGTTTACAAAGTAGCATTTTGGCAGGCAAACAAGCAGCAGGATGTGTAATGTATTATGGGCGTCCTGAAACAAATTTGGCCAAATTAAGTTCCCTCCATTGTGAGGTGATTGGTTTTTTTGGAAATAAAGACCAAAGTCCAGCACCAGCAGTAGTCAATAAATTTGAACAAGATATGGCAACTGCAGGCAAAAAATTGGTTACCCATAAATATGATGCGGGGCATGGGTTTGCCAATCCGAGTAATCCAAGTTTTAATAGAGAAGCTACTGAAGATGCACACCAAAAAACTTTAGACTTTTTGAGAGCTCACCTACAGTAGTTACATATCGTTTACTATTTTTTTATAACTGGTAACTATTCCTTTAATTAAAGATGAGCTGAAGCCTTGGTGCTCCATTTCATCAAGTCCAGCGATAGTGCAGCCTTTAGGAGTAGTTACCTTGTCTATTTCTTGTTCGGGATGTGTATTTTTTTGTAGTAATAATGTTACCCCCTCCTATTATTGCTATTTTATTTGACATGATTAATATTAGTAAACTTTTCCAATTGCTAAATAGTTGCGAACATAATCATCAACACCTTCTTCTAGAGAAAAGAAATCCTTTAAGTATCCTGCATTTTTTAACTTACTCATATCGGCTTCTGTAAAGTATTGGTATTTATCTCTTATATCTAAGGGCATATCAATGAACTCAATTACCGGTTTTAAGTCAAGTCCCTTAAAAGTAGCATTCACCAGATCGATGAATGATCTTGCAGTACCTGTACCTAAATTATATATTCCGTTATTCTTCGTCTCCCATTTGGCTGAGTCCATCGTTTCAAACATCCATTCAATTACACTTATTACATCTTTCACATAGATGAAATCGCGAAGTTGTTCTCCGTCTTTAAAGCCTTCTTTATGACTTTTAAACAATTTTACTGATCCGTTTGCTTTGATTTGATTAAAAGAATGCCAAATAACACTTGCCATTCTTTCTTTATGGTATTCATTAGGGCCGTAAACATTAAAGAATTTGAGACCTGTCCAGCAAGGTGGTTGATTTTGTTGACGGATGGCCCATTTATCGAATTCATTTTTACTTATTCCATAAGGATTAAGTGGGGTTAATTGATCGAGTATAGCATGATCGTCTTTATAGCCATGTTCACCAGCTCCATAGGTTGCAGCACTGGACGCATAAATAAATGGAATTTGATTGGCTACCGCATAATTCCAAAGCATTTTAGAATATTCCAGATTTAATTCTTCGTGAATGGCATAATCAAACTCAGTGGTATCGGTTCTGGCACCTAAATGTATAATAGCTGAAAGTTCAGGTTGATGGGTATTGAGCCAGGTTATTAAACTTTGTCTTTCAACTATTGATTCAAATTTTTTAGACTCCCAGTTTTTTCTTTTTACTTCGGGTCCAAAGTCATCCACCAAAATCAAATTGGTTAATCCTTTTTCGTTAAGAAATTCAACCATACAGCTTCCAATAAATCCAGCTGCACCTGTAACAATTATCTTTTTATGATTGGCCATTAATTACTGTATTAAATTTTCAATTGCAGTGTCATACATTAGTTTCCAGGTATCGATGTCTCCCCAGTTTTCTTCATTAACTTCAATCTTCCCTGTAGTTACTTCACCCAATAAAGTACAAGAGATGCTCGCTTTTGCTGCTGCTGCTATTATTGCATCTACATTATTTGGGGAGGCAGAAACAATCACCCTGCCTTGCGCTTCACCAAACCAATAAGCATCTTTTCTTATCTCTACAACAGGGTTTACATTAAAACCTTTATTACCGGAGAACCCGCTTTCTAATAATGCAACTGCCAGACCACCCTCGCTTAAATCATGTGCGCTGTTAATTTTTCGTTGTTGAATTAAACTAGCAATGAATTGTTGAGTAGAAAACTCTTCTTCTAAATTAAAGTAAGGTGCTGGAGAATATTTTTCACCTTTTAGTTTATGGAGGTACTCGCTAGAAGAGATATCGTTATGTTGTTGACCAATCAACAAAATATGATCGCCTTCATTTTTAAAATGGAGTGTCATTTTCTGTGTAACATCTTCTAAAATCCCCACCATACCGATTGTAGGTGTAGGGTAAACAGGGCCATCTGGATTTTGGTTATAAAAGCTTACGTTGCCCCCTGTAACAGGTGTATTGAATTTTTTGCAAGCATCACCCATACCTGATACAGCTTGAACAAATTGAAAATACACTTCAGGGTCGTAAGGGTTTCCAAAATTCAAACAATTGGTTACGCCGATAGGTTCTGCTCCACTGCATACAATATTTCTTGCAGCTTCGGCAACAGCAATCATTCCGCCAATATAGGGATTAGCATAAACGTAGCGACTGTTACAATCAACCGTTATAGCCAAAGCTTTACCAGTTCCTTTGGCCAAAACCACCGCAGCATCGCTTGGGTCATTGGTACTGGTGTTTGCGGCTCCTACCATGCTGTCGTACTGAGTATATACCCAGCGTTTACTGGCGATATTTGGCAATTTAACCATTGATTCAGCAATTGATTTTACATCATCAATATCTTTAACTGAATCAATAGAAAAGTCATTAATTTTTTCGAAATAAGCCGGCTCATTGTATGCTCTATCATACTGAGGGGCGCCGCCGCCCAACACCAATTCATAAGCAGGTAATTCTGCTTCCAGCACTCCATTCATATAAAACTTCAGTAATCCATCATCCGTAACATGGCCAATAGTACTAGCGCTTAAATCCCATTTTTCAAAAACGGCAACAACTTCAGCTTCTCTTCCTTTTTCTACAACCATCAACATCCGTTCTTGGCTTTCGCTTAGAAGTAGTTCCCAGGCTTTCATATTTTGTTGACGGGTGGGTACTTTTTCTAGATCGATGTGCATACCAACTTCGCCTTTAGCGCTCATTTCGGCGGTGCTACAAATGATGCCAGCAGCTCCCATATCCTGCATACCCACTACTGCGCCGGTCTTCA
Organism: Sphingobacteriia bacterium; assembly: GCA_947460365.1. Lineage (GTDB taxonomy): Bacteria > Bacteroidota > Bacteroidia > Chitinophagales > Chitinophagaceae > Sediminibacterium. Next base: position 11,817 of record CANHJH010000024.1, on the reverse strand, counting down.
ATACTTCTAAACAGGCTTCTAATAGTTTTTTCTCTTGAAAAGGGTCACCTACCTGAACAGCAGGAAGTTCCTGTACACTATCATGGGTAATATCGGCACTTGCAAAACTTGCTCCTCCAATACCGTCTTTACCGGTTGCGCTGCCAACATAAATTACCGGATTACCGGTTCCTTTTGCTGTAGCACTTACCATATCGGCGGCCTTCATAATACCCACACTCATTGCATTAACAAGGGGGTTAGTATGGTAACAGTCTTCAAAATATACTTCACCGGCCACGGTGGGAACACCAAAACAGTTGCCATAATGACCAATTCCCTTAACTACGCCACTCAATAAATGTTGTGTTTTTTTATCTTTAAGGTTACCAAAACGCAAACTGTTTAAGGAAGCAATTGGTCTGGCGCCCATGGTAAAAATATCTCTTTGAATACCCCCTACACCTGTTGCTGCGCCTTGAAAAGGCTCGATCGCACTTGGATGGTTATGACTTTCAATTTTAAAAACCACTCCAAATCCATTGCCCATATCCATTAATCCAGCATTCTCTTCACCAGCGGCCACCAACATTCTTCCGCCACTACGAGGTAGCTTTTTAAGCCATTTAATAGAGTTTTTATAGCTACAATGCTCACTCCACATACCACTAAAAGCACATAATTCTGTGAAATTTGGGGTACGTTTTAATTTTTCCTTAATTAAATCAAACTCCTCAGCGGTTAAGCGAAGTTGTTGGGCTGTTTTAACTGTAATTTCCATAATGTGGCGAAGTTAAGAAAGTAGTGCTAAGTGACCATAGGAAGTATATAAATTAACAATAAATACAAATTATATTTATTTATATATATGTTTTTTATCCACAAAAGACGTTTTTTTAACCCTATAAGAAGAAAAATTAATAAATTATTTTAATTATTAGTGCTATTTTGCAGCATAAAATAAAAAATAATTATGTCTTTACGATTTAATGCCATCAGCAGTATCTCAAAAGAAACAGAAGGGATACCCTCTAAACCAAGTGCTAAAATCACCGGAATTTTTGGAGAAAGTGTATTTACTTTAAAAACTGCGCGTGAATTTTTAAGTGATGAAGCCTATAAAAGTTTGACTACTAGTATAAAAGGAGGAAAGAAAATTGATCGTAGTGTAGCGAGTCAAATTGCGAATGGCATTAGAGCTTGGGCAGAAAGTAAAGGAGTTACCCACTTTACCCACTGGTTTCAACCATTAACAGGAACTACTGCTGAAAAACATGATTCATTTTTTACTTTAAAGAGCGATGGTACGGCTATTGAAGAATTTGATGCTGCAGCATTAATACAACAAGAGCCGGATGCATCATCATTTCCAAGTGGTGGATTAAGAGCGACTTTTGAGGCGCGTGGTTATACTGCATGGGATCCATCTTCGCCCGCATTTATAATAGAAACCGGAGACGGAAGAACTTTATGTATTCCGACCATATTTATCGCCTATACAGGAGAATCATTAGACTATAAAGCACCTCTTTTAAAGTCAGTAGAGGCTTTAAATAAATCTGCGGTAGAAGTTTGTAATTATTTTGATAAAAATGTAACTAAAGTAACCGTTACATTAGGTTGGGAGCAAGAATATTTTGTAATTGATGAAGGTTTAGCAAATGCTCGCCCCGATTTAGTACAATGTGGCAGAACTGTATTTGGAGCTGCACCGGCAAAAGGCCAGCAGTTAGAAGATCATTACTTTGGATCGATTCCGGAAAGAGTGTATGCGTTCATGAGAGACTTTGAAGCGGAGGCTTATAAGTTAGGAATTCCATTACGTACCAGACACAACGAAGTAGCACCTGCCCAATTTGAGTGTGCGCCAATTTTTGAAGAAGTAAATATTGCAGTAGATCACAATACCTTATTAATGGATGTGATGAATCGTGTTGCAAAGCGCCATAAATTGGTAGTGTTGTTACACGAGAAACCATTTGCTGGTATTAACGGAAGTGGAAAGCATAATAACTGGAGTATGGCAACTGACACCGGTGTGAATTTATTAGCGCCAGGTAAAACGCCTAAGACCAATTTAATGTTCCTTGCATTCTTTGTGAATATTATTAAGGCGGTTCATGACCATGCAGATATCATGCGTGCTGCAATTGCATCTGCGCCTAACGACTTCAGACTTGGTGCAAATGAAGCGCCTCCAGCAATTATTTCAGTATTCGTTGGTCAATATTTAGCAAAAGTATTGGCAGATATCGAAGCTAGAGTTGGGTCTAAGTTTGATGAACAAGATGAAGCAATACTTAAGTTAGATTTACATAGAAGTATTCCTGAACTGTTATTAGATAATACAGATCGCAACAGAACTTCTCCGTTTGCATTTACTGGAAATAAATTTGAGTTCCGCGCTGTAGGATCATCTGCAAACTGTGGAATTTCCATGACAGTATTGAATACCATCATGGCTGATTCATTAAAGAAGTTCAAGTCAACTGTTGATGAATTAATTGAAAAGGGCGAAAAGAAAGAAGTAGCCATTATGCAGGTTATACAGAAATATATTGTTGAAAGCAAGAAGGTGTTATTTGAAGGAGATGGTTATAGCGAAGAATGGCATAAAGAAGCAGAAAGAAGAGGATTACCCAATCTTAAAACTACCCCTGTTGCATTAGATGCATTAGTTACAGAAAAAGCTAAACACTTATTTGAATCAAATGGTGTTTATTCGCATACTGAATTAGAAGCCAGATACGAAATTGAATTAGAGAAATACATTAAGATTGTTCAGATTGAAGCAAGGGTAATGGGTGATTTAGCAATTAATCATATTTTACCTGCTGCAATTAAATACCAAAATGAATTACTTCAAAATATTAATGGATTAAAATCTGCTGGGTTACCAGAAACTGCTTATGCTAGTCAATTAGAGATTGTTAAGCAGGTTTCTACACATATTCAGGTAATTCATACCAAAGTAAATGCAATGGTTGAAGCCAGAAAATTAGCAAACAATGTTGAGCATAGTAGGGAGAAAGCTGTTGCGTATGAAAAAATTAAAGCTACATTCTTTGACGAAATTCGTTACCATGTTGATAAATTAGAACACCTGGTAGATGATGATTTCTGGACATTACCTAAGTACAGAGAAATGTTGTTTCTGCGTTAATTTAATTTGAATAATAAGTTTGGTTCATAGAAAGAGCCGTCTCTGTAAAAGGGGACGGCTTTGTTATTTGTTGCTATTGTTAGTTATTTTTTTTATCAGTAATGGGCTATATATCAATAAAAAAGCGACCAAAAGATTTGGTCGCTTTTTTATAATTTATTAATCAATTTCTATTTCATTGTAAAGCTTTCTAAGAACTTAGTAGTGAAGTTTCCTTTCCTAAATTCTTCATTTTGCATCAATTGTAAATGAAAAGGAATGGTTGTTTTCACTCCCTCAATTACATACTCACTCAAAGCTCTGTACATGGTATCAATAGCTTCCTCGCGCGTTTGAGCTACCGTAATTAATTTACCAATCATAGAATCATAATAAGGAGGGATAACATACCCTGCGTAAACATGGCTATCTACACGTACTCCATGTCCACCGGGTGTAAATAAATTGGTAATTTTTCCGGGTGAGGGTCTGAAATCATTATAGGGATCTTCTGCATTGATTCTGCATTCGATCGCATGCATGGTAGGTTCATAATTTTTTCCGGAAATTTTTTCCCCCATGGCAATTTTAATTTGTTCCTTAATTAAATCAAAACTTACCACTTCTTCAGTTACGCAGTGCTCTACCTGAATACGGGTATTCATTTCCATGAAATAAAAATTACGATGTTTGTCTACCAGAAACTCTATAGTACCAACACTTTCATAGTTTATTGCTGATGCAGCTTTAATAGCTGCTTCTCCCATTTTAGCTCTTAATTCCGGTGTCATAAATGGAGAGGGTGATTCTTCTACCAATTTTTGGTGACGGCGCTGAATAGAGCAATCTCTTTCACTTAAATGACATACGTTTCCGTATTGATCACCGGCTATTTGTATTTCAATATGACGAGGTTCTTCTACGAACTTCTCCATATAAATTCCATCGTTTTTGAAGGACGCTGCCGCCTCCATTTTTGCGGTGGTGTATGCTTTTTCGATTTCACTTTCCTCCCAAACCACCCGCATGCCCTTGCCACCACCACCGGCAGTAGCTTTTAGGATTACAGGATATCCAACTTCTTTGGCTAGTGTTTTAGTTTGTTCAACAGATTCTAATAAACCTTCTCCACCTGGCACTACCGGAACACCGGCTTTTATCATGGTTTCTTTTGCAGTGATTTTATCACCCATTTTATTAATCATCTCTGGAGTAGGTCCGATGAATTTAATACCATGGTCTGCACAAATCTGAGAGAATTTAGCATTTTCAGCTAAGAAACCGTATCCCGGATGAATAGCATCTGCATTGGTAATTTCCGCAGCAGCCATTATGTGGGCAATATTTAGATAAGAGTCTGAGCTTTGTGGTTTACCTATACAAACTGCTTCATCAGCAAATTTTACATGTAAACTTTCTCTATCGGCAGTTGAGTATACGGCAACCGTTTTTATACCCATTTCTCTACAGGTTCTGATTACGCGCAGCGCAATTTCACCTCTATTGGCAATTAATATTTTTTTGAACATTGGTCCGGTTTTGGTTAAGCTGGTTCTACTAAGAATAAAGGTTGATCGTATTCAACAGGGCTAGCATCTTCTACCAACACCTTTACAATTGTTCCTTTTATTTCACTTTCAATTTCATTGAAGAGTTTCATTGCTTCAATAATACATACTACTTTTCCTGGTGTGATTTCTGTTCCAATTTCTGCTAAAACCGGCTTATCAGGTGAAGAACGACTATAGAAAGTGCCAATCATTGGGCTCTTTATCGTAATCAAATTATCGGCCTTGGCCGGCGCAGCAGGAGTACTAGAAGCTTGTGTAGTTTGCGCAACAGGAGCAGGTGCGGCAAGAGCTGGAGCTGCAAAAACCTGGGGAGCAGAAGTTGTATAAGTAACTGCTGCGTCTTCTTTTTGCTTGATGGTTACTTTACCATCTTTGTCCTCGATGCTGATTTCACCAATATTACTTTTGTTGATAATTTTAATAAGTTCGTGTATTTGCTTTAAGTCCATAAATGGCATTTTTTGGGGTAAAACAGTTGTTTTTTGTCGAATTAAGGGGCAAAATAGCCTTTTTTTACTAAAAAAGAGCAGTTTTGGGCTATTAAAATAAATGACCCGATGTTTTATTGATCAGGTCATTTTTTATAATTTACTTTTTTATTCTTTTACTCTTTCTACGTATTCACCAGATTTGGTGTTAATACGAATGGTTTCGCCTTGTTCAACAAATAATGGTACCATTACAGTTGCACCTGTTTCTACGGTAGCTGCCTTCAAAGCTCTTGTAGCGGTATCACCTCTTAAGCCTGGCTCACAGTAAGTAATCAATACAACGATTTTTTCTGGAAGTTCAGCTCCTATTGGCTGATCAGTTTCTGTATTGATAAATACAAATACTTCAGATCCATCTTTTAAAAACTGAGGTGCATCAATCATTTCCTCTGCCAATGCAATCTGTTCAAAGGTTTCATTGTTCATGAGGTTATAGCCACTCTCATCTTTATATAAAAACTGGTAGGTCTTCTTTTCTACACGAACAGGGAAAATGTTTTCACCGCTATTCCAGGTTTTTTCGATAGATCTTTTGTTATCTACACCTTTTAACTTAGCCCAAACCTTTGCAGCGGCTCTGGCTGTTTTATTTTCACCAAACTCTACTACAGAGTATAGACTTCCATCTAATTTCAAAATCATGCCGCGGCTGATGTCTGAAGTTGTTGCCATATTAATTTATTTAAAATATAAAATCCTTTAGGACAGCGCAAAAGTAGTTAATGCTGTTGATAAAATGAAAAAGGGTTAAGATTGATTTATTCTTTGCTAAAAAGGTCTTGATAACGCTTTAAAAGCTTAAGATTCATTAAAACATGGATTATAATGAGCGAACTAATTGCAAACATTATTCCGGATACAACATGAAATATTTTAATAAAAAAATCCAGCGATATTTTACCTGCCAATTCAGGTTGTTGATCCATCATTTCAGACAGTGTTTGCCTTAAGGTAATATCATCAACAAAAAACGTAGCAGATGAATTCATAAAAAACATGATAAATAGGAAAAGTGTAACATAGCCATTTACTTTTATCCAGTCTTTTAATGATGACTTGCAGCGTTGATTGCTTATGATTCCTTCCAATAAAAATCTAAGGGAAGCTGCCGTATAAATTACAAAACAGGCCATAGCAAATACTATCAGCAGTATAGCAGGATTGGCCAATGCCATAAACAGCATGATAATGTCTATTAATCCAAACAATATGGCCACAGGCACTAATAAGTAAGTGATTATTTTAAAAATGGTTATTGGGCTCATTTCAAATTCAATTTAATTTGTAATTCTTCAAACTGTTTCGCATCAATTTCACTAGGAGCATCAATCATTACATCTCTACCGCTATTGTTTTTAGGGAAAGCAATAAAATCTCTGATACTTTCACTTCCGCCCAAAATAGAACAAAGCCTATCGAATCCAAATGCAATACCCCCATGTGGTGGTGCTCCATATTCAAATGCCCCTAATAAGAAACCGAATTTATGTAAAGCTTCTTCTTCGCTCATACCTAATGCGGCAAACATCTTTTCCTGCAATGCACGTTGAAATATTCGAATAGAGCCCCCGCCTATTTCATTGCCATTCAATACCATATCATACGCATTGGCTTTGATATTTGAATAAGGATGTTCTAAATATTTTTCTGCATTTTCAATTATCGGATTATTATTAATCATTACATCAATATGATCCGGCTTAGGAGAAGTAAACGGATGGTGACGAGCAACCCAACGATTATCTTCTTCTGCATATTCAAATAATGGGAAATCCATTACCCATAATAGCTTGAATTCATCCTCTTTTCGCATACCTAAACGCTTACCCATTTCTAAACGTAATTCGCTGGTTGCTTTACGGGTTCTCTCTTCTCTACCTGCTAAGATTAGAACCAAGTCGCCAGGTTGTGCGCCAGCAGCATCAGCAATTGCTTTTAATTTATCTTCGGTATAAAATTTATCAACGCTGCTTTTGTAGGTGCCGTCTGCATTGCATTTAATATAAACCAATCCCTGCATGCCTATTTGCGGTCGTTTAACCCAATCGGTTAGTTCGTCGGTTTGCTTTCTTGTATATTCACTACAACCTGGTGCAGCAATTGCTAACACTGTTTCTGCATTATCAAAAACACCAAATCCTGCGCCATTAATGAGTTCGCCAGTAGCTTCAATTTTTCCTCCCTTTAAGAAGGCCGATTTTAAATTAGCCAACTTCATTCCAAAACGAATATCGGGCTTGTCATTACCAAAATTCCACATGGCATCTTCCCACGACATTCTTTCTACTTTGTCGGAGTAATCAATATGCTTAACATCTTTAAAAATGCGTTTAACCAATCCTTCAAACATATTCAATATGTCTTCTTGCTCTACAAATGCCATCTCACAATCTATCTGAGTAAATTCAGGTTGACGATCGGCACGTAAATCTTCATCTCTGAAACATTTTACGATCTGGTAGTAACGATCATATCCGCTCACCATCAACAATTGCTTGAATGTTTGCGGAGATTGAGGTAAAGCATAAAACTGACCGGGATTCATTCTAGAAGGCACCACAAAATCACGAGCTCCTTCGGGAGTAGACTTAATCAAAAAAGGTGTTTCAATATCCATGAAATTGTTCTCATGTAGATAGTTTCTTGCAGAACGATTAACAGCATATCTAAGCTCTAAATTTCTTTTTACTGCATTTCTTCGCAAATCAAGAAAACGATATTTCATTCTTAAATCATCCCCCCCATCGGTATCATCTTGAATGGTGAAAGGAGGAACGGCAGATTTATTTAGAATGGTGAATGAAGTAACATTGATTTCTATTTCACCCGTAGGGATATTTGCGTTTTTACTACTTCTTTCCTGAACTTTTCCTATTATTTGCACGACAAATTCTCTACCTAATGGATTGGCATCTAAACTAGGGTTTAACTCTTCGCCAAAAAGCAGTTGGGTAATTCCATAACGATCTCTTAGATCCACAAATGTTATAGCCCCAAACTTCCTTACTGTTTGCACCCAACCAGCTAATGTAACTGATTCGTTTACCTGATTAATTCTTAGTTCTCCACACGTGTGCGTACGATACATAATTGCCATTATAATTGATTCCAATAAATAACAGAATCAAATCAATTTACATTGATCCTGTTGTTACAAAAGCAAATATAACCTAAATGAGTAAAGTAGGCAGATTCAGGTACTTTTGTATGTCAGTTTTATTTTAAAATAATGATAAAACCATCTATGGACATTAGAATTTACCGAATAGCAGTAGGCTGTTTCTTTTTTATTGGTGGAATATGTTTTGCCAGTTGGGCCAGCCGCATCCCCGAAATAAAGCAGTCCTTGGAATTAAGTGATGCAGCATTAGGGGGAGTTTTACTGGCAATTCCGGTGGGTTCAATGATTAGTTTACCCATTTCCGGTTGGGTAGTTGCGCATTGGGGGAGTAAAAAAGCGTTGCTATCCGGAGCTTTAATATACCCAGTAACGCTTACGTTAATTGGTCAAAGTAGCACTGTTTTACAATTGATTTTATTGCTTTTTACATTTGGGTTATTGGGGAACCTTATGAACATTTCTGTGAATACGCAAGCAGTAGGCGTAGAAGGGATGTATGGAAGATCAATTATGGCATCATTTCATGGTGTATGGAGTGCAGCAGGTTTTTTAGGAGCGGCTATTGGCACTTTAATGATTGCTAATTCAGTTAGCCCCTTTAGGCATTTTTTATTATTGAATGGTGCGATGCTTTTGCTTGTATGGTTGATGCAACGTAAGTTAATTCCAAAGGATACAAGGTCTAACAATCAGCCCTTATTTGCTAAGCCTGATCCAACATTATTGAAACTAGGACTAATTGCATTTAGTTGTATGGCTTGTGAGGGAGCCATGTTTGACTGGAGTGGTGTATATTTTCAAAAAGTAGTTGCTGCTCCAAAAGAATATACCACGATGGGGTATGTTGCATTTATGAGTACGATGGCCGGAGGTCGATTTTTGGGTGATCGATTAGTTATGAAAGTTGGTATCAAAAAAATATTAGAAGGAAGTGGTGTATTTATTGCATCAGGATTATTAATCATTGTAGTATTTCCAACTTTACTAATGTCTACTATTGGTTTTTTATTAGTTGGAATGGGCGTTTCATCGGTTGTGCCAATAGTATATAGTCAGGCAGGTAAGTCAAATACAATGTCAGCAGGAGTAGCTATTGCAGCAGTATCAAGTATTGGATTTCTTGGTTTTTTGTTAGCCCCCCCGTTAATAGGTTTTATAGCAGAAGCGTTTGGGTTACAATGGTCGTTTTTATTAGTAGCAATATTAGGGCTGGGCACCACTTTATTAGCAGGATTAACAAATTTTAAATAATTTGTACGGTAATGATTTAATACTTGCGGCAAGATTTTGTAAGCATTAATAGAAATAATGAATTGTAATCAATGACAAAAATACCTTTAGCAGAAAGAATGCGTCCACAAAAACTTGATGAAATTGTGGGACAAGAACATATAACCGGTAAGGGAAGTATTCTCCGAACTGCTTTAGAACAAGGAGTAGTTCCTTCTATGGTATTATGGGGGCCGCCTGGTGTGGGCAAAACTACCCTGGCTACAGTCATTACACAAACATTGAATGTACCTTATTATCAGTTGAGTGCTATTAGCAGTGGAGTAAAGGAAGTAAGAGAGGTAATTGAGCAGGCTAAGGAATTATCGGGTACTGTATTATTTATAGATGAGATACATCGTTTTAATAAAAGTCAGCAAGATGCATTATTAAGTGCAGTTGAAAAGGGAGTAATTCGATTGATTGGTGCAACTACAGAAAATCCATCATTTGAAGTAAATAGCGCCTTATTAAGCCGATGTCAGGTGTTTGTATTGAAAGCATTGGGCAAAGAACAACTTATTCAACTGTTATTGGATGCAATAAAAAAGGATGCATTCCTCCAGACTAAAAAGATTGATTTAGCTGAAACAGAAGCATTGATAAATATTAGTGGAGGAGATGGCAGGAAATTATTGAATTTGTTGGAACTAGTTGTACAAACAGGAAATGAAAAGATAACCAATGCAATTGTAATGCAAGTAGCGCAGCAAAAAATAGCGTTGTATGATAAGGGTGGAGAGCAACATTACGATGTAGTATCTGCATTTATTAAGAGTATGAGAGGTAGTGATCCCAATGGAGCGGTTTATTGGCTTGCAAGAATGATAGAGGGCGGAGAAGATGTGAAATTTATAGCAAGAAGAATGCTCATTTTCGCAAGTGAAGACATTGGCAATGCTAATCCCAATGCGTTATTATTGGCAAATACAACGTTTGATGCAGTCAGTAAAATTGGCTACCCCGAAAGCAGGATTATATTATCACAATGTGCAACCTACCTCGCCTCATCAGCAAAAAGCAATGCTTCCTATGAAGCCATTGGCAAAGCGCTACAAACAGTGCAACAACATGGAGATTTGCCGATACCACTTCATCTGCGTAATGCACCAACTAAATTGATGAAACAATTAGATTATGGCAAAAACTATCAGTATTCACATTTAGGTGAAAATAATTTTATAGAACAGGAATATTTGCCGGAAGTACTTAAGGGAACAATATTTTATAGCCCTGGAAATAATGCAAGGGAAAATGAATTGAGAAAATTTTTAAAAGAACGATGGGGAAATAAGTATGGATATTAAAGTTTAACAGGTCTTAACTTGACATTCAACATAAATTATACAAGATTCAACATAAATAGTAAAATAGATGGATCAGAATTGGTTATTAAAATCGTTTGAAGAATTAACTGTAAAAGAGTTGTATTTGATATTACAATTGAGAAATGAAGTATTTGTTGTAGAACAAAATTGTGTTTTTCAGGATGCCGACAATAAAGATCAAATGAGTAAGCATTTATTGGTTATGCAGGATGATGAACTGATTGCATATTGTAGATTATTACCACCCGGATTATCTTATGAGGAAATGAGTATTGGTAGGGTTGTAAGTTCACCCATCATTAGAAGAACAGGAATTGGGAGGCTATTATTTGAAAAAGCAATAGAACATTGTTATGCAGTATATGGCAAGGGGGATATAAGGATAGGAGCCCAGGTTTATCTTATCGCATTTTATAGTTCATTTGGGTTTAAGATAGCGGGAGAGATCTATTTAGAAGATGGAATTGAGCATGTGGAGATGGTGAAGGGTAATTGATAATTGATAATTGACAATTGATAATGACTTTGTTGCATGAATCACAATTAGGCGTGAAAATACCTTTCCTTTTATTATTATTTCATCGCGATTATTATGCCATCCCTACGGGATTTTGGTCATCAACCAATCTATATTTTCTATTATTATTTCATCCCTACGGGATTTTACGATGTTGAATCGATTATATCTATGAAATTTTTTATACCGGTTAATGCAGCTGGTATAAAAAATCATGCTCCATCTGCAATTTCAATAACCCCGAATGGGTTGATATCATAATAGCATAATAGGTTGATTAGAATATTCCCAACCCTGAAAGGGTGACATATTGGGTGCATGGTTAATGCGTATGATTTGAATCCGTCACGTATTTTTATCACCCCTATAATAAAATATGAATACATAATTGTGTGTAAT
>CANHJH010000023.1 GCA_947460365.1 Sphingobacteriia bacterium | reverse complement strand
GGTGAAGTTAAAATGATGCGAGGTGTAGGCAGAAGAGAAGTTGGGCATGGTAACCTTGCACAACGCTCTTTAAAGCAAATGATGCCGGGTAATGATTATGCTTACACAGTTAGAGTGGTTAGTGATATCCTGGAAAGTAATGGATCTTCTTCCATGGCTACAGTTTGTGCCGGCTCTCTTGCATTAATGGATGCGGGTGTTCCAGTAGCTAAACACGTAAGTGGCGTTGCAATGGGACTGATTTCCAGAGAAGATGGCAAATACGCAATTTTAACCGATATCCTTGGTGATGAAGATCATTTAGGCGATATGGATTTTAAAGTAACCGGTACTAAAGATGGTATCTGTGGCGTGCAAATGGATATTAAAGTTGATGGCTTAAGTATGGCCGTGATGATGGAAGCATTAGATCAAGCAAGAAAAGGTCGTTTACATATTTTAGATGCAATGTACCAATGCATTGATGCTCCTCGTGCCGATGTGAAGCCTCATGCACCTCGTATGGTAAAATTATTCATTGATAAAGAATTTATTGGTGCGGTAATTGGACCGGGTGGTAAAGTTATTCAAGAAATTCAGCGTGAAACCGGCGCTACAGTTAATATTGAAGAAGTTGGAAATGTTGGGGAAGTAAGTATCTTCTCTGCAAATAAAGAAAGCCTCGATAAAGCAGTTAACTGGGTTCGTGGAATCACCGCCGTTCCTCAAGTGGGGGATGAGTATGAAGGACCTGTTAAAGGGATTAAAGAGTTTGGTGCCTTTATTGAATTTATGCCAGGCAAACAAGGATTATTACATATCAGTGAAATTAGCTGGAGCCGTTTAGAAACGATGGAAGGCTTATTTAAAGAAGGGGATATGGTAAAAGTTAAATTGGTAGGTTTAGATCCTAAAACAGGCAAGTTTAAATTGAGCAGAAAAGTGTTGATGCCTCGCCCGGAAAGTAAACCGAGAGATGAGCAAGCCAACAATGGATAATAATACCTTCTTATAACTCGTTATAAAATGGTCCGTAAAACACGGGCCATTTTTTTTACTTTAATTAACCTTATGGAGAATTATATACAAATAGAAATCACCCCAATTGAAGAATCCGACTCAGCAATCGCAATTGCAGAATTAAGTGAAATAGGTTTTGATGGTTTTTTAGAAGAAGAAAAGATATTGAAAGCTTATTGTAAAGAATCCGACTTGCAAAAAGAAGCGTTGAATGATTTAATGAATAGACTTGATTTATCCTATTCATTGTCAATACTTAAGAATGAAAACTGGAATACTATTTGGGAAGCTAATTTCAGCCCGGTACAAGTAGACGATTTTGTAGGAATTAGGGCTTCCTTCCATGAACCAATGATCGGTGTTCAACATGAATTGGTTATCACGCCTAAAATGAGCTTTGGTACCGGACATCATGCTACCACGTTTACAGTAATGCAATTGATGCGTTCCATTGACTTTAAAGGTAAAAAAGTATTTGATTTTGGTACCGGTACCGGTATTTTAGCAATTTTGGCTGAAAAACTGGGTGCTGAATACATTTTAGCCGTTGACAATGATGATTGGTGCATAGAAAATGCTTCAGAAAACACTTTAATTAACCAATGCAAAAACATTGAAATTCAAAAAGTTGATTCAGTTAATGATGCATGGAGGTTTGATGTGGTTATTGCTAATATTAACCGCCATATAATTGAAGCCAATTTGTCTAATTTATCGGCTGTTTTACTCCCTCATAGCACTTTAATCCTGAGTGGGTTATTACAATCCGATGAAACAGATATATTATCTGCATGTAAATTGCTAGGACTGCATCATCAGCAAACAAGTGCAAAAGATGGCTGGGTTGCTATATATTTAACAAAAGAATAATATAGTTGTGTTATTTTTTTATTATTTTAATTGCTATGCCATATATTTGTAATACATTTTACTTAAAATGAACGAAGCCCTTCTAATTATCCTAGCTTACCTCATTGGTTCCGTGCCCACAGCTGTTTGGGTAAGTAAATACTTTTTTAATATTGATATTCGTGAATATGGTAGCGGCAATGCCGGAGCCACCAATACATTTAGAGTATTGGGGGCTAAATGGGGTACTTTTGTAATGTCAATCGATGTACTAAAAGGCTTAATCGCCACTTCATTATATATATTATTGCCGTATTATCTAACAGACGAGTGGGATAGGACTAATTTTATGATAGCATTAGGATTAGCTTCCGTACTCGGACATATTTTCCCCATCTGGGCCAATTTCAGGGGCGGAAAGGGTGTTGCCACCTTATTAGGAATGGCCGTTGCTATACAGCCATTGGTTGCTTTATGTTGCATTGGCGTATTTTTAATTGTTTTATACTTAACACGTTTTGTTTCATTAAGTTCTATCTTGGCTGGAATTTCTTTTATGGTGTTCATTCTCTTTATTTTCAATGAGAAAGAAACCTTATATAGGATTTTTGCTGTATTAGTTGCCTTAATGGTAGTTTTAACCCATCAAAAAAATATCTCCCGGATAATTAAAGGTACGGAAAGCAAAATTCCTTTGTTTAAGCACCGTGACCGTAAAAAAGACAAAAAATAATCGGGTTCATCATTTTCTTTCATAATTTATAAGTAATAATCAAATATGAAAAAGTTCCTGTTAGTGGGCAGTTTGTGTGTGTCATTATGTGTATTAAATTCTTGCCAACGTAATGCAATTACTGGCAGACAGCAATTATCATTAGTTGAAGAGTCAGAAGTGCAATCGCTTGCTGCAACTCAATATAAAACTTTTTTAGGGTCTAACAAAGTAGCATCATTGGGCAACAAAGATGCAGAAATGGTTAAACGTGTTGGAAACAAAATCATTAAAGCAATTACCAGTTATTATACCAATAAAGGGCTTGCAGCTGAGTTGCAAGGTTATCAGTGGGAAGTGAACCTGGTGGAGAATAAGGAAATGAATGCATGGTGTATGCCTGGCGGTAAGATTGTAGTGTATACCGGGTTATTGCCCGTTACGCAAGACGAAGCCTCTTTAGCAGTTGTAATGGGGCATGAAATTGCACATGCCTTAGCCAAACACGGTAGTGAAAGAATGAGCCAGTCTATGGTTCAGCAAGGCCTCGGATTGGGTATTTCTGCTGCATTATCTACTAAGCCAGAACAAACTCAAAACATCTTTAATACAGCGTATGGTATCGGTTCCAGTATTGCAATGCCTGCATTTAGCAGAAAGCATGAATTAGAAGCGGATCGTTATGGATTGATGTTTTCCTCATTAGCCGGCTATGATCCGCGTAAAGCCATAAATTTTTGGCAACGTATGTCAACTGCTTCCGGTGGGGGAAATACGCCTAGTTTATTCAGTACCCACCCTAGCGACGAAGTGCGAATAGCTGAATTACAAAAGATTATGGATGATATGGTTAAAAATTATTACAAAAAACCATAACATTTTTTTAACTTTGCATTCTTTATTGCTTATTAAACTTCCTTTAAGGCATGTCTAATTTATCTGTGCTCGAGAAACTCCAGTTAAAGGATGAGAAGAATCTACTAATTCAGGGATTACCTTCTTCAA
The DNA here is from genome assembly GCA_947460365.1 of Sphingobacteriia bacterium. GTDB lineage: Bacteria > Bacteroidota > Bacteroidia > Chitinophagales > Chitinophagaceae > Sediminibacterium. Next base: position 17,437 of record CANHJH010000023.1, on the reverse strand, counting down.
TTGAAAAACTCTTCGTAAAGCTTACTTACGCTAAGAATGTAACTCCTCTGTTAAAAAGCAGAAAGTTAGATTTTGCATTGATATTTGCATTGAGTCAGCAACAGTTGAACAACGTTTTAAACGAGGTATTTCCTGCTTTAAATGACGAAAGTAAACTTTGGATAGCTTACCCAAAAACAACCAGTAAAATAGCAAGCGATTTAAACCGCGATTGTAGCTGGGAGTGTTTAACCAAAAAAGGATATGAATGTGTTCGTCAGGTGGCATTAGACCATGTATGGAGTGCGATGCGTTTTACAAAGCTTGATCAGATACCCAATAAAGACAGAAGTTTTGCAGAATCTAAACCGCTTGAATTCAATGGAATTGATTTTGAAAAAAGGTTGGTAAAAGCTCCGGTTGAATTAGAGCATTTATTTACTACCCATGAAGAAGCGAAAGAATTCTTTGCGGCACTGTCTTTTACCAATCAAAAAGAATATGTAACCTGGATTGAAGGTGCTAAAAAAGTAGAAACTCGTCAGCGAAGACTAGAAACTGCATTAGAAAAATTATTAGCAGGCAAGCAAAATCCCAACGAAAAATAAGTTACTGGATATTCGCTTAAATTTTATTAAGAAAAATTACCGATTTTTTTGATGGTATTTCTATCCAATCAACTACCTTTATAACATTAAACACCAAGCCACCTATTGAAAAAATAGGTGGCTTTTTTTGTGCCTGCTATCAGGCAAATTCATGAATGGTATGCTGCGGAGAAAAGTTTTTATTCCTTGTATTACAGTCCTATTATGGGGGGCAAGTTCTTGCTGACTTTTTTGTAACTTTAAAAACACAGCTTTTTATGGACAACGTGTAAGCTCCCCAATGTTCGATCATTAAGATTAGCGTTAATAGCAGAAGCTTGAAAACGATGATCTTTTTAAAGCTAAAATTTTACAATACTGATCGGTTAACGGTAGTTGTGTAAAAGCTACCTAAAATACCGTTAAAACACAATTTATTTCAGGTATAAATACCTGTTTTTTATATCCTAACCTTATCTACTTTTGAAACAGATAAGGAGTGAATGCTCAAAAGATACAAACTAAGCAATGTTAAAGTTTAATGTTTTTTTTTATGATAATTACTTAGTCTTTCAAGCTAGTTTAAGTGTACTTAAAAAACTAAAATAAATAGTCTATTTTCTGAACCATTCATTTCAAATCAGCATCTGCTGAATTTTATTGTCCATTCCTAAGAAATTCCATTATTGTAAAACTTGTCAATTGCTTCACAATATGTATTGTAATTGATTAAAACGAATCCTACGATTACTAAGGTAAAGTTGATTGCTTCATGCAATGTATAAATACCTTAATAGTGGTAGCAATAATTTTGCATGAGTGGTATAAAAAATATAGGGTTATTATTAGTATGCTTAATAGCAGTAAGTACATGTTTTTCACAAAGTACTGCGTTGCATAATGTGGATAGTCAATCCTATAATTCAGCCAAGGCTTTACTGCAAAATATAAAAGATAATAATAAATTTATCTCCTCAACAAGCGCTTTAGATGCTTCAGTTTTACCTGTAGGTATAAAATTTGGCACTAAATCATCCGGGGCTATTCTTGCAGTGGATAATTCTATAGTTACAGGTCGGGGCGGCTTACTCGGTATGGTTGCAGAATTAACACTTCCAATACTTAAGAATCCTATTTTATTTAAAGGAATGGATATTTCCTTTAACCCTGGTGGCATTGGTTATGCTAGTCAAAGCAGGCTTACATTAATAACGCCTATTCAAGAAAACGTAACCAGTAAAATACAGTTGGTATTACCGGCAGATGGCAGCACTTACATTGAATGGGGATGTGATGGACTGAAGAATATTCACCTGAAAGGTTTTTTTGTTTTCGATAAAACGTTAATCATTCCCGATTCATCGAGTGGAAATGTTCAAGCAGTTCAAGCCGATTTTGAAGTCAGTTTTTCAGATCCTGCTAATTTTATGATTACAGCGGGTATTACCCCTTTTACTCTAGCGCAAAACAACGAGTTCTCTTTTAAAGTAGCGCAACTTACTGCGGATTTTAGTGATAAAGAAAATCCCAAAAGTGCGGTCTTCCCTAAAATTTATCAACAACAATATGGAAGCGATTTAAATCTATGGAAAGGGTTTTACATTAAAGAATCTACCGTAACATTACCTGCTTACTTCTCCGGTAAATATGGTAGAACTACGCTACTGGCCAACGATTTATTAATTGATGAACAAGGGGTGAGTGGTAGAATAGCTGCTGAAAATGTACTCTCTCTAAAAGATAATACACTGTCTTGGCCAATTTCTATTGATGATATTGAAATTGAAATCATTCAAAGTAAACTAACTAAAGGGAAGTTAGCCGGAAGGATGCATGTTCCTTTTTTGAATACAGATTCCTTGATGTATGCTGCTGAGATGAAAGAGAATGAACAACATCAATGGGATTATCGTTTCTTTCTGGCATTGGGAGAAAACAAAGTATTCCGTAACCCTTTTGGCGGCGAAATTGTACTCGCTAAAAATTCTTCTTTTATACTGAATAAAGTGAATGGTGAATTGGAAGAATCCGCTTCTTTAAATGGCATTATCAGAGCCGATCTAGCTGCACTTAAGTCGGGTGATGTGAAATTTGAACAGTTAACCATCTCTAGCAAAGCACCTTATTTGCTAGGGGGTAAATTTGATTTAGGAAGTGCTAAAGCAGCTAAGTTTGCGAATTTTTCTTTATCGTTTGAGCACATCGGACTAAATATCAACCATGGGAAAATGGGTCTGGTGTTCGATGCTAAAATGGCATTGATGAATAGTTCCGATAAAGGTGGTGGGGTAACATTGGGTTGTACATTAAAAGCATCGGTTACAGAAGAACTGGTGCAAGATGTGAAAGGCGCATATCATACAAAACACAAATTTCAAACCGATGGCATCGACGTAAATAAAATTGGAGTAAATGTAACATTAGGTGCTTTTAGTATTGAGGGGGTAATTGGGTACATTAAAAACGATTATCAAGAAGAATTTTCCGGCAAACTGAGTATGAAAATGCCGGTTCTTTCTGATAAAGTAAACATCAACGCAATTTTCGGTAGTACTAAAGATTTCCGATTTTTTCATTTGGATGTATATGCACCCTCTAAAGGGATCCCTTTTTTAATGGGTACACAAATAAATGGTATTATTGGAGGTGTTTCTTATAGAATGTCTAAGCCGGGTAATCCTTCTGCTAAACCTGATTTAAGTTTGTTTACAATTGATGGTGCCGCTAATGCTGCAACAACACAAAAAGACGCTGCTATTTTATCTTCCGGTTTTATTCCAGATCCTGAAGCCGGTATGCATTTTATGGGTGGATTACTCTTTTCAGATAAATCCAAAAAAGTGCTCAATGCTAACTTATTGTTAGAATTGGCTTTTAACAAAAACAACGGATTGAAATTTATTCAGTTTACTGGGGTGGCCTACCTATTGACACCAGCTAAAAAATTCGATCCCAACATTACAGCTTTCAATCAAAAATCAAAAGTTGAAAAAATTCCAGACGAGGAGCGGATAGAAGGGGAACAGTTCTATGCAAAAATGCAAGTCAATTATGATTTTATAAATAGTGTATTCCATGCTAACTTGTCTGCCTACCTCCATATACAAGGGATATTAAAAGGCGTCAATAACGGTAATACTGGAGAGGCCGTAATGCATTTTGATCCTAACGATTGGTATGTGTATATAGGCCGTCCAAATAAACCCATAGGGATAGATATTGCTGGTATTGCTCAATCGCAGAGCTATTTTATGGTGGGTACCAAAACTGAATCGATACAACCTCCTCCTGCTGAAGTCGCCAATGTTTTAGGCGATCTAAACAATCATATAGGTAGTTACTTAGAATCTTTTGCCACAGGTAGAGGGATTGCATTTGGTGCACGTATTAACGTTGGGTTTGATAAAGAAGTTCGCCCATTTTTTGCCATGATTAAAATAGGCGCTGGTGCCGATATTATGTTTAGGCAATATGCCAATGTGAAATGTAAAGGTGAAAGTGGTGAAATTGGATGGAATGGTTGGTATGCATCCGGACAAGCGTATGCTTATTTAATGGCTCGAGTTGGTGTTAAAGTTGGCAGAAAAAATTTCAACATTATGGATGCCGGATTAGCCACTTTGTTGCAGGCGCAATTACCTAATCCCTCTTGGTTTTCGGGACAATTTGCAGGTAGATTTAGTGTGTTGGGTGGACTAGTTAAAGGAAACTTTAAAATCTCATTTACCATTGGCCAACAGTGTGAAATTGAAAGTCAAGGTTCAGAATTGGGCGATATTCATGTTATTGAAGATCTAAAGCCAGATGATAAACAAGCTGATGTAGATGTGTTTACCTACCCGCAAGTAAGTTTTAATACTGCTGTAGAAAAAGAAATCCGTATGATGAATATGGACAATCAAATGGAAACCTACCGGATTAAATTAGCAGCATGTAAACTCAATCAGGGAACGCAACCCATTACTGGTAAAATAGAATGGAATAGTACCAATGATGTAGCCTCCATTAATACCCCCGAAGTATTACCTCCGCTTCAATCATTAAATTTCAACGTAAAAGTATATTGGGAAAAGAAAATTAATGGTGTATGGAAGCCATTGCTTAGGGGAGACGGTTCTCCGGATACCGAAGAAAAATCTGTACAGTTTACTACAGGTGCTGCACCCACAACCATTCCTGCTTCTAATGTAGCGTATGCTTACCCCGTTAACCTTCAATACAATTTTCATCCAAAAGAATTTAGTAATGGGTATGTTCAGTTGAAACGCGGACAAGCTTATTTGTTTCCTGCTTCTGATGAAAAAAATGCGTACAACTATATCGCTTCTTTTTTACCGGCTAATACTAAAGCAAGCATCGATATCCCACTTAAATATGATGTTGCACAAAAAATAGTTCAATTTAATATTCCAGTACAATTAAAAACAAGTACCATTTATCAATTGAGTTTTATTCGTACACCACAATCAACTAACGCCAATAAGTCGCAAACAGTAAAAGTTGAAGCAACTCAACAAATAGGAGGTGATGGAAATACAGTAACCACTACTGCCAATAAATTAAGTTCCACTGCAGTGAAGCAAATTGATTTCACCTTATATCAATACAATTATCGAACCAGCGCTTATCCAACATTTAGCGATAAATGGGAAGCTATGCAAAACAGCAAAGACCTCATTGATATTGCACAAGGTAATCTTTGGGTGATTGGCAAAAAAATAGATATGGCAGAAACTTTTGATGCAGTTGAATTAAATGGAATTGATGCGGAAACACCTTCCCTGATTCAAAGAACGGCCTCTCCAAACAATCGTTGGTTGAATTCTATTCAATACCCATTGTTATATGAATGGTATGCTTCAAGTGGATTAAATATCAACTGGCGCAATACCACCGATAAAGGACTGCTTCCTTTACAAGCTATTTCATTGTCAAATTTAGGAGAAGCAACCCCTTATCTGCTTACTGCAGCAGATATACAAAACACCAATGCTCGCTCTAAATCTGGAAGCATTCAGTTCGGCTATTTCCTTTCTTATTACATATATAAAGATTTTATTGATTTGAGAAATGCAGCAGCTTACCAATATATCTATGGTAAAACAATTTCAGAAGGCGCGCGCCGCATTTTGCAAGCAAAAAATTATACCGACTTAATTCCCGGTGAATCGTATCCGATTGAGGTGAACTACCAATTACCCGGGCTGCGTAAAATAACTACCACAAAAACAGTAAATATTAAATTTTAATCCGCTTTTTTAATTAATCGATATACATGTTTTTTAATAATACCTATAAATTCATCCTGCTTCTATTGCTATGCTTGTGCGCAGGTGATCATGATGCCGCTGCACAGAAAAAAAATACGATTCCCTATTTATATATGGTAGGCGATGCTGCTAATGGTGTTGTTAAATTAAGATGGGTTCCTTCGGAACCGGTTCTATGGCAATTGGGCATACAGTATGGTTATACCTTGCACAAACATCTTGTATCAAAAAATGGAGTGCTTGTTTCCCAAAAGTCAACTACGTCTAGCTGGACAAAAAAAATATCACCCATTTCGCAGGCCAAAATAACGCAACTCTCCGGCAAAGATAGTTTAATAGAAACCATAGGGGTATTAATGTATCCGGAGAAAACAGACAAGCCTCTTGCAACATCGGTTTTGGGAAAGTTAGATGAAGTGAATCGTAGATATGGAATAACCCTACTGTTGGCTGATATGCATTTCCCTGCTGCAAAAGCTGCCGCACTTGCTTTTGAAGATGATGTGGTAGCCAGTGGCGAGCAGTATTTGTATTCCGTAGAATTAAATATTCCCGCAGCTCTGAAGAAAGAATTGAAGTATAAAATTGGCTCTTTATACATTTCGGGAGATGAATTGTGGAAAACGCCCGCTGTTGAAAAACCTTTGTTAGCAGTGCAGAATAATATGGTGGGACTTAGTTGGAATATTGAGCATGTAAATTCATTTTACACTGCTTACGAAATTGAACGTTCTTACGATATGATAACATTTTCGCCGGTAAGTGATTTACCTTTTGTTCAATTGGCTAAAAATAAATCGCCCGGTTTTGCTTCTTTTACCGATTCTATCTCATTACCCAATACGGATTCTATTTATTACAGAGTAAGAGGAATAACACCCTTTGGTAAAAAAGGACCTTTTTCTGCAATTGCCGCACAACGTAATTTTATAGTTGCAGCCTATAGACCATTTATTCAGTTAGGAGAATTTGCAGGTGTTGGAAAAGTAAAGTTAAGTTGGGCTTTTCCCGACAGCATTATTTCCAAAATAGCCTCCATGCAATTGTGGGTATCTCCCTATTACAATCATTCCTATGTAGCAGTTGCAGAAAAAGAAATAACAGCAATTACCAATCAATTGATCGATACGGTTCGGTTTGTAAACAATTATTATAAACTTTCTATTACGTATAAAGAACCTCATCAAACATTTACCTCACTACCTTATTTGTTTCAGGGAGAAGATTCTATGCCGCCTGTTAAACCCGTTATGGATTTGAGTTCCTCCATCGATTCAACCGGCATTGCTACTATTCGATGGAAATCTAATCCAGATAAAGATATACAAGGATATCGATTGTTTAGAGCCAACAATGCCACCGAAGAAATGATTGCCATCACACCCCATTTTATAAAGGATACGGTATACCAAGATACCCTTAAATTAAATGCACTTAATGCTAAAGTGTATTATTCGGTTGTGGCAGCAGATGATTATTTTAATCTGTCCGATTATTCCGATACCCTGGTACTGAGAAGACCCGATACCATTCCTCCTTCTCCTGCATTAATAAGAAGCGTAAGCGCAACCGATACTTCAATTCGAATTTCTATTATTCCTTCAGAATCTTCTGATTTGTCGCATTATACATTGTACAAAATGCCAATGGGGAAATTAACCGATACTTCACTTGTTGCTACAATACCTGCTTCAAGTAATCTTGCGCTATTGGCCATTGTAGATACATTATTTCAAGAAAAAATTAAGTACCAGTATCTTTTGGTAACTGCTGATAGTAGTAATAATAGCAGTAAAGATTTATCTGGAATAATCGAAGTAGATCCACCAGTAAAAAAATCGGTTGGAAAATTAAGCGGAGAAGTGAATAAAGAAAAAAAAGGTATAAGAATACATTGGGAATACCAATATACCGGGGTAGATTATTTTTTATTATATCGCGCAAACAATGAAGGTGCTTTTTCGATGTTAGCCAGAATCGATTCGAATCAATTTTTCTATGAAGATGATGAAGTGCAATTAAACAATAGTTATCGTTATAAAATAAAGGCAATTTTTGTGGATGGGAAAAATAGCCAAATGAGTGATCCTTTTACAATTCTGTATTAAGAAAAAAGTAATAGTAATCATACAGTGGTTGTTATTGCTCTGTTTTGAGTGAATCGATATCAATAAATAATTATGGTTGCAAATAGTTGTAGGCTATTCCCAACTATTAAATTCAATAAATATTCGCTAATGTACAATGCAAAGTGTTGTTTTATATTAATATGCTTTATTGTATTGCCTTACATGGTAAATGCGCAAGATGTTTCTTATGAAACATTGAAAGATATTAGTTTTAAAAAAGGGATAACTGCGAATGGTTCATTTAACCTTAATTCGGTAGTTTACCAATCCAACAGAGAAGTTTCCCAACGTGATCCATTTAATTGGTTTGCCAATGCCTCTTTGAACCTTAACTTTTTTGGCATACCCACGCCGTTGACATTTAGTTACACCAATGCAAAAGCCAATTATACCCAGCCTTTTAATCGGCTCAAGTTTGTACCGCAATACAAATGGATAAAATTACATTTAGGCACTAGCAATATGAATTTTAATGAATACACATTAGCCGGGCATGTTTTTAAAGGATATGGTTTAGAGCTTACTCCTAAGAAATATCGGTTCATGTTCATGAAAGGTAGTTTGCGTGATGCACTCCCTTTTAATATTGCATATCCTCAAAATATTTCATTTCAAAGAAATGCAATAGGTATACTGCTGGGATATGCAGGTGAAACGTGGCAAACAGAGTGGAATATGTTGAGTGTAAATGATGATGCAACCTCCATACCATTTATACCGTTACAAACAACGATTACTCCCCAGTCTAATTTTAGCTCCTCTATCAAAACTAATTTAAAACCTACAAAGTGGTTGCAGTTAGAACTCATGTATGCATTTTCTGCATTATTAAATGACAACAGATTTAATTCGATAACTAAAAATAATGCCAATACAAATAGTGTGCCTGGGAGCTATACCTTTAACCTCCTCTCAAAAATATTTCCTCCAAAATCCGGACTTTCATTCTATGATGCAATCAATGTGTCAGCTGGTTTTGTAATTAAAAAAACAAATTTTCAAATAAAATATCAACGGGTATCTCCCGGATATACTTCTTTAGGTGCTTATTTCGTAAATAATGATTTAGAAAATATTACAGTCGCACCTTCTTTTAATTTATGGAAAGGCAAAGTGAATATTACAGCTAACACAGGTTTACAATGGAATAATTTAGATGGATCAAAAACATCTTCCAACAGCAGATGGATATCATTACTGAATATAGGAATTACCCCAAATAACCGACTGATATTAAATACAGCGTTTTCTAATTTCACTTCTTATACAAAAGTCAGACCACCAACAGATCCATTTTTTATAAATGGTTTAGATAGTTTGAATTACTACCAAATAAACAACTCATTCAGTCAATCAGCCATTTATCAATTTCCTGGAAAATCTAATAAGCAATCTATTTCACTGAATGTTAGTTTGCAGCAAACGCAGGATGCGCTGGGTAATAATGCTGAAAATAAAAATAATAATCATTTTGTTGCATCTAATGTAGTATATACTTATGCATTTAGTCCAACTGATTTGACAGGTAATTTGGCTGTTAATTATTATGCTAATCAAATTCAAGGAGAAAAGACTACATATATAGGTCCTACATTGGCATTTACAAAAGTACTAATGAATAAACAACTTCCGGTGAACGTCAGTTTGTCTTATAATAGTTCAAAAAATTCAAGAGGTTTAACGGATAACATCATTAATGCCAAATTGGTTGCGAACTATACTCCGCCCTCTAAAGAAAAGACAACAGGACATAAGCAAAAAGAAAAACACCAATTGAAACAAAATATCAATTGTAGTCTACAATACATTTCTGGAAATAAACTTCGAGAATTTGTTTTTAATACAGGTTATTCATTGAATTTTTAATAGAAAAGATATTATATGAAATGGCTTTTTATTTTTTTTAGCATGATGATATTAAATACAGCGTGTATGAACGTATCTGGTCAGTCTGTTGTGCATACCGTTCCAAATCATGCAACATTTAAGTATAGTTTCTTGCCGGCATATTTTCAGAGTGGTTTGAATTTTCAAACTGTTTACCTACAGCGCAAAAAAGATATTAATTCTGATGGCAATATAATTGGAATTGGTACGTATTCTCCAAATAATGTTATAAATAATACCTATAATCTATTAGATGGGGTGAATGCAAATACTGTTAATTTTATTTTGGACGATTATTTTTTTGAGAATGCTACAGATAAATACATCTCTTTATTGTCTTTTACTTCAATGGGGGCTCCATATTCAACAGGCAGCGGAAACTTATTTTCCTATAATACCATTAATAATTTTCAAGTATTTTCTCAAATTCCCAATTGGAATGGAGTGAAACAACTAGGTAAATATTTTAATTATAATCTAGTGTCATCAGTTACTAAAACTTCTGTATTAAGTCATGCGGATATTAGCCCGGAGATTATGATAAATATTCCTCGAACTACGATTAATTTATTGTCACCAGAAAAGTTAAATTGCATGGAGGACATCATCAGGATGTCGGTCCCGATTTCAAACATTGATAACGCTAATTTAATCTATGAATGGAAGTATAAAATAGCTGCAGCTGATTTTTTATCTGATACTAATTTTACGCAGTATAAAACTTTCAAAACTATTAATGCTATTGATTCAATTAGATTTGCTGTCAATGATATTCCTGAAATTAAAAATATATTATCATCCCAAACATCAGCTTTGAAAATTAATATAGCTGTATTAATTAAAACATCATTGGATTCTTCCTATTCAATCAAACCCAAATTGGTTACTATTTTACCTGCTGCTCCAATTATTCAGTCAGTAGTTTCTTCAGCTTCTTGTCCAAATTCAAATACCGGACAAATCAATATAAATAGTATATCTGGCGGCAGTGGCAGTTACAAATATTTTATCAGAAATGGGCATAACAATACAGAACCCTGTGATCCGAATACTGCGGGTGGCTGTTTAAATGTGGTCGATAATGGAAATATTGTTGGCGCAGATAAACAACTTAATGATTTTGCTCCTGGTAATTATACTTTATGGATAGCCAACAACGGTGCCGAATACGGCGCTTGCGCCACTAAACAAAATGTTACAATTAATAAAATCGATAAATTATCTTGGGGGACTATTACCTCCAAAAACATACCTTGTGCTGGTGGTTCCGATGGTGATATTAGTGGATCTATTTCGGGTGGTATTGCTCCTTTTACTTTTTCTTTGAATTCATCTTTACAAAATACCTCAGGGCATTTTATTAATTTAAAATCCGGTGTTTATTCATTCAACGTAACCGATGGTTGTAGTCAGTTTGTGTCCCCACAGTCAATAACCTTGGTAGAACCTGCACCCTTATCAATATATACCAATGTAATAAATGCTGCTTGTAGTAATCCTGCATCCGGGTCTGTTACCGTAGGTGTAAATGAATCTTCTGGTTCTTTTAATTATAAATTGTATAATTTTAATAATGTATTGATTCTTGAAAAAATCAATACCCCTTTAACAGAATTAATTGTGGATGGATTACCAGCAGGGTCTTATGCCGTAAAAGTTTATCGTGCAAATGAATTAGATTGTACACCTGCTACTAAAAGTTTTTTGATAGACACTACGGAAGCCCTTTCTTTACAAATAACATCGTATAAAAACATTCAATGCTTTGGCGCAACTTCCGGAACTTTATCATTTGCTGCATCAGGGGGGATGAAAAATGGACATCGTTTTTTTATTAAGAATACAGCCACCAATGATACAATAGCATCTAATGATGGTAATTTCTCCAATCTACCCGCTGCAACTTATAAAGCATGGGTAATGAATGCAGATGTAAGTTGCAATGATATTGGTTATTACAGTGCAGATATTGTACTGACCTCCACATCTGCGTTGAATATTGTTTCAACATCATTCCCGGTGTCTTGTAATAGCCAAACAGATGGCAAAATAGCAACAACAGTATCAGGTGGTGCTTCCGGCTATCAATATTCTTGGGAAGAATACGATGAAACTGACAATTCATGGTTTCCCCGCTTTGATCAAAATTCACAAAATTGCACCAATGTATCGAGTGGAAAATATCGATTAAAAGTAACGGATAACAATACTTGCGTAAAGTATTCCTCAGAAATAATTGTTGCAGAACCTGCCGAATTGCTGCTTACTGTAAATTCAATTGATGATATTGTTTGTTTAGGCGATAAAGGTACTGTTAACATGACTGCAATTGGTGGAAATGGTTCCTATGTTTTTCAACGAAAATTAACCAATGCGTTACAATGGGAGGATTGCATAAATTCATCTTTGTATAATTCAGGCGAATATTTACTGCGCGTTAAAGATGTGAAGGGTTGTATTGCCGAACACGATGAAGTAATAACCTTTACTGATCCTGTTGAAAAGTTAAGTACGACAGTAGAATTGTCGGATTATAATGGGTACAATGTTTCCTGCAATGGCAATAAAAATGCACGAGTTATCATAAATGCTACTGGTGGTAATGGAGACAGATACGATGGTTATTTATATTCATTTAATAAAAGCGAATTTGCCAATACCAATCAATTCACATCAGGTTCCGGCACCTTTATCGTTGCAGTAATAGATGCAAGAGGATGCATTGATTCGAGTAATGTTGTACTTACACAACCCAGCGCTCCAATTAATGCCAGCATTGTACAACAACAAAATAATAACTGCGCAGCCGATAGCACTGGTTTTATAATTGTACAATCGGTTAATCAAGTTGGTTCAGTGAAATATCGGTTGGGTAATGATGATTTAATGAGCGATACTAAATTTGGAAACCTTAAATCCGGTTATTATACCTTGGTAAGTATTGATGATAATGCATGTACCGATACGTTAAATTTTATGATTACCGATTTGCATCAGCCTATTAAATACAATGCAACTATTCAGCATGTAAAATGTTTTGGTGATTCAACAGGTTCAATCAATATAAATGTTAGTGGTGGTTATGGAAAGTATCGTTATTTGTGGGATGATACCTTGCAAGGAACTGCTGTATTAGATAATTTGCCATTATCTATTCATCAATTAATTCTATCAGATTCTTTGGGCTGTACAATTGAAACGGAAAGGTTCATTGTTTCTCAGCCTGAGGCGCCTCTCGCTTTTAGTAACGTTGAATGGCAGGACATTAAATGCTTGGGTGATGCTGGGTTAATATTTACTAATGCTCTTGGAGGTTCTGGTTCTAAATCGTTTAGTTATGTACATGCTTCCACTAATGATGAGATGGCTTTTCAACCCGGTATTACTCCTTTTCAGCCAGGGGAGTATAGTATTAAAGTAATGGACGCTAATTTTTGTAAAGCTGTATATCCTCAAAAAATAATTTTTACATCACCTCAACAAAAACTGCAATTTAATGCTAATTTGTCTGATTATAATGGTCTTAATATTAGTTGCTATGGAGGGAATAATGGATATATTCATACAACCCCGATTGGAGGGAATATGGGTTCATATAATGGATACTGGTTTGCAATTAATGAGGGCAATTGGTTGAAATATGATCAAACAAAAAAATATTTCGAGTTTGATTCGCTTAAAGCTGGATTCTTTAAGATTAGTATAAAAGATGCAAGAGCATGTATTTTTAATGATACTTTTAAGTTGACCCAAGCTGATAATAGTATAAATATTGAATTGAAAAATAAACAAAATAATTTATGTGCTGATTCTTCAAAAGGTTTTTTTGAAATAATCACAACTAACTCAATTCATCCTGTATTATATAGTATTGATAGCGGTTTTACTTATCAGCAATCAAATATTTTTGAAAAACTGTTTTCAAAAAAATATCAAATTAAAACACTGGATGCTAATGGTTGTAGTCAAAACAAGCTAGATAGTATTGTTGATTTAAATAATCCAATTAAACTATCTACAAAAGTTCAACCGATTTTATGTTATGGTTCTAATTCCGGTGCTATTATTGCCTTAGTAGAAGGAGGCTCTAAACCATATAAAGTGTCTTGGCTTGATTCTTCAGTAAAATTCACTAGTGATACTGCAAAATCTTTGGGTGCAGGGATGTATCATTTAATGGCTTCAGATCAGTTTGGTTGCAATTCTCTGGTAGAATATGTAAAATTAGAAAATCCGAATCAACTAATAATTAAGTCAATTGAGGTTCCGGAAATTGTTTGTTTCGGGGATAGTGTTACACCCAAAATAAACACATTTGGAGGTATTGGTAAATATCATTATTGGTATAAAAGTATTTATTTAAATGATTGGTTACCGTTGTTCACAGAGTCTAATGTAGATTTAAATACAAAATTGGCAGCTGGTAGTTACCACGTAAAAGTATTTGATGATAACAATTGTAGCTACTTTTACCCATCTATTGTAACTATTCAAGCGCCTGATAAACCATTAGGATTGAATTTGTCTGCAAAAAAATATAATTCATATAATGTTTCTTGTTTTGGGAATAATAATGGTCAAATTATAACTACTACATCTGGAGGAAATGGAGGTGATTATAATGGTTATCTTTATTCATTAAATGGTATATTATTCGATACTATTGGAATATTTAATAATTTATATTCCGGTTCTTATTCAATAACTGTTAAAGATGGTAGAGGATGTGTCGTTAAAAAATCAATTGATCTAATTCAGCCCGATGCTACTATGTTTTTGGATACTATAGCTGTAGTACATAATAATTGCTTTGATGGTAAGCAAGGTGGAGTGCGCTTAGTTGCAAAATATGGAATGCCTCCATATTCCTATAATGTTAATAATAATGAATTTCAGTCCGATACGGTTTTTAACCAACTTCCTTCCGGAAATAATTTATTTAAAGTTCGCGATGCAAATGGTTGCGGTCAAACTTTATCTGTCACAATTAATAATTTATTGCCCAAAATTACCATGGAGATAAAATCCAATGATAATCTTTGTAATAGCCAACATCAGGGCTCTATTACTGTTAATGCTTTCGGAGGAAGTGGAAGTTTTAAATATCATTGGTTGAATGTAAATGATTCATTATCCGCTAATAAGGTTAACAACTTAAAGGCGGGGACATATTATGTACAAGTTTCAGATATGTTAGGATGTTATTCTGATACTACACCAGTTCTTATTAAAGAGCCCGACTCTTTAAAAATTATTCATGCAATTGCTGCAGATCCAATTTGTTTTAATGATAGTGTTACCGCTGTTGTATCTTCGGTTGGTGGAACTAGTCAATATCATTATTTATATCGGAAACGGGATACCCAAAATTGGAATACATTTTATCCTGATTTAATCAGCCATTCTCCCACTAAATTATTGGCAGGTAGTTATCAACTTAAAGTGTTAGATGATAATAACTGTGAAAGTTCCATCTTTGATAGTCTGGTTGTTGTTAATCCATCTCAGCCCCTAACTGTCCAATATCAATTAAAAGCGTATAATGGATTTAATGTAGCCTGTTATAATGATCATAATGGTGCTGTTGTGTTAAATGGTTTTGGAGGAAATGGCAGTGCATATAAAAATTATTATTATTCCCTTAATGGGGCTGACTTCACCAACAATAACATATTTAATAACCTTGCAGCTGGCTTGCATCATTTTAAGATTAAAGATGGGTGAGGTTGTGTAATTTCAAAGGACATTACTTTGTCTCAACCTCCATATTTTATTGAACCTGATACGTTGATATTGTTGCATAATCAATGTATTAAAGGAAACAAAGGCGAAATATATCTTACTGCTAAAAATGGCGCTGCACCTTATTGGTATGCTATAAATGATGATAAAAACTTTCAATCATTTGGCGCTTTTAATAATTTATCCTCTACACAATATAATTTATTTATAAAAGATAATAATGGCTGTACTCAAACAGTTCAAGTTGTTATTAAGGATTTAAATCAACCTTTGTTAAGCAATTCATCAGTTAAAAACGTTAGTTGTTTGGGTGGCACAGATGGTAAAATTACCTTGTCGCCAAGTGGAGGTGTTCCGCCGTATACATTTAATTGGTTAGCACCCATCAGTAATTCATCTAATCAATTAAATGGGTTAAAACCCTCAACATATGCTGTATGGATAACCGACAGTCAAAATTGTTTATTCAAAGATAGTTTTGTAGTATCCCAACCTGCTGCTGCTTTATCATCATCTATTATTACTAAGCCGGTTTGTACAAATAATCCCTTTGGTATCATTTCATTTAACCCAACAGGCGGTACATCTCCATATAAATATTCAATTGATAAGGGTATTACTTGGAATGCAGTTGCTGTATTTGATCACGTTAAAGTGGGCAGTTATCCTTTATCAGTTCGTGATGTAAATGGATGTTTATGGGATAGTAGCACCTCTGTTATAAATAATTCAATTTACCCTACAGTTAATTTCTTAATCAGTACTGATCAACAAGCAAAAGATACTTTATTAATTAAAGAAATTTGTATTCCGAAAGCCGATTCAATTCGCTGGACATTTGACTCAAGAGCAATAGTTGCTAAAGATGATCCTCTCGCACCCATTCTTCAATTTAATTATACAGGAGCCTTTTACATTGGAATGAAAGCGTGGTATAATGGATGCGACTTCAATGAAAATAAAGTTGTTAATATTCAACCGGAATCATCATTTGTTAATTATGGGAAAGGTATTGATCAATTGATTGCATCCCCTAATCCTAATAATGGGTTCTTCAATTTAAGGATTAAGCTATTTAAACCACAAAGAATACATGCTGCTATTTATGACTTTTCAGGAAAATTATTGTGGAATAAGCAATGGCAAAATACTGATCAAGTTCAAGAGCAAGTGAATATTTCAAATGGGTTGAATACGGGTATTCTTTTATTAAAAGTTATCACAGAGGAAGATGCAAGAGATGTTCAATTAATTATTGCAAAATAATACCTATGCTTTTCTTTGTTAACGTTCCTTACTGGCATTCATTTTTCATATTGAAGGCCAGTAAGGTTGCTTATTTTTTTTCGGGTTATTTACAACTAATAGAGTAGATATGGTTGTATGGTTTTTTCCCAACTATTTCTGGCTGTTGCTATAGTGATTTTTTGAAGAAAGTTGGCAAAAGGAAATTCAAAAAAGCCTTCACTATTTAACATGCCGGTTAATTTATCTAAATGATTCGCACCCGTTGCGTTTACATTGGTTTTGTAAACATCCCATGCAAAATAATTGGGGTGCATATCTTTAATTAACTTTAATAATATCAGTCCAAAAAATACCGGTTTAAATGCTTCAGGGTCTTTTACTTCAAACCGTATACCCTTGCATTTTTCTCCTTTAAAATGGTTGGCAGTGGGCGTATATTGAACAGCTGTTGCCTTTATGTCTCCATCCATTAAATTATTAATAGTGGAACACAAGGCTGTGTTGTTTAACCAGGGCGCCCCAATTTGTTGAAAAGCAAATTCCGTTCCTCTGCCTTCATTTAAATTGGTGGCCTCCAAAAAACATAGCCCGGGAT
>CANHJH010000022.1 GCA_947460365.1 Sphingobacteriia bacterium | reverse complement strand
GCCAGAAAATTATTTTGATCAAGGAGGTTCAAATTGTTTATCTGTATTAATTTTTGACCAAGAGTGCTATGGATGTGGATTAACACGAGCTTGTAAACATTTATTACATTTAAATTTTGAAAAAGCGTTCGAGTATAATATGCTTAGTTTTATTGCTTTACCGCTGATTGCTTTGTTATGGATAAAATGGTTTTTTAAAGAAAGGAAGTATTTACTATTTTTATACAAATAAAGGGGATTTAATCCCCTTTATTTGTAATTAATTTGTCTCGGTCTTATTTTAGGACTATTCAATTATATCTATTGAAAAATATTTTTTTAGCTTTTTTTTTAATACAATCCTTTAGTCTTTTTTCTCAAAATATTAAGGGGGTTTGGCGTGGTTATTTTAAAATCAAAAATGAAAATGTAGTATACAACTTTGAAGTACAAATAAATCAACTTTCAAATAATAAATTAAAAGGAATAACTTATACATATAAATCAAAAAAATATTCTGCCAAGGCTAATTTTGAAGGGTTTTTAATCAGCGAAAATAAGCACTCATTTAAAATTTTCGAAAAAGAAATATTAGAGGTAAATAAAGAAAAAAACACGGAAATATGTGTAATGACTTTCGATTTAATATATAAAAAAATCAAAAATGAAGAATTTTTGAATGGTGATTTTACGAGTAAAAAAAGCACTTCTAAAAATAAATGTTACGAGGGCAAAGTTTATTTAAAAAAAGTTGATAATTCAGTTTTTCATTTGGAACATTTTTTGAAAAATGACAACAAGATAAGATCCACTAAAACCGAAAATAAAATTATTCTTAAGAAAGAAATCTTATCTGTAATTGAAAACAAACCAATTTTATCGATAAAGGATACTATTGAAATTCAAAATCCGATAACTCCATCAATCGGTAATCGATTATCTTATCCTGATTTATCTAACCGAAATAATTTATTAGTTGAGAAAAAAATTATATGCAATGACGAAGTGATAATTCAAATTTTTGACAATGGTATTATTGATAATGACACTATAAGTATTTATATTGATAATAGATTAGTAGTAACAAAAAAACAACTAACGGAGGAACCCATAGAAATTTATTTGCAATTCAAAGATAAGAACACAATAGAAATAATTGGTGTTGCCGAAAATCTTGGAGATGTTCCACCCAACACAGCATTGGTTGTTGTTAGTTTTCTAAAAACTCGTTTTGAGATACCAATTTCGATTGATTTTAAAAATAATGCAAAAATTGTTTTGGAAAAATGTTCTGCATTGCCAATGAACGTTATTCATTATTAAGAGCCATTTCTTTTTTAAATCTTGTGTGTTAAATCATGCAATGCGTCTTTAATAAAAAAGTAATCCGATAGTTTAAATTACTTTAGGGACTATCGGGAATAATATATAATCAGACAGATACAATGTGAATCTTACCATCTTTACTCACTTATCCTCACATCAATTACTTTCAATTGCAACGAAATATTTCCCTGAAAATCATTTTCATCGATGGTAAATATTAAATCAACATTTTGTTTGCTTTGTAACAGTGGAAATTTATTGGCCATATTAAATCCAATTCCATTGAAACTAATATTGTTTTGCTTTACAGAAAATTTCAAATGTTGTTCTTTTACAATTTTAGAAAAGCCGGTATCCATCACGTTGTGTGCAATAAAAACTGGCCGCATGTTATCCGGACCAAAGGGTTCCATCTGACACAATATTTTATAAAAAGTAGGATTGATTTCGTTGAATTGAATGGTGGAATCTATAATAATTTCAGGTACAAGTTGGTCTTCTGTAATTCTTGCACGTACTTCTTTTTCAAAGGCTGCTGCAAAGGCTTCAATGTTTGCAATGTCAAGTGTCATACCCGCCGCGGCAAAATGCCCACCATATCCTAGTAGATGTTCCTTACATGCATGAACCGCTTCATACAGGTTAAACCCATGTACACTGCGCGCACTTCCTGCAGCATAATCTCCGCTTTTGGTTAAAACAATAGTTGGTCGGTAATAGGTTTCAATTAATCTGCTGGCTACAATGCCCACTACTCCTTTATGCCAATGCTCCTGATAAATTACAGTAGCGCTTTTTAAATGGTTATCGGCTGCCATTTCAAGAATAGCCAAGGCTTCTTCAGTGATGGTGCTATCTGCTTCTCTACGGTTCGTATTATCGCTATGCAACATGTTAGCGTACTCCATCGCCTTTGCTTCATCTTGCTCTACAAAAAGTAATACGGCTTTTCTGGCGTCATCCATTCTGCCTGCTGCATTTATACGCGGCGCAACAACAAAAACAAGGCTATTCAAGCTCATCTTCTTTTTTATGCCAGCTAGTTCCAATAAAGCTTTGATGCCGGTAGAGGGATTTTTATTAACCTTTTCAACACCATGAAATGCCAGTATTCTGTTTTCTCCAATTACAGGAACTATATCAGCAGCAATTGCTA
This sequence comes from Sphingobacteriia bacterium, assembly GCA_947460365.1. Taxonomy (GTDB): domain Bacteria; phylum Bacteroidota; class Bacteroidia; order Chitinophagales; family Chitinophagaceae; genus Sediminibacterium. Next base: position 18,957 of record CANHJH010000022.1, on the reverse strand, counting down.
CAGCAGCCAGGTCTATGTATTTTAAATAACTTTCATTTGGCAATTTAAAATGTTCACTCAATGCCATTATCAATTTAAAGCCCACTCCACAACCGCACAATTCTTTAAAAGGGTAGGGGCAATCTATTTGTTTGGGATTAAGGATGGCAACAGCAGGTGGTAAAATCTTGTCTGGCAAATGGTGATCGCATACAACAAAGTCTATCCCTAATGTTTGTGCATAACCAATTAAGTCTGCTGATTTAATGCCGCAATCCAATGAAATAATTAATGTATATCCAGCTTCATGCGCAAAATCAATACCAGCTTTAGAAATTCCATAACCTTCTTTGTATCTGTGGGGAATATAAAAATCAATCGGTTCGTGTAAGGAAGACAAAAACTGATACATGCTGGCTACTGCTGTAGTGCCATCTACATCATAATCGCCATATACCAATATCGACTCTTTTTGTTCTATTGCGGAAACAATTCTGTTGACTGCTTTTTGCATGTCTTTCATTAACCATGGACTATGCAAATCTTCTAAAGACGGACGAAAAAAAAACTTCGCCTCTTCATAGGTGTTGATGCCCCTTTGTACCAGCAGTTTACAAAGCGTTTTGTTAATTTTGAGCGCATCTTGTAAGGCCGTTATTTTTGTCTCATCGGCCGTAAGTATTTTCCATCTTTTTTGCATCAGTATTTTCTATCAGTTGTATACAACACCAGCTCTTCTAAAGCAGCTCTAACAGGCGTTTCTTTAAAATCATGTAAAATAGCCAATGCCGAATCTCTAAACTCATTCATCTTGTCTGTAGCATAAGCTATGCCACCATACTGTTCCACCAAGCCTATCACATACGCTACTTTTTCTTTGTCGGTATTTTCATTTTTGATGATATAAATAATTTTTCTTTTTATATCAGCGGGACAATTATTCAATGTATAGATGAGTGGTAGCGTTAACTTTTTCTCTTTAATGTCGTTTCCGGTGGGTTTCCCAATATCTATGCTACTGTAATCAAATAAATCATCTTTTATTTGAAAAGCCATGCCTACATTATGACCAAATAATCCCATTTTTTCTACAGCTGTAGGATCCTCAAATGTACTTGCCGCTCCTGCTGCGCATGCTGATGATAAAAGAGAAGCAGTTTTTCCATTGATAATTTCGTAATAAACAGCCTCACTCAGGTTAAGGTTTCTTGATTTCTCAATTTGTAATAATTCTCCTTCACTCATTTGTCGAACTGCTTCTGAAAGTATGCGTAATACTTCATGGTCTTTGTTGTTGAGTGAAAGTAATAATCCTTTAGAAAGTAAATAATCACCTACTAGAACAGCAATTTTATTTTTCCAAAGTGCATTGATAGAAAAGAAGCCTCTTCTTTCCATTGATTCATCTACCACATCGTCGTGCACCAGCGTAGCAGTATGCAGCAATTCAACCAGAGAGGCTGCCCGGTATGTTCCTTCCGTTATTTCACCTCCCAATCTTGCACTTAATAATACGAACATCGGTCGCAGTTGCTTGCCCTTTCTTTTAACAATATACTGCATGATGCGATCTAACAACGCAACCCGGCTTTTAACGGCTTCTCTGAAATGTTTTTCAAATTGCGTTAACTCTTTTTCAATTATTTTCTTTGCTAACTCCATCTCTAAAATATACTGCAATATATGCCCGTTCGGTTCAAAATTGTTGTTATTAAGCAGCGTTTTTTATATATTTGTGTTCTATTAAGCAGAGAACCTCCCGTCTAGCTGTAAAATTCATCACTTTTTAAGTGTATAGCGAGTTTTACAGTGCTTATAATAATAATAATATTTTGTTAATTTAAACAATCAATTTGTATGAGAAGTAAAATGTATTTCTTGTTAGCGTCATTGGCTATGTTTATGCAGGTGTCGCTTTTTGCTCAATCCGATTGGGGTTGGGATTGGAAAGATTCTTCTAAAGTAGCTGTAAAGAATCTCCCTCAATTTAATGAGTTTTTAAACAATCAGTTCCCTTATCCTGCTAAGCCTAAAAGTCAATGGGAGTTAGGTATTGCTGCTGGGTTAGGTTCCGTATTGGGTGATGTGAAATCTAATCTAGGTTTTACAGGAAGTCTTTCTGCAAGAAAAGCATTGGGGCATGTATTTTCAGTAAGAGGGTCATTAACCGGGGTAATTGCTTCCGGTTCTCCTACCGTCTATGGCGAAAGTATTGGTCAGGTAGCGTATAAGAACCAGGCTTATATTTTAGGCGTAGATGCTATTGCTTCATTAAATACAAGTAGCCATTACAGAGGAAATCCTAAAACTAATTTGTATTTACTTGCAGGGTACAGCTTTATTGGTACACGTGTTTTCTACAAAGATGCTTTAGGTGCTCAACCTGATCAATACAGCATTTTTTATGGTCAACGTCCGGGTATGTCAAACACTTCAAAAGGGTTGATCGGTACAGCTTTTGGCAGCACTGAAGTGAATGGTAGAAAGTCTTGGTCTTTGTTAAGCGGATTGAATATTGGCGCTGGTATTGCATTTAAATTGAGCGATGGGGTTAATTTAGGTCTTGAACAAAAGTATATTTTTACTGCACCAGGTTACGACTATTTAGATGGCTGGAATGAAGACAATAGTAATGATTTCTACAGTTTAACAACTTTACGTTTAAATATAAATATTGGCAATAAGAGCAAGAAAGTACAACCGTTGTATTGGATCAATCCTAACAACTATGTGTATAATGAGTTGAATGCGCCTAAACACATGAAATTGCCTAAGCAGGTATTAACTGATGCAGATAACGATGGTGTTACAGACCAATTCGATTTAGAACCAAATACGCCAAAAGGTGCTCCAGTTGATACTCATGGCGTTGCTAAGGATTCTGATGGTGATGGTATTCCTGATTACAAAGACAAGGAACTTTTAACTCAGCAAAAGTGTTTCCCTGTTAACAATGAAGGTGTTGGAAATTGTCCAGAGTCAGATTGCTGTAAAGAGATGAGGGGCATGATGTCTAATATGAAAGACAATCGCAATGCAGGTGAATGTTCAATTGGTGCATTACCAAGTGTACAATTCAAAGGATCAACTAAATTAAGCAAGAATGCACAAGCTCTTTTAGCTGCTGCTGCTGCAAAATTAAGAGCTACTCCTGCTTGTAATGTAAAAGTTATTGGTTACGGCACTTCAAGTAAATCTGCACAGCAACTAAGCTGGGAAAGAGTAAATGCTGTAATTATGTATCTAGTTGAAAAACAAGGTATTGCTGAAAGTAGATTGTTGTTTGTATATGCACAGGATGGAGATCCTAATACAGTAGACCTGCAAGGTACTACCGAAAATGGGCCAAATTCAGTTCCTGCTCCACATCCAAACTTGAAAAGTAAAAATTAAAATTGGTTAAGACGCCATGCTGGCGTCTCCCAAAAGAGGGTTAAGAAGCCAGCATGGCGTCTTAACCCTCTTTTTATTGATTCATTCTATTGAAATGGAGCTCTCCAAAATTTTGAAGTGAACTTAGTTTAAGGTCTGCCGCCGACCATTTTTCTTCTTTGCTTACTGCGTTATGTGGAATAACCACACATTTCATCCTTGCCGCTTTGGCTGCTATCAATCCATTAAAAGAGTCTTCGAAACAAATGCATTCTAATGGATTGCTTTTCATTTTCTCGGCACAGTTTAAATATACTTGTGGATGTGGTTTGCCAAACGGCAATATCTCTGCAGAGGCTGTTGCAGTTAAATAGGGCTCAATATTGGCCATTTTAGTTACTAAGTCTATTACAGACTGCGGAGATGAGGTGGCTAACCCTATTTTAAAGTTTTTCTTAGCAAAAAAATCAAAAATATAGCTAACACCGGGTAAGATTGCTGCGTTGTTTTCTATTTTTTGTAAAACGAGCGCTACAACCTTCTTTTCAGCATTTTCGGCCTCTGTTTGAGGTATGTTAAAATGATTGAACCACCCATGCACAAATTCTTTAGTTCTTAGTCCAACACTGGTGTTGTATTGCGCTTGCGTTAATTTGGCTCCATAAAGTTGAAATACTTCATCGGCTGCCTTTTGCCATTGTGGCTCACTATCTATTAATAATCCATCAATATCAAAAATTACAGTGTTAAGCGGCATATATTTCATTTAAAATACAAATCTAATTCTATTATGAATTCTTTGAAATAATCTGCCCATTTATATTCAAATTGAATAAATGTTGTTTTTCTGATATAACATTCCTTATTTTGCATCGATTGCAAATGAAGCGGACATGAATTTATTTGATAGAATTAAGCACTTGAAAATTGTAAGATCCTTTATCTACACTGTTGTGGGAGCCATTACCTTTCCAGGGTTAGCTATCATTAACAAATTAAAAATTGAAGGAACTGAGCACCTCAGAAATTTACCTCGTAGAAATGTGTTGTTTGTCAGCAATCACCAAACGTATTTTGCTGATGTAATGACCTTCATCCATGTTTTTTGCGCTGTTAAATGGAGAAAAAAAAATAAACTGGGTATACCTTATTATTTACTACTGCCATTTACTAATGTATATATTATTGCTGCTGAAGAAACAATGAACAGCAGTTTAATCAGCAAAATTTTTAAATTAGCAGGAACCTTAACTATTAAGCGCACCTGGCGCTTTGATGGGAAAGATGTGAGCAGAAGCAGAGACGAATCCGATACCCAAAAAATCGACCATGCCTTAAATAAAAGTTGGGTCATTACGTTCCCGCAAGGTACCACCAAGCCATTTGCCCCCGGCAGAAAAGGTACCGCACATATAATAAAAAATAATCAACCGATAGTTATTCCCGTTGTTATCAATGGTTTTTGGAGAGCATTTAATAAAACTGGGCTTTCTTTTAAAAAGAAAGGCGCCTTGTTAACTGTCCGAATCAAAGAACCATTGGTAATCGATTATACGCAATCTGTGGAAGCTATCTTAGAACAAGTAATGGAGGCTATTGAACAAAGCAAAAACTATATGATGAAAAGTAAACATCATTTTGTTAATTTAATGGATAAATAACTTTTGCCTGGCAACTATTCTTCTTCTTTTATAAACAACGCTTTTAATTCATTGGCATCATGCGGCTTCATTTTGCCTGCCATTATTAATCTCAATTGTCTTCTTCTCAGCGCACCGTCAAATAATTTTTTTTCATGTTCTGTTTCCGGAATCAATTTAGGAACCGGTGTGGGTTTTCCCTGCTCATCTAAAGCCACAAAAGTGAAAAATGCTTCATTGCTCTCGTATTTAAATTGATGCAACAAATCTTCTCCCCAAACTTTTAAATACACTTCCATCGATGAATTAAATGCCCTACAAACTTTGGCTTCTATATGAACTACATTACCTAATTTAATGGGCGACTTGAAGCTCAGATTGTCTACCGATACCGTCATTACCGGAATATTCGCGTGTCTGCTAGATGCAATTGCTGCGGCAATATCCATCCAATACATTAATCGTCCGCCCATTAGATTCCCAAATGAATTGGTATCATTGGGCAGCACCAATTCATTCATTACCGTAAAACTTTCCCTTACTTTTTTGTCTTCCATTTTAATATTTTTTCTGGCTTGGTTAATTTTTTTAGATAGTTACAGTAGTCAGTGTGTTTAAGTAAGCCTGGGAAACATCCGCCCCAATACCAGGCTCATCGCTAAGTATTAGATGCATACCATTATATTGAACCCCATCCGTTACCGGATCTTCTTTATGGCCAAGCAAACAGGTATCTAAATCATAGAATTGAATATTGGAAAATGCCGTAGCAAAGTGCACTTTGGCGGTTAATGCAACTCTGCTTTCCAGCATGCCCCCCATCATACAGGGTATGTTGTTTTTTTCGGCTACTGCATTTATTTTAATGGCTTCATGAATCCCCCCACTTTTGGCAAACTTTATATTGATGTATTGGCAGGCTTGATGACGAATCAATCTTTCTGCATCTTTATGTGTATACACCGATTCATCTGCCATAATAGGGATGGGTGATAAACGATTTAATTCCGGTAATAATTCATCATTCCAAGTACGCATTGGCTGCTCACAAAATTGTATATCAAACTTGCTCAACGCTGTTAATGCAAAAAGCGCATCTTCATAACTCCAACCCTGATTGGCATCTATTCTTAATTTTGCTTGATCGCCAATCGCGGCTCTTATACTTCGTATTCTCTCGATATCAGTTGCAGGATCCTTCCCCAATTTAACTTTAATCATGGTTACGCCCTTTTCAACAAAGGCGATGGCTTGTGCCGCCATTTCTTCGGGCGTGCCAATACCAATGGTAAGATCACTTTCGATCGATCTTAAAGTGCCTCCCAAAAATCGGTACAGCGGCATGTTTGCATGCTTGGCTGCTATGTCATATAAAGCTATATCAAATGCGCTTTTAGCCGTGTAATTTCCGGCAGTAAACAGGTGCAGCTCATTCAACCGATCTTCTATTAACAAAGGATCTTTTCCTTTCCAAATACCGGCAAATTCCTTCGCCATCTCATAACAGGTTGCCTGCGTTTCCCCCACAATCATAGGGAAAGCAGAACATTCTCCTATACCCGTTATGCCCATGTCTGTATGAATTCTAATTAAAATATTTTGTGCAAAATGCATCGTTCCTGTAGCAATGGTAAAAGGCACCATCGGAATAGAATATTTATATATTTCAGTTTGGGTAATCTGCATGTGCAAATCTCTATATTTCTTTTTAGTACGCCTAAATTTTTTAAATATGCATGCATACTCAACAATATTGACTGGTGGTTGTTTAAATATATAAAATTTTAAAAATGGAGTCCCTTAAAGGCAAAAATGTATTGGTTGTTGGTGCAACCGGAGGAGTGGGCGAACCACTTGTTCAATTATTAGTTGGCAGTGGTGCGAAGGTTTTTATTGCCGGAAGAAATAGGGAAAAGTTAAACAACTTAGCCTCCAACTGCGCTATCCCCCACGATGGTATTTTTGAAATGGATATTACAGAGGAAGCTTCAGTGAATACGGCCATTGGGAAGTTGCATAACCAAATTCCTGAAGTCGATATCTTAATAAATGCCGCAGGAGTGGGCATCATTAAAACAATGGATACCCTTACTGCTGCTGAGTTTGAACATACACTGAAAACAAATTTGTTTGGCGCATTTTATCTGGTAAAAGCCATTTTACCTGCAATGAAATTGGTTAAAAAAGGACTGATTATTAATATACCGGGCGTATTGGGTAAAGTGCCCATGGCAGGTGCTGCTGCGTATAGTGCAAGTAAATATGGACTTACCGGCATGATGCAAAGTATCCGGGAAGAATTAAAACGTACCGATATTAGAATTACCAACCTGTTTTTAGGTGGTGTTGATTCTCCTTTTTGGGACAATATCGATTTAAGGGTACAGCGCGATAAAATGATTTTGGCAGATGAAGCGGCTAAAGCTATTTGGTTTTTATGCCAGCAGCCGGCTAGTGGGGTGGTAAGTGAAATGGTTTTACAACCCTTCAATCATCAGGCAATTTAACCCCTGACAACTATTTATTTTTTGCCCATAAATAGATACCCAAATTTATTCCGATATTCGCATAACGAATTAGAACTCTATGAACATTTCCTTTGAAAATACAGAAAATGCATTTGCTTACAAATCCGATAAAGAACTGAAAAGCGCACGCTTTTTATTCAACACAATGGGCTATAGTTGGTTTGTAAAACTTGGTACTAAATTAACACCTTTTATCATGAAAACTGGGCTGCCATTGATAAACAGCCTGATCAGAAAAACAATATTCAAACAGTTTGTTGGAGGTGAATCGCTCGATCAATCAATTGCTGTTTCCGATATGCTAAAAAAATACGGCATTCAGGTAATCTTGGATTATGGGGTAGAAGGGAAAGAAGGTGAAGCCAATTTCGACAAAGCTACCGAAGAATTTATCCGGGTAATTTACCATGCCGCTACTCAAACCAATATTCCATTTATTAGTATAAAAGTTACCGGTTTAGCTCGTTTGGCATTAATGGAAACATTAAATGAATCTCCTCGATTAAGAAGCGGCATTCATGACAATGAAGAAGAAATGGTAGAGTGGGATCGCGTTAGAACAAGAATGTACGCAATATGTGGCGCTGCTTCCGAAAATAATGTCGGTGTATTAATTGATGCAGAGGAAAGCTGGATTCAGGATCCGGTAGATAGACTCGTGATGGAAATGATGGAAGAATTTAATAAAGAAAAAGTAGTGGTGTACAATACGGTTCAGTTATATCGTCACGATAGATTGAATTTCTTGAAATTATCCCATAAAATTGCCCGTCAGCAGGGATTTCTACTAGGCATAAAACTGGTTCGTGGCGCATACATGGAAAAAGAGCGTGAAAGAGCTGCTTCGCACAACCAAATCTCCCCTATTAATATTAATAAAGAAGCAACCGATAAAGACTTTAATGATGCGATTGTGTATTGCATGGATCATTTAAACGACATCTCTGTGGTGGTTGCATCCCATAACGATAGAAGTAATATGTTAGTGGTTGAGTTGATCAAGCAAAAAGGATTAGCGCTTAACCATCCACATATTCATTTCTCTCAACTTTATGGCATGAGTGATAACATCACTTTTAATCTTGCTAAAGCGGGCTATAATGTGAGCAAATACTTGCCTTTTGGACCAATAAAGGAAGTAATTCCATATCTCATGAGACGTGCTGAAGAAAACAGCAGCGTAAGCGGTCAAACAGGTAGGGAGTTGTCTTTAATTAATTTTGAACTAAACAGAAGAAAATATAAACCGTCTAATATGATTGACTAAAAAATATTTTCTATTGATTGTTTATTCATTTCAATAAAGCCTTATGCAACCATACCTTGATTTATTACAACATAATCTAGAAAACGGCAGTATAAAAACAGATAGAACCGGAACTGGTACTAAAAGTTGTTTTGGGTATCAAATGAGGTTTAATTTGGCAGAAGGCTTCCCGCTGGTTACCACTAAAAAACTTCATCTAAAAAGTATTATTCACGAATTGTTATGGTTTTTAAAAGGCGATACCAATATCAACTACCTCAAAGAGCATGGGGTAAAAATTTGGGACGAATGGGCCGATGAAAATGGAGATCTTGGTCCTGTATATGGTAAACAATGGAGAAGTTGGGCTGGTGCTGATGGAAAAACATACGATCAGATTACTGACGTGTTGAATCAGCTGAAAACCAACCCGGATAGTAGAAGGATGATTGTTAGCGCCTGGAACGTAGCTGAATTACCCGATATGGCTTTAATGCCTTGCCACAGCTTGTTCCAGTTTTATGTTGCAGAGGGTAAATTAAGTTGTCAGTTATACCAGCGAAGTGCAGATGTGTTTTTAGGCGTACCCTTTAATATTGCTTCTTATGCCTTACTTACCATGATGATGGCACAAGTTACCGGATTAGCTTGCGGCGATTTCGTACACAGTTTTGGCGATGTGCATATTTATAATAATCATATTGAGCAAGTTAATTTGCAGTTAAGTAGAACCCCTTTTCCTTTACCGGTAATGAAATTAAATCCAGAGGTGAAAAATTTATTCGATTTTAAATTCGAAGATTTTACACTCGAAAATTATCAATGCCATCCGGGAATTAAAGCTCCGGTTGCCGTTTAGAAATTAGAAATCAAAAAGTAAAAAATATTTAATAAGTAGTTGTACTGAACTTTTAACTGTTGACTGTTGACTTTTTCCCTTTATATATGATTGTATCAATAATAGTTGCCGTCTCCTCCAACAATGCCATTGGCAAAGACAATCAATTGCTTTGGCATTTGCCAAACGATATGAAGTTCTTTAAAAATGCTACTTGGGCAATGCCTGTAATCATGGGCAGAAAAACCTTTGATTCATTAGCAGGTAAACCTTTAAACGGAAGATTGAACATAGTGATAACGCGACAAGCAAATTTTGATGCAACCGGCGCCACTATTGTACATTCTTTACAAGAAGCCATCGAAGTGGCCCAACAAAACGATTATAAGGAAGTGTTTGTGATAGGTGGCGGGGAAATTTATAAAGAAGCCTTGCAGATTGCTGATAAAATTTATTTAACAAGAGTAGATGCAGCCATAGATGGCGATACCTACTTCCCACCCTGGGATAAAAATGGATGGAATTTGATCTATACCGATTTTCATCCGATTGATGCAAAACATATGCATTCTTATGAGTTTCAAATTTGGGAGAAATAAGGGAACCTGGCCATGCAGATAATACCACTTCTTTATTTGATTGTTTTTCCGCTGTTATGGTTGTTGAGTTTTATCAATGCCACTTTCAAGAAATATAGCATCAATGTATTGAGCACATTTAATTTATTGGTGTGGATGTATGCCGTTTACAGTATAAAAATTGTAATGGATATTGCACAGTTTTTTTATTCCTTGAAGGGGAGTGAATCAGATAGCCAATTCTTGCAGTTGGTAAGCACAGAATTTTTGTTGAAACAATGCCTTAAAGTCATCTTGCCTTTCTTTTTTCTGGTTCCTTCATGTAGAAAAAACTTGCTCTTTTCTTTGTTGGTATTGGGTTCCTTTTGTTGGAGTATGGATTGGTCGTTGCCCGATTGGTCTGCCCTTTTTTTTACGATTCCTTATTGTTTCAGTTTGTTCTCTGCAACTTATGCCTTACTTTGGCTGTTGAAAGAACATCCATCTCAAAAAGTAGCTTACATGTATAACCCTTTTCAACTCGCTGTAAAATATATACGTTATTATGTAACTGCAATCAACGGAAAGGGACATGGCGTGCATTCGCCCTTTGTGTTTGATTTGATTGTAAAAGTATTGAACGACCAACAAAACCATCCTGCTTACCAAAACATTGAGCCAATCAGACAAGATTTATTGAGCAATCATCAACCAATAACTATTGAAGATTTTGGTGCTGGTTCTCGGGTAAAGCAATCTCCGGTCAGAAAAATTGCTACAATTGCTAACTCCTCCCTCAAACCTAAAAAATTCAGTCAACTGCTGTTTCGATTAGTAAACTATTTCAAACCGGCTACCATTGTTGAATTGGGCACTTCATTAGGTATTACTTCTGCATATTTAGCTGCTGCCAATAACAACGCTAAAGTGATTACCATGGAAGGCTCCACCGCAGTTGCTGAAATTGCGCAGTCTAATTTTAATCGGTTGAATTTGCATAATATTAAATTAGTAACCGGGAACTTCGATTATACCTTATCACAAACTTTAAATGATATCAACAATATAGATTTTGCCTTTATAGATGGGAATCATCGCTATGAGCCTACTGTGCGTTATTTCAATCAAATATTGTCAAAATCTAGCCAGCATACTTTAATTATTCTAGATGATATACACTGGAGTGAAGAAATGGAAGGCGCGTGGGAAGAAGTGAAAAACCATCCTGCTGTTACACTTACCATCGATTTGTTTTTTATTGGGCTCGTTTTTTTACGCAAAGAGCAACAACAAAAAGAACACTTTGTGATCAGATTTTAATACCTGTGCGGTGCTTTTTACTGTTGAATTTTGTCTTTTGCCTTTTGATTTTTGAATTTTAATCCTGATTCAAAGAAATAATGTAATTTTAGGCATGATAATCGGTATTCTAAGAGAGCAAAATAGAGAAAAAAGAGTATCCATCCTTCCAGAACAAGCAGCTGCTTTAATTAAGAATGGCAATAGTATATGGCTGGAATCCGGTGCCGGAGAAGCCGCATTTGCTGCCGACACTTTATATCAGGCCAATCAAGTTTCCATAGAAACACGTGAAAAAATTCTACAACAAGCCGATGTATTATTGGCTTATTGGGCTTTGCCAGAATCGGAACTGAACTTGTTAAAAGAAGGCACTATTTTGGTGGGCATTTATCAGCCTTTATTTCAGTTTAATTTGATGAAAAAGTGGGCCGATAAAAAGTTAACCACTTTTAGTTTAGATATGATTCCTCGTACCACACGAGCACAATCTATGGATGTATTAAGCAGTCAGGCTAATATTGCCGGTTATAAAGCTGTATTATTAGCTGCAAACTTATTTCCACGTTATTTTCCTATGTTCATGACAGCTGCTGGCAGCATTGCTCCCGCAAAAGTATTGATACTAGGCGCAGGTGTTGCCGGATTACAAGCCATTGCCACAGCAAAAAGATTAGGTGCAGTTGTTGAAGTATCGGATACCAGACCGGCTGTAAAAGAAGAAGTAATGAGCCTGGGCGGTAAATTCATTGAAGTTGCGGGTGCTGCCGATGCATCTAAAGCCGGTGGATATGCAGTTGAACAATCGGAAGAATTTAAACAAAAGCAACAAGCCCGTTTGGCAGAAGCGGTTGCTAAAGCAGATATCATTATTGCCACAGCTCAATTACAAGGGAAGAAAGCCCCTTTATTAATTACAGAAGCAATGCTGCAACAAATGAAACCCGGTTCTGTAGTAATAGACTTAGCAGCTTCAACCGGCGGCAATGTGTTTGGGGTTAAAAATAATGAAACCATCTTGTTGCATGGCGTTACCCTGGTAGGCAACAGTCAACTTGCTGCAGAAATGCCCTGGGATGCCAGCAAATTGTATGGAAAAAACATACTGAACTTTTTGCAACTCATTATAGATAATAAAGGTAACCTGAATTTGAATTTTGAGGACGACTTGGTTAAAGGCTGTTGCATAACGCATAATGGTGCTATTACCCATGAACGTATAGCGGAATTAATTGACTTAAAATAAATTGTTGCAATGGAATCTGTATTGAATTACGTACACCAGCATATTAACATCATTTACATTGTGCTACTGTCTATTTTCTTAGGTATTGAAGTAATCGGCAGAGTGCCCAGTGTATTACACACGCCATTAATGAGTGGCGCCAATGCCATACATGGTGTGGTTATTATTGGGGCAATTATAGTAATGGGTAGAGTAGAAACAGGTAATTATACTGCATTAATCATTGGATTTTTAGCAGTGCTGTTAGGTACGCTCAATGTGGTGGGAGGTTTTGTGGTGACAGATAGAATGCTTGAAATGTTTAAGAAGAAAAAATAATCATGGAACTAAATCTGCTTACGCTTTGTTATTTGATAGGATCAATCACTTTTATTGTAGGATTGAAAATGTTGTCGCATCCCGAATCTGCCCGTAAAGGGAATTTGGTTGCCGCATTTGGTATGGCCATTTCTATCGTCGGAACTATTTTTTTATACCAGGAAAATGGGGAAGGGTTGCATAATTATGTATGGATTTTTGCCGCATTAATTATTGGAACTGTTATTGGTGTACTGGCTGCCAAAAAAGTAAAGATGACGGCCATGCCGGAATTGGTGAGCTTGTTTAATGGCATGGGGGGCGCTTGTGCTGCTTTAATCTCTATTATTGAGTTTAAACATATTACCCACCATTTTTCTATTGCAAGTGTTGCTGCACCTTTAACAGAAGTGCCCTATGCAACGTATCTCAGTATTTTTGCAGGGCTTATAATTGGCTCGGTTTCTTTTGCCGGAAGTATCATTGCCTGGGGTAAGTTAAATGGCAGCATCAAAGATTTTTCTTTTAAAGGACAACAAGTTTTCAATATTGTATTATTTGTTTTTGCCATTGCATTATCTGCATATTTAATAGTTAATTTAACTGCCGATACACTGCCATTGTTTTATGTTGTTTTAGTAGCATCCCTGGTGTATGGGGTATTATTTGTTTTGCCAATTGGTGGAGCCGATATGCCGGTGGTAATTTCCTTATTAAATTCTTTTACCGGTGTGGCAGCTGCTTGTGGCGGATTTTTATACAATAATCAGGTGATGCTTACCGGTGGTATTTTAGTTGGTGCAGCGGGCACACTGTTAACCATATTGATGTGTAAAGCAATGAACAGAAGTTTGCTGAATGTATTAATTGGTTCATTCGGTGCCTCCAGTGGTGGAACACAACAAGCGGTAACCGGTAGCTATAAAGAAATCGCATTAAGCGATGCAGCGGTTTGTATGAGCTATGCCAACAAAGTGATTATTGTTCCCGGATACGGATTGGCCGTAGCTCAGGCACAACATATTTGTCACGAGTTAGAAAAAATATTGGAAGAGAAAGGTGTTGACGTTAAGTATGCCATTCATCCGGTGGCTGGTAGAATGCCGGGCCACATGAATGTATTATTGGCCGAAGCAGATGTAGATTATGATAAGTTATTGGAAATGGAAGCGGCTAACGATGAGTTTAAGCAAACCGATGTAGTACTTATTTTAGGCGCAAACGATGTGGTAAATCCTGCTGCTAAAACAGATCCTGCTTCTCCTATTTATGGTATGCCAATTTTAGAAGTAGAACAAGCAAAAACGGTTATTGTAAACAAACGTAGTATGAAACCGGGCTATGCCGGAATAGAAAATGCTTTATTCTTTCAGCCTAAAACCTCTATGTTATTTGGTGATGCCAAAGCCGCATTGCAAAAACTGGTTGCTGAAATAAAAAGTATGTAATTCGCCTTTACGAATGAATTCGATCAGCCAACCAACAACGAAAATATTGTATGCTATATGGGGCTTCCTATTCAGTTATTAAATGCATTAAGCACCGTTAAAGGGTTTGATAGTAAAGCATTTGAAGCAGTACATGCTTCGGGCGAACAGGTTACTTCTATTCGGTTGAATCCTTTTAAAAATACCCAGCCTTTTGCCAATTTAATGCAGGAACCCATTCCATGGTGTAAGCAGGGACATTATTTATCCGCCCGACCATCTTTTACCTTAGATCCTGTTTTTCATGCTGGTGGTTATTATGTACAAGAAGCCAGCAGTATGTTTTTATGGCATGCCCTGGAACAACTTATTGGCAAGGAAACCGAAGGGAAAAAAGTACTGGATTTATGCGCTGCACCAGGTGGTAAAAGCACATTACTTGCAAGCTATTTTGCTGATGGCTTAGTAGTAGCCAATGAAGTAATTAAATCTCGTTCAGCTGTGTTGGTAGAAAATATTACCAAATGGGGACAACCCAATGTAATTGTAACCAACAACGACCCCGATCATTTTAAACCACTCGAAAGTTTTTTTGATGTAATATTAACTGATGCACCTTGCAGCGGTAGTGGATTGTTTAGAAAAGATCCTGCTGCAATTGATGAATGGAGCCAGGAAAATGTGTTGCATTGCAGTCAGCGACAAGAAAAAATTTTAGCTGCTATTTTGCCCTCCTTAAAAGAAGAGGGTATTTTATTGTATGCTACTTGTTCGTATTCTGTTGAAGAAGATGAAAAAATAGCTGAATGGTTGGTTGCTGAAATGGGGTTGCAACCATTAGATTTAGCCATTTCCGACCAATGGAATATTGTAAGAACAGCATCCGCAAATAGTGGTGCTCCATGTTTTCGTTTTTATCCTAACTTAATAAAAGGAGAGGGCTTCTTTATTGCTGCATTTAAAAAAACTGCACCTGATCATTTTGTCAAATGGAAAGAAGTAACGCTTCCAAAACCTGCTAAAAATGAGTTGGAACTGATGAACACATTTTTTCAGCTGCCCGACGGTTTCTGCGCTTTCAAACAAAATGATGCCATTCGTATCATTCCAACTATTTGGATGAATACATTGCAACAATTAGCCAAAGTGTTGTATATCAAGAAAGCAGGTATTGAAATAGGAAGCCCCAAAGGAAAAGACCTCATTCCTGCGCATGAATTGGCGGTATCTACACTCCATCTAAATAGTTTGCCTTGTATTACCGTAAATAAAGACCAGGCTTTACAATATTTACGAAGAAATGAATTACAGTTGGAAGCCAGGCAGGGATGGTATTTGCTGAAATTCGATCACGTATATTTAGGCTGGGTAAAAGTGTTGGCCAATAGAGTAAATAATTATTACCCCGCCGAGTGGAGAATTTTAAAGGGGTAAAATGATGTATTTTTATATTTTAAACTTATACAATCAATCAAACATATGAACCCTACCATTAAATATTTATTCCTGTTTTTTTCTGCCCTGTTTTTTATTTCTTGTAATGCAAACAGTCAGGCTGGTGTATTGTCTGCAACCGAATTCGAGCAAAAAATGACAGCACCTAAAGTTCAATTATTAGATGTTAGAACTGCGGGAGAATATCAAACTGCGCATTTACCCAATGCCTTGCAGGCCAATTGGTTAGATCAAGCACAATTTGCGGATAGAACACAATATTTAGATAAATCCTTACCGGTACTAATTTATTGTGCTTCTGGCGTTAGAAGCGGTCAAGCAATGCAAGCCCTTAAGGCACAAGGATTTAAAGAAGTTTATAATATGGGAGGCGGTTTGTCGACCTGGAAAATGGAAGGTAAACCGGTTATTGCTACCAATCCTCCTGCCGAATTAACTGTACCGGCATTTCAATCAATGATTAATGGAGCTAAAGTTGCTTTGGTAGATATTGGTGCAGAATGGTGTCCGCCTTGCAAAAAAATGGAGCCGGTATTACAACAATTACAAAAAGAAATGGGCAGTGCGTATACGTTCGTAAAGGTTGATGGCGGCAATGACATCACGGTAATGAAGTATTTAAACTTTGTAGCACTACCCACATTTATTGTTTTTAAAGATGGCAAAGAAACTTGGCGCAAACAGGGTATCGTTGCGTTAGATGAATTGAAAAAAGCGATTGGCCAATAAGCTTAATCTGCTATTCTATAACCGCGTAAAAAATCTTGAACCTGCATGCTTTTCTTGCCCTCTAGTTGAAGATGTTTAACGAGTATATAGCCATCGGTACAAGTAAACTTTAAATAATTTTTTCCATCAGAAACAACCTCTCCAGGAGAGCCTTTTGGCGCGGTTGTTTCTTTTTCACTGTGGTATATTTTCAAGATTTTACCATCTAGTTTAGTAATGGCACCCGGAAAAACCGACAGTCCCCTTATTTGATTATGGATGGAATCAACTGAATTATTCCAGTCAATTTCACAGTCTTTGGTAAATAATTTAGGAGCGTGTTTGGGGTGTGTACTTAATACTTGCGGCTGTTCTTTGATAGTGCCATCCACTAATTCTTTTATGGTTTGTACCAACAGGTTAGCGCCAATTATTTTCATGCGGTCGTGCACTTCGGTAGCCGTTTCATTCTCCCCAATAGGCATAGTTGCTTGTAAAAGAATATCTCCGGTATCTATTTCATGTTTTAATTTAAAAGTAGTTACACCGGTCATTGTTTCACCGTTCATTACGGCTCGGTTAATTGGAGCTGCTCCACGGTAGTCGGGCAAGAGGGAGCCATGTACATTAATGGTTCCCATAGGGGGCATATTCCATATTATTTCGGGCAACATTCTAAAAGCTACCACAACCTGTATATCTGCTTGCAGGTGTTTAAGCGAAGCAAAAAATTCCGGATCTTTTAATTTTTCGGGTTGAAGCAACAGTAAATCATGGGCTACCGCATATTTCTTTACGGCGCTTTCATTCATCTTCATACCTCTGCCAGCGGGCTTATCAGGTGCCGTTACTACCCCAACAATATTGAATCCTGCAGTAACCAATGCATCTAGAGACGCAACTGCAAAATCGGGTGTGCCCATAAAAACTATACGAGGATTCAACATATTATACTTGCTTTATCCTGCAAATGTAAAAGGAATCAAGTGTTTTTTATTTTATTTAAAATCTTTGTACAACAGATATTGCTGTCTGATTTTTTTAAAGGCAGTTAACCCCGGCTGCCAGCTGGCTCTTATTTCAGCTGCAGTTTTTCCGGCAATCAATTGCTTTTTCAGCTCCTCATTACCTGCTAGTTTATTGAAAAAATAGGCAGTAGGTTTATCTAATTTGGGACGAAGAAAAAAGCTGTCCTTTTGTGGATATAGTTGATAGGCTTCAACTAAAAAATCAATGTTAATTTGATTGTTCAGCTTTTTTAAAACTTCTTTTCCATCTGCATAAACATTCCATCCATAACAAAGTTGATCTTTTAGTTTAGGCTCTTTTGCGCCATCTCTGCTGGTAGGCGTAAAAGCAAACAGGTTTTTAGCTAGTAGCGGGTGCCCAAAAATAGAGAAAGGATGGTCGGTACCTCTACCTTCGCTTAAGATGGTACCTTCAAAATAACAGGTGCTGCCATACCAGTAAATTGCCGACATATCGGGTAAATTAGGGGAGGGTTTAATCGGTAATTCGTACTTACTATCGTGGGTATAATTTGCACATTTTATCACATCAAATAAAACCGAATGATCTCTTGTGGTGTTAGCTTTTTCACTCAACCATTTTTCACCTGCAAGCATCAGGGCATATTCTCCAATGGTCATGCCATACACAACCGGTACTGGTTGCATGCCAACAAAGCTTCTGTAAGCGGTATCTAAAACAGGCCCATCTACATAAAAACCATTCGGGTTGGGTCTGTCTAGTATGAGTAAAGGTTTTTTGTTCTCAAAAGCCGCTTCCATGTACTCTTGAAGTGAAGAAATAAAAGTATAATAGCGAACCCCAACGTCTTGAATATCGAACAGGAGGATGTCTACTTTTTGAAGATCTTCCGCGGAAGGTCTTCTTTTTTTACCATACAGAGAAACAACGGGAATACCAGTGGCGCGGTCGTTATAGTTGTCTACTTTTTCACCGGCATCTGCAGTACCTCTAAATCCGTGTTCCGGTCCAAAAGCAATAGTAATGTTGATGCCTAATTTTTGTAAACTATCCACTAAATGAGTTTGGCCGATGGTTGCGGTATGATTCGCAAAAACGCCCACGCGTTTGCCTTTCAGTAAAGGCAAATAGGCTTCTGTGCGATAGGCGGCAGGGAGTATTTGACTAGCTTTAGACTGACCAATTAAGGCGGTAGTATTCAACCCCAACAGGCATATAATAATATATTTCATCATATAAGTAATAATTAACGGGAAGTTAGGTAAAAATACTGCTACTTTAACGTGGAGGTTTGTACTTTTGTCGTTTAAGCCATTCATTCATTTGGCTGTAAACACAAATTATCATGCAACAAGCAAAAAAAGGTGATAGTGTT
>CANHJH010000021.1 GCA_947460365.1 Sphingobacteriia bacterium | reverse complement strand
GATCTCTATGGCGGCACTTCCTAATCTTCTTACCCGAACACCATTTCTGATTAGTTTTTCTAAAACCTGAATTGTGCCATTGGGCTCATCTAAATACGTATACGGAAATCCGGTAACCAAACAGCTTTTAATGACTGCTGTTTTCTGGCTTACCTGTATCTGTTTATTATTTAAAGTGGCGCCAAAACCTTTTTGCGCAAAAAAGAATTCATTCATAAGCGGATTATATACCGCACCCATAATCATTTTTCCATCTTGCTCCAACCCTATACTTACACAGCAAAGCGGAATGCCGTTGGCAAAATTTACCGTTCCGTCTATCGGGTCTATGATCCATTTATAGGTAGAGTCTTGAATGATTGCTCCGGATTCTTCCGTTAAAATATAATGATCCGGATAATCTTGTTGAATAACGGCCATAATGGCTCTTTCAGAAGCATGGTCGGCTTCTGTTACCAGGTTATTTACCCCTTCCTTGTTACTGATTTCAAAGCTTCCATTAAAAAAGCGGCTTAATTCTGCTGCGCCTGCCTCGGCAGCTTTTAGTAGCGTTTGTTTAAACATGCTGCAAAAGTAACGCCCATTTAGCTGATTTGAAAAGATTTGGTAACGTTTACATCGAAAACATTATTAAAGTTTAGTTATTTATAGCTTTAGGGAACTTTTAAACAGCGCTGAAATAATGGATTAAAAGGGCTTTTATTAAATGGTTCGCTTATTAATCTATCCTGCTCATAAAGTTACCCGTATTGGTTTTTTTAATGCCAAGCAACTTAACTATGG
The DNA here is from genome assembly GCA_947460365.1 of Sphingobacteriia bacterium. Taxonomy (GTDB): domain Bacteria; phylum Bacteroidota; class Bacteroidia; order Chitinophagales; family Chitinophagaceae; genus Sediminibacterium. The sequence goes on along the minus strand of CANHJH010000021.1, from coordinate 21,274 downwards.
CAGTATAACACATTTGTTTTAGCTTCGTAGCCCCAAAAATAACCTTTTAGTAATGCCCATTTTTGATATTAAACTACCTAATTCCATTTTAAAAGCGCTTCGTTTACCAACGAACAATTTGCGTAGGGAACAGCTTAGGGTCTTAAAAAAGTTGCTAAAAAAGGCTCGTTTTACCGCATTTGGTCAGGCGTTTAAGTTCGATGAGATTTTACTTAGTAAACATCCGGGTAAGAAATTTCAGGAACTGGTTCCTACCTATAACTATAATAAAATTTATAGCGAATGGTGGCACAAAACAATTGAGGGACAATCGGATATTTGTTGGCCGGGAAAAATTAAATATTACGCGCTAAGTAGCGGTACCAGTGAGTCTTCCAGCAAATATATTCCTATTACCAATGATCTATTAAAGGGCAATAAAACCATAATGATTAAGCAGCTTTTCAGCCTGCGTGCTTATGAAAATATTCCTTTTTCTTCAATTGGTAAAGGTTGGCTTACCCTTGGCGGTAGCACTGAACTGCAAAAAGGCAACGGATATTTTGCGGGCGATTTAAGTGGAATTACTGCAAAAAAAACTCCCTTATGGTTTCAACCTTTTTATAAGCCCGGTAAAAAAATTGCCAAGCAAAAAGATTGGAATAAAAAAATCAATGAAATTGTTGACAAAGCTCCGCAATGGGATATTGGTTTTTTAATTGGCGTTCCGGCGTGGATTCAATTATGTGTTGAGCAAATTGTAGATCGATATAAACTAAACAATATTCATGAACTATGGCCCAACCTTGCTTTTTTTGTGCACGGAGGTGTTAGTTTTGAGCCATATAAAAAGGGATTTGAAAAGTTATTGGGTAAACCTATTACCTATATTGAAACGTATTTAGCCAGTGAAGGGTTTATTGCATATCAAGACCGACAAAATGCAACCGGTATGCGCCTGGTTACCAACGAACATATTTTTTTAGAATTCGTTCCGTTTGATGAGGTTAATTTTAATGCGGATGGAGATATGATTGATCATCCGGAAGCATTCATGTTGCACGAGGTAGAAGAAGGTAAAGATTACGCATTGCTCATCAGCACCTCTGCAGGAACCTGGAGATATTTAATTGGCGATACCGTTAGATTTGTTGATAAAGAACGTGCTGAAATTATTATCACCGGAAGAACCAAACACTTTTTAAGTTTGGTGGGCGAACACCTCAGCGTAGATAATATGAACAAGGCCATTCAAATGGCCAGTGAAAAATTCAATATCAGCATCCCCGAATTTACCGTTGCCGGTGTGCCTTGCGGCAACTTCTTTGGCCATCAGTGGTATATTGCTTGCAACGATAAAATAGATGAAGCTGAAATTTGCGCTTGTATTGATGCCTGTTTAAATGAGTTAAACGACGACTATGCCGTTGAACGTAAAAGCGCATTAAAAGAAATTAATTTAAAAGTTTTAAGCGAACAACACTTTCTCGACTTCATGAAAACAAAAGGTAAAATGGGCGGACAACATAAATTTCCTCGTGTGCTTAAAGGACAAATGTTGGAAGACTGGCTGCTGTTTTTAACAAAGGCAAATTAATTATTACACCATATTTATCACTTGTTTTGCTAACGATGTATTTATGCTTGCACCAATTATAAAAGGTTTAGTGCTGGGGATTTTCTTAAGCATTTCCGTTGGCCCGGTTATTTTTGCTATCATCAAGCAAAGTATCAACAACGGACATAAAGCAGGGTATACTTTTGTAGCCGGTGTTTCTGCCAGTGATATTACCTTGGTATTGGTTTGTAATTTTTTTACTACCCTTTTTACAATGGCCTTAAGTCACAGCGCCGCAATTGCTGTTACCGGCAGTATCTTTTTAATTATTGTAGGGTTTTATACTTTGTTTTTTAAAAAAGTAAAAACCGATGAGGAGAATAAAATCATTGAAAAGAAATTTAGAAAAAGAGATTTTGCAGGAGTCTTTCTGGCCGGTTATTTTATGAATATATTGAACCCGGGTGTGTTTATTTTTTGGTTCGCCTGGACTGCAGCTATTATTGGAGATGCGGCCGATACGGTTAATCCTGCTCAGTATAAGTTCATTGTGTTTTTTACTTGTTTAGTTTTTGTATTGTTGAGCGATATTTTAAAAGTATATTTTGCCGGCAAACTGAGATCTAAACTTACCGCTAAAAATCTTCATTATATTAATATCTTATCCGGACTAATATTAATTGGATTTGGCATTGCATTATGTTGGGGCGTTTTGCATTTTGGAGACGCAATAAAAAAATAGTAAGCTTACAATATGGCAACAAAAAAACAAGGCATAGCAGCAAAAAGTTGGTTCTATATTAAAAGAACCTTTCTTATTTTATTCGTTAGTTCCTTGTTGTTTACCCTTCTTACCAAATGGTTAATGCCCCCCATTACCATTACACAAATCAACAATTCGTTCTCCTACGGTTTAAAACGCGATTACGTAAGTTGGAATGAAATAAACCCCTCTGTAAAATTAGCCGCTATTGCCAGCGAAGATCAAGCCTATCCCGATCATGGTGGATTTGACTGGGATGCTATTGAAAAAAGTTTAAAGCCTAAAAAGAAGAAAAAGAAAACTAAAATTCCTTTGGGCGGCGGAGCCAGCACCATTACTCAACAAACCGCTAAAAATGTTTTTTTATGGCAAGGCAGTGGTGTTTCTAAATATATTAGAAAAGTACCGGAACTATATTTTACTAAATTAATTGAATGGATCTGGGGTAAACAAAGAATCTTAGAAGTTTACTTAAATGTGATTGAAATGGGGCCGGGCATTTTTGGTATTGAGGCAGCCGCACAACATTATTTTAATAAACCTGCAAAAAATCTTACTCGCGCAGAAGCGGCTATGATTATTGCGTGCTTACCCAATCCTAAAAAGTTTACCGTAAAACCAATGAGTAAACGTGTGGCCTGGCGTTACCCTCAAATAATGCAGCAAATGCGCAATCTAGAAGATGATGAAGACATAATTAATTTAGTGCGCGCCAAATAACCATTTATGCAACCAACATAAATGGGCTTCCACTAGTTTTGTTTTCTTAAAATAATTTCTTCCGCATTGGAGGTTGCCGTAGAATCATCAAATAATAGCACCAACTTCATAGTAGTAGTATTCAGCAAAGCATATTTGGCATACATTTTTTTCTCAAATTCAACGCCATCTATTACCGGCGTTAATAATAAATTAAAAGTGGGTTGGTTCATTACAGGCGCATACTTTAATTGTAATTGAACAATCGTGCCATCCGATCTTTTTTGTGGACCGGTTAACGATTTTCTTTTCTTGGTTTCGGTATTATATTCTACGAGATTAAAAGTCTTATCCGCACCAAATGACACGGTAAATTCTTTGTATTGATAAATGATTGGGTTCCCTACCCATTTGCCAATTAATGAATTGCTTATGGTATCTGAAATACTTTGCTCCTTTTTGTAATGCGCAACCTTATTGTTAGCTACAACGAATCTACCGTTTACATCTTTCTTCGAAAGAACGGTGTTGGTCACTATCAACACTAAAATTAATTTTAAAATGATTTTACGCTGCATGGATTATAATTATAGGATAACGATAAAATTAAAACAAATGATGGAAAATTTTGATTTTAATTTAGCATTCCGTTAGGTACAACTAGTCTAGTCTTTTATTATATTTATACCTAACTCCAATCCTCCTTATAATGAAAGCCTATCATTTATTTATTTCCTTCTTGTTGTTCGGTTTGTTTTTTATCAATTCTACCATTCAATCCCAAACTCCTGAAATAGCAGAAGCAGTTGATTTTTTAAATAAAATACGGGCAAATCCTGAAGCATTTTCCCAAACCATTGGTGTAAAACTCAATAACATACCGGCATCTGCACCTTTAAAATGGAACGATCAGTTGGCTATTGCAGCCCAACAAAAAGCAGAAGACATGGCCAACCGAAATTATTTTAACCATGTAAATCCCGAAGGATACGGAATGAATTACTTTATTAATGAAACGGGCTATACCTTAAATGCTGCGTGGTTAAAACCTAAGTCCAGCAACTTCTTCGAATCGCTTAGTGCTGGTGCAAAATCACCAGTGGATGCTATTATTCAATTAATTAGTGATGGTAAAGAACGGGTTCATAGCAAAGCGGGTCATAGAGTTCACTTACTAGGTATCGATGATTTTCATAAGCAATGTTACGATATAGCTATTGGTTGGGCCTATAATGAAAACAGTACGTATAAATATTATTGTTGTGTGTTAATTGCAAAGCACGATTGGTAATAGATATGCAATACTTTGGGCGAATGGTTATTTTAATATCCCCTCTACTGCTTTTACTGCTGCATTCAATCGCGCTTCATAATTTCCGCTAATTATTACCCACGGTTTATGTTGATTAATGAGCAGGTCTTTATAAATATGAAACAACTCTATGCGGGGTTGCTCATCGGGGTATTCTCTTAATTCATCTTTAATCCATGGTAAATCAATATTACAGAGTAAATACAAATCGTAATCGTGCTTTACCAATTCGTCTAAAATAAAAAAATCGCATACGCCAAACACATACTCGCTCCACACTTTCATTACGTACATATCTGTATCTACAAATAAAACCGGCGGTGTGTTGGGATCTTTACTGATTAGTTCTGCGGTCTGATTCGTATAAATGTTTTCTAATGCTAACTGACCTTTTGCAATAGTTAACAAATCAACTGCTGTATAATTCGTGCCATTATCTAATAAATATTCGCGCGCATACTCTTCGCACCACAATGTATTAAAATGGTGGGCCAACTGTTTACACAGGGTGCTTTTTCCGGTAGACTCCGGTCCAATTACTACTACCTTTTTAATTTGTTGCATGTTGCGCCTTTTTATACCAACTAATTAATCCTTGTATGGCTAATATTAATAGTACAATAAATTGTACACTGGTAAAAACATATCCCTTCATAAAATACAGCGGTATAGAAGTGATGTTTGTAGCAATCCACCAATACCAACTTGCTACTTTCTTTTTAGCCATTAACCACATTCCGGTATAGGCTGTAGCGCTGGCTAATGCATCTGCCCACGGTATAGCTCCTGAAGCAAATGATTGTTTAAGTTCTGTAAGCGAAAAAAACAACACACCATATAGTATTCCAAAAAACAATAACTGTATGATCCAATCTTTTGTATTGTTCAGTGTAATGTGCAATACATGTTCTTTTTTGTGTGCATCTTTTTTAGACCACAGCACCCACCCATAAATACTCATGATGGTATAATATAGGTTTACACTGGCTTCTCCCAATAAATTCCCTTTGATACTTAAATATATATATATAACCGTATTGATTAAGCCCACCGGATATACTAAAATGTTTTCTTTTTTACTAAACCATACACTGGCAATACCGGCAAATACACCAATAAACTCCAGCATGGTGGTTTGCTTTATTCCTTCTATAAGTTGATTCGATAGAATTGATGTATCCATTTATGCCTCGCTGTTAATAAAAAAATCCATCGCTTGCATGGGTGATGCTTGCAATGGATTTTTATGATTCAATTGGTTCGATTTAAATTATTCTGCTTCTGCAACCACTTCTTTAACTTCCGGTATCATGCGCTTCATCATCCCTTCAATACCTGCTTTTAAAGTAATCATAGAAGAGGGGCATCCACTGCAACTTCCCTGCAACATCAAGTTCACAATACCATCATTGTAACTTTTAAATTGTATTGCGCCGCCGTCCATTTCTACTGCAGGCTTAACGTAATTTTCTAACAACTCTTTTACACGCTTTACAATATCATCATCATCCGCACTAACCGTATTGGTGGCTTCTTGTTTTACTTTGGCTACTTCGTCATCGTTTACCACTACACCACCATTCTCTAAATATTGTTTTAAAAATTCTTTAATGGTGGGTATTACATCTTGCCAATCTTCTGTATCTCCGGTTTTTGTAAGTGTAATAAAATTGCTGGCAATAAATACACTTTTTATAAATGGAAAACTGAATAGTTCTTTTGCCAAAGGGGAGGGTCCAGCTAATGTTTCATCTGCAAAATCTATGCTCTTGCCAGGATACAATAATTTATTAGCCACAAACTTCATCGTTTCCGGGTTGGGGGTCATTTCTGTATAAATGCTGATTACCGGATTTCCTGTCTGTATCATATTGTTTGTTTTATTCGAAATAATTATAACTACAAATTTAAAACAAATCGAGGGCTAATCGGTTCATTTTAGGTCGTTAACTGTTTATATATCGTTATTTTTCGGATATCGAAAGCTTATTTAATGGTTTATATCGTTTGTTTTTTGCCCTATTCTACGATTCTTAACTTAGCATAATTCAACATTATTTTCTTTTCTCCATTTTTAGCAAACTGTATGGTTGCTACCGGATTATGTGCCGACCCTTCTATATTGATTACCTTTCCGAAGCCAAATTTTTGATGCTCTACGGTATTCCCCGCCTCTAAAGCCGAAGTATCGCTTGCCTGAAAATTAGCCGATGGTACATGAGCCGTTACTTTAGGCGCCAATGGCTTTGCCGGCATATATTCCGGTTTACTGCTGGCCGGTTTTTTGGATGGAGGAGGGCCATATCTTTTTTCGGCACTTGCGGCCTCGCTACTTCCATTTCCTCTGTTTATCCGTTGAAAAGCATTGCCCCAATCTGTGTTTGAATTGTTTCTTGCACCACCACCGGCGTATGTTTTGTCAACATATTGCTCTGGCATCTCTTCAATAAATCTACTCGGTTCATTTTGCACCAATTGTCCAAATCTGTAACGCGAATTAGCATACGTTAACCACAATCTTTCCTTGGCTCTTGTTACAGCTACATAAAACAAACGGCGTTCCTCCTCCAGTTCTTCCCTGGTATTTATACTCATGCCACTGGGAAACAACGACTCTTCCACCCCTCCTACAAATACACACCCAAATTCCAACCCTTTTGCAGCATGTATGGTCATTAGTTTTACCACATCGTTGTTTTCTTTATCGTCATCCGCATCGGTTAGCAAGGTAATTTGCTGCAAGTAAGAACCCAGCGATTTATCGCCCAACTCTCCATCTTCATTACTAGGGCTCTCCGTCCATTCTTTTACCGAGTTTAATAATTCCTGTACGTTTTCATAACGGGCTAATCCCTCGGTAGTTTTATCATTAAATAATTCCTTCACCAAATTGGTATGTTTACCCACCTGAACGGCAACATCATAAGCATTCTTATCGGTTAACATGCTCTGGAAATACTTAATCATGGTAGCAAAATTCTGCAACGATTCTAAAGTTCCTGCTTTAAAACCAAACTCACCAGCCCGGTTTACCACATCAAACATGGTGATTTTTTGTTCGTTCGCAAAAATCACACACTTTTCTAAAGTGGTTTTACCAATACCTCTAACCGGATAATTAATAATTCTTTTCAACGACTCTTCATCGCGCGTGTTCACAATTACCCGCAAATAAGCCAGCATGTCTTTTACTTCTTTACGCTGATAGAAGCTTACGCCACCATATATTCTATAGGCAATGCCCATTCTTCTGAGGCTTTCTTCAAAAGATCGGCTTTGTGCATTGGTACGGTATAAAATGGCAAAATCTTTATTTAAATAATGATTTCGGAGCTTTTGTTCTTGAATGGTATCGGAAACAAATTTCCCCTCTTCATTATCTGTCATGGTTCTCACCAAGGTGATTTTTTCTCCTACCGGATTTTCTGTCCAGAGGTTTTTTGGGATTTGACCCTTATTGTTTTTTATCACTTCATTGGCAACATGTATAATTTGTTGGCTGCTTCTGTAGTTTTGTTCGAGCTTAACTACTTTTACATCATCGTAATCTTTTTGAAACTGTAAAATATTTTCGATGGTGGCGCCTCTAAAGCTGTAAATACTTTGTGCATCATCTCCTACCACACAAATGTTTTCATTAACTGCTGCCAACAGTTTGGTGATTTGATACTGTACCGGGTTGGTATCCTGATACTCATCTATTAAGATGTATTTAAACTTATGTTGATACTTATGCAGTACTTCGGGAAAGTTTTTTAATAAATCGTGCATTTTAAAGAGCAAATCATCAAAATCCATTGCGCCGTTCTTAAAGCAGCGGTTGGCGTATGCTGCATAAATTTGACCAATGGCTTGCCTGTTGGCACGCATATCTTCTTGCTGAAGATAATAATCGGTTAAATATTCTGCCGGACCAATTAATCCGTTTTTAGCCGTTGAAATACGATTGGCCACCACATTGGGCTTGTAGTGCTTATCGTCTAAATTCATTTCATTAATTACCGTTCTAATAACCGACTTACTATCGTCGCTGTCGTAAATGGTAAAGTTGTTGGGATAACCCAATCGGTGCGCTTCTGCTCGTAAAATTCTTGCAAAAACACTGTGAAAGGTTCCAATATAAAGATTACGTGCCTCCGAATTACCTAAAATTCGTTCAATACGCTCTTTCATTTCGGCGGCTGCCTTATTGGTAAAAGTAAGCGCCAATATATTAAAAGCATCTACCCCTTTATGCATTAAATGAGCAATACGGGTGGTGAGTACCTTGGTTTTTCCACTCCCGGCACCCGCCACAATCATAATGGGGCCGTTAATATGGGTAACTGCTTCGGTTTGCGGTTCGTTCAATCCTTTCAAATAATCCTGCATACATGTTTCTTTCAATTGCAAGATACGGGGTTTTGTGTAGAGACGCCATGCTGGTGTCTTACTCCTTTATAACATACGTCTTAATCAATTAATCAGCATGTCCCCCTCGTTTTAAATGCGCTTCCTTTTTCTGCTCTTTAAAAAAAGAGCGACGGATAAATTCATCCATCGCTCTTTTGTACTACTTTATTGAATGGTTCAAATCATTGAACTATACTCATAGAAACGCCATGTTGGCTTCTCTGCAGAATTACTTCTTTGTTTCCAACAACTTAAAGAATTGATCTAACTGTGGTAAAATTACAATTCTAGTTCTTCTGTTAGCCGCTCTACCTTCTGCAGTATTGTTGTCTGCAATAGGTAAATACTGACCTCTACCTGCAGCGGTCATTCTCTTTGGTTCTAAACCATACGTGTCTTGTAAAATTCTAACCACGGTAGTTGCACGCTTTACACTTAAATCCCAGTTATCGATAACCGTTGAACTTTTAATAGGAATAGAATCGGTATGTCCTTCTACTAAGAATTCAATTTCCGGCTGATTGTTCAACACTTTAGCTACTTTTCCCAATACTTCTTTTGCGCGGTCTGTTACATCATAGCTTCCACTTTTGAATAATAGCTTATCAGAAATATCAACATAAACCACACCCTTATCTACCTTAATGTTAATGTCTTTGTCGTCTAAGTTTCCAATGGCACCTTTTAAATTCATAACCAATGCCATGTTTAATGAATCTTTACGTGCAATAGAACCTTGTAAATCTTTAATGTAGATGTCTTTAGCACCAATATTTTCCAAAGACTTTTTAATACTTTCTGCCTGAGATCCGGAAATTACAGATAAGTCTTTTAACTGATCCATTACCGTATTGTTGTTCTTCTTTAAATATGCCAACTGTTCATTTAAACTGCTAATCTGCGACTCTAAACCTGTTCTTTGAGTTCCAAGGATATCTTTTTCGTTTTTACATTTGTTTAACTCGTCATTTAAAGCTTTGTACTTGTCTTGTAACTCAAGATGAGAACCTTTTAGTTGTGTGTAGTTTTGTTCAGCCTGTCTGAGTTTAGCCGGACTAACACATGAAAATAGCGCAACGGAAGTGACTGCTGCTAAAACCAGTAGATTTTTAGTCATATTTAAATGTTTAATGGGGTTGAAAATTATGCGACATAAAATTAAATAAATTGTCTGAAAGGTTATACTATTCAACATAAAATTTCAATTAATATAACCTATTGATTTTACACAAAAGAAATTGCTGTTGTTAAGTTAAACCATGTTTCATAATATGGTTGAAACAATTGCTCAATGATCTTGCGTTTAATTTTAAGGGTAGGGGTTAATATGCCATTTTCAATGGTCCACTCCTCTTTTACAACAATTAATTTAGCAATTTTTTCGTGATGCTCCAGTTGATGATTGATGGTGTTTAACAATTCAGCCAAATGATCAATGATTGATTTTTGCTCTTCTACTTGTGCTTTCTCTGAAAGGGTACATAACAACAAAGGTGCCGGCATACCCGAACCAACTATACATGCCTGTGAAACATATGGGTGAGCCAATACCTTGGATTCTATTGCAGCCGGTATTACATATTTTCCTTTACTGGTTTTAAATTGATCTTTAATTCTGCCGGTAATGGTAAAATAGCCTTCCGCATCTATAAATCCTTCATCGCCAGTTTTTAACCATCCATCTTCAAACATTTCTGCTGTTAATTCCGGTTCTTTAAAATATCCCAACATGGAGGCATCGCTTTTTACCAATAACTCATTTTCTGCACTCAATTTTACTGATACACCCGGATAACTTTGACCAACTGTTCCAAACTTAGTTAACCCCTTTCTGTTTACATGTGATAGGGCACAGTTTTCTGTCATGCCATACGCTTCCTGTATAATGATTCCCAATTTTGCAAACCAGTTAAGCAATGCAATATTGATTGGAGATGCGCCCGAATAAATATATTTTGCTCTGGATAGTCCCAGTTTTTTTTGAATGGCTTTTTTTATAATGCCCGATACGATAGGAATTTTAAGCAATTTGTTTAGCTTTTCCTGCGGCATTTTCTTTAAAATCTCTTCTTTGGTTTTTTCCCAAATTCTAGGCACTGCTAAAAACACAGTTGGTTGGGTGTGTTGTAAATTCTTAGCGAAGGTTTCCTGAGATTCAACAAAATAGGCTGTTGCGCCTGTAAATACGGTGCCGTTTAATACCAGCATTTTTTCTGCTATATGGCACAAGGGCAAATAAGAGAAAAATATTTCATTTACAAAAGGAGGGTTGCTTTCTAAAAACGAATAGATGGCATATGATAGTGCATGAAAATTGTGCATAACTCCTTTGGGATTTCCGGTAGTACCGGAGGTGTACATAATACAATATAAATCCTGAGGCTTAACAAAAGAATTACCCGCTAATGGTTGGTTGTTGATCACCAGATCATCCCAATTCAAGCAACCTTCATTGAAATAAAATGGAAAACTAATTTGCAGTAATTCATCGGGTATGCCCTTTCTTAGTTCTAATGGATTATCTAGTTTACCTACAAATATTGCTTTGGCTTCGCTATGCAATAAGATTTCATTAATGCCGGTTGCGGTGATATTAGGGTACAATGGCACAGAAACCAATCCTGCCATACCTATCGCAATATCGGTCATCATCCAATGCGCACAGTTTTTACTTAAAATGGCAACTTTATCGCCCTTGTTTAAACCGCAGTTTTGTAAATACGAAGCAATGCTTCTGATTTCTTTACCGGCTTGTTTCCAGGTAAATTCTCTGTAAATACCATTCACCGGCTCTGATAAAAATAGCTGGTTGGGTTTTTCTGTTTCAAATTTGATGAATTGGTCTACAATCGTTGGGTATTGTTTGGTCATAGTAGGGAGGGTGGTTTTAGGGAGTTTTTAAATGGCCTAACCCATAAGCAGGGATTTTTCCCTGTAGGTCTACAAAGTAATTTAAAATAAATTTCATGTCGGCATCGATATCATCCGTAGGATAAAACGGTGGAGCTATTGTAATTTTTTTATTTTTAAAATCCATACCGGCCATTACAATGGGCACGTTGGCTTTTTTAGCAATATGATAAAAACCGGTTCTCAATCTTTCTACACGTTTACGGGTGCCTTCGGGCGATAAACCAATAACAAATTTCTCGTTTTGATTAAACAAATCCACCACCTGATCTACCATGGCATTTTTATTGAACCGATCTACCGGAATACCGCCTGTTTTGCGGAAGATAAACCCAAACGGACCTTTAAATAATTCTTCTTTTCCCAAGTACCTTATATCATATATGCGCAAATAGCTTCTTACGGCTAAAGCCAAAAAAAAGTCATAGGCACTGGTGTGTGGTGCCGCTATCAATACAAATTTTTTAAGATGGTAAGGGTATTGATCACTTATTTTCCATCCCAATATTTTTAAATATATTATCCACAATAAACGCATAAGAGCTTTTTTGCTTTTATAGGAAGCGAAAAGATACTAATAATCAATCATAAAATTGATTGATTATTTGCTAATAATAAGCAATTTTCTATTTCGTTTTAGCGTTTTGTAATAAATGCCCCGATTATGCCGTCTTTTAGAAGTTTTGTTGGTTCAGAATTAATTGCCATTGAGCAACATTTATCGGCACTTAAAAGTATCATACCCAATAGGGTAAAATTAAAGCCAAGTGAGCGTAGAAGTATGTTTAAATTAAATACCAAACGCGAAGTGTTCGTAAATAAATCGGTGCAATTAATGCGTAAAAGCCCCAAATCTGTGCCCGATTACGTAGAAGTGAGTGCTTGCAACCATCAATTGCATTTATATGAACAATATGCCGATTTGTTAAATCAGGTAGACGAAATCAAACAAAAAATTGAAGATGCTAAACTGCTCATTGGAAATGAAATTCTTCAACAAACCCGCGCTTATTTTCAGCACGCTAAAACCGCCTCTGCCGCTGGCGCCGAAGATTATACGGCTATTTATAACGAATTAAACCCGCATTATGCTGTTGGAAGAAACAGTAAAAAATCAATCATATAAAATCGTTTTACCGTTTGTTTTTATTTAAATACTTGTTTCTTTGCGGTTAAATGCTTCCAATGAACCAGGAACAGGGTAAATTAATTATAGTTACCGCTCCATCAGGTGCCGGCAAAACTTCTATCACGCGTTATTTATTAAATAAATATCCGCAACTTTCGTTTTCCATTTCAGCTGCCACCAGAGCGCCCAGAGCCGGCGAAACAGATGGGGTACAATATCATTTCATTAGCCTTGATTCTTTTCGTTCTAAAATAGAAGCCAATGCGTTTATTGAATGGGAAATGGTTTACGAAGGCAATTATTACGGCACGTTAAAAACCGAGTTACAAAGCATTTGGGATGCAGGTAAATTTCCTGTTTTAGACATAGATGTAAAGGGCGCCATTCATGTTCAACAACAATTTGGCAACAACTGCTTATCTATATTTATTCAACCTCCTTCGGTAGATGAGTTAAAAAGAAGATTAGAAAGCCGGGGTACCGAATCTCCCGAAAACATTGCTGTTAGAGTAAATAAAGCGGCTTACGAAATGTCGTTCAGCCATCAATTCAATAAAATTATTGTAAACAGCAATTTAGATGAAGCTTGCATGGAAACAGAACAGGTAATTAAAGAATTTCTAGATTTATAAAAGCAATAAATTACTATTAATAACTAACTTCAATGCTATGATTTCTTTTAAAAACAAAACTATTTTTATTACTGGTGCCAGCAGAGGTATTGGTAAAGCCATTGCGCTTCGTTTGGCCAAAGAAGGCGCTAATATTGTAATTGCTGCTAAAAGTGTTACGGAAGATGCTCGCTTAGGCGGCACTATTTTTTCTGCTGCAGAAGAAATAGAAGCTGCGGGTGGTAAAGCTCTGGCCGTGCAGGTAGATATCAGACAGGAAGATCAGATTGAAGCAGCCGTAAAACAAGCAGTTGAACGTTTTGGAGGTATTGATGTGGTGATTAATAACGCCTCTGCCATTCAATTAACCGCAACAGAACAAACCGAATCTAAGCGCTTTGATTTAATGCAAAGTATAAATGTTAGAGGAACTTTTTTAGTAGTAAAGCATTGCATCCCCTATCTAAAAAAAGGAAACAATCCGCATATCATCACGTTATCGCCTCCTATTAATCTCGATCCAAAATGGTTGGGCGGTCACATTGCTTACACCGTTTCTAAATACAGCATGAGTATGCTTGCCCTTGGTTGGGCTGCCGAATTAAAAGGTGCCGGTATTGCCTCTAATGCACTTTGGCCCAAAACCACCATCGACACTGCCGCAGTTAGAAATTTATTAGGCGGTGAAGCATTGGCTAAAATGAGCCGTACCACCGATATTATTGCAGACTGCGTACATATTATTTTATCTAAACCTGCTGCACAATGCACCGGTAATACCTTTGTTGATGAAGAAGTGCTTGCTGCAGAAGGAATTACCGACTTAGATAAATATGCAGTGGTGCCGGGCGGACAACTGTTTAAAGATTTGTTTGTATAAACAAATGGTTTGCTTACCTACTCATTCAAAAATAAAAACATAAACATGAAACCACTATTGCTTATCAGTTCCATTGTATTGGCAGCTTGTAGTTTAAATGCTCAAAAAGCCAATCCTACCGCTCTTTTAAAAGAAGAGGTAATTAAAAACTTAGATGGCGCTTATAATGGCTATAAAACAACCGCTCTAAAAATTTGGGGATTTGCAGAAGTGGGGTACAAAGAAGTTAAAAGTAGTGCGCTTTTACAAGAAACTTTACAAAACAATGGCTTTACCATTGAAGCCGGTGTGGCTGAAATGCCTACTGCTTTTATTGCCAGCTATGGTAGCGGCAAACCGGTAATTGCTGTTTTAGCGGAATATGATGCTTTACCCGGTTTATCACAAAATGCTTCTGCAGAAAAAACACCTGTAGCCGGTGTTACCAGCGGACACGGTTGTGGACACCATTTATTTGGTACCGCTTCTATTGCGGCAGGTATTGAAATTAAAAAACTATTGGAAGCCAAAAAATTAACCGGTACCGTTCGCGTGTATGGTTGCCCTGCAGAAGAAGGAGGTAGCGGGAAAGTGTATTTAGTGCGTGCGGGGTTATTTAATGATGTGGATGTGGCAGTACATTGGCATCCGGGAGATGATAATGCTATTACCATGACCAGCGCATTAGCCAACACATCGGCCAAGTTCCGTTTTACCGGCTTATCTGCACATGCATCTGCCTCACCGGAAAGAGGGCGATCTGCTTTAGATGGTGTAGAAGCGATGGACAATATGGCGAATATGATGCGCGAACATGTTCCGCAAGAAACCAGAATGCATTATGTGATTACGCAAGGCGGTAAAGCACCGAATGTGGTGCCTGATTTTGCCGAAGTATTTTATTACGTTCGTCACCCTAAGAAAGACCAGGTAGCCAGTATTTTTGAAAGGTTGGTTAAAACGGCTAATGGTGCAGCAATGGGTACAGAAACAAAAGTTGACTATGAAATTATTGGTGGCACGCACGACTTGTTGATTAACAAAACACTTGCCGAAGCCATGCAAAAGAATTTACAAAAAGTAGGCGGCGTAAAATATACTTCGGAAGAAATTGCTTTTGCACAAAAGCTACAAGCTTCTTTTACTTTTAAAGCTCCTGAAATTGCCTCATCCGAAAAAGTAACGCCATTAGCTGCAACGGTTGATGCAAGCGGTGGCTCTACCGATGTGGGCGATGTGAGTTATGCAGTACCTACTGTTGGTTTAAGTGCTGCAACTTGGGTACCGGGCACACCGGCACACAGCTGGCAAGCGGTGGCTTGTGGCGGTACCGAAATTGGTACCAAAGGAATGATGGTAGCCGCTAAAACAATGGCCTTAACTGCTATCGATTTATTTACCGATGCTGCTTTAATTAACAAAGCCAAAGAAGAATTTAAAACCGCTAAAGGCGATTACCAATATAAACCACTATTGGGCAATAGAAAGCCCGCTTTGAATTATAGAGATTAATTTGATTTATATTATAGTAAAACGCAGCAATGATTAAATATCGTTGCTGCGTTTTTTTATGTGGTGTGGAAATTACAATATTATGTTTTTAACTTTTTAGGTGGTCAATGATATAGATAAAACTATTTTTTATTTACAAAAACTTTTAATACTACTCGAGTATGAATGTTTTGTGCTTTTTTCATGGTAAAAACCACCCCGGTCTGCGACCACCCCTCCTAGGGAGGGGAATTTTACACCCTACTCCATTTGCTACACTAAAAATAATTGATAATCGCAATGGTCAATCCCTCATTATCAATTATTCATTATTCATTCCCTTATTCAATTCTTTTAAAAGTTCTCCGGTCTCATCTGTGGAAACAACAACACATCTTGTATAGATACCTGATTCGTCATCATCATACACAAACGATCGATACCAATACCGATACCGGCTGTTGGTGGCATACCATATTCTAATGCACGTAAAAAGTCGTAGTCTATAAACATCGCTTCATCATCTCCGCGCTCCATTAATTTAACCTGCTCTTCAAATCTTTCGCGCTGATCTATCGGGTCATTTAATTCTGAATATGCATTTGCCAACTCCTTGCCATTTACCATTAACTCAAATCGTTCTACCAATCCGGGTTTGCTGCGGTGCTTTTTGGTAAGTGGACTCATTTCTACCGGATAGTCAATAATAAATGTTGGTTGCACATAGGTGTGCTCACTGGTGGCGCCAAAAATTTCATCAATTAATTTTCCCTTACCAATGGTGGGTGGCACATCTATCTTCAATTGCTTACAAACTGCTCTTAAGCCTGCTTCGTCCATTGCGCTCACATCTATACCCGTATTTTCTTTAATAGCATCATGTATACTGATGCGTTTAAACGGTGCTTTAAAGCTAATCGTTTTATCGCCCAACACCACATCGGTGGTGCCGTGTAAGGTGATGGCTATTTTTTCGAACAAATTTTCTGTGATCTCCATCATCCAGATGTAATCTTTGTAAGCCGTATACCACTCTAATACCGTAAACTCCGGATTATGTGTTCGGTCCATCCCCTCATTTCTAAAGTTGCGGCTGAACTCATATACCCAATCAAATCCACCAACAATCAATCGCTTTAAATACAACTCGTTGGCAATTCTTAAATAAAAAGGTACATCTAATGCATTGTGGTGCGTAATAAACGGACGAGCCGCTGCACCGCCGGGTATTGCCTGCAACACCGGCGTATCTACTTCTAACGCACCCTGTGCATTTAAGTATTCACGTATGGTATTAATTATTTTAGTACGCTGCACAAAAGTTTCTTTTACAGCAGGATTTACAATTAAATCGGCATAACGCTGGCGATACCTGAATTCGGGATCGGTTACTGCATCAAATGTATTACCCTCCTCATCTCTTTTTACTACCGGTAATGGTTTTAATGATTTGGTTAATAAAGTAATGGTTTTTGCATGTATAGAGGTTTCGCCTGTTTTAGTAACAAACGCATAACCGGTGCAACCAATGATGTCTCCTAAGTCTAATCCGTGTTTTACCACGTCATCAAAAAACGATTTGTCTTCTCCTTCACAAATATCATCACGCTTTACATATAATTGTATAAGTCCCTTGCTATCCTGAATTTTAATAAAGAATACTTTTCCCTTATCATTGATACTCATAATTCTTCCGGCCACACACAAATCAGCAAAATCATCTTTTGTTTCTTCTGTATACCCATTTTTTATGTCGGTTGAATAAGCATTCACCGGATACAATGGTGCCGGAAAAGCATCTACACCGGCTTCTTGCAACTTCGTAAGCTTTTCTCTTCTAATTAATTCTTGCTCTGAAAAATTTGTTTGACTCATGGTTTTCTTCTTTGAAATCTACTAAAACAAAAGTCTCGCAATAGCGAGACCTTGTATATGGATGGGTTAGTAAGTACAGGAAAACTAGTTTTCCTCCACAATATTAAAAATACTTTTAAGTAATGCAAAAAATATTTTGTACATTTTTATTCACATTTTGATTTTAGATGTGGATTGTTTACTATTATTCTGCTTTTTTCTCGTTGTTTTTTGATTTTTATCATTGATGATTTACATTTTATTGCATTTTTTTGATTGGCTGTAATATTGATGAATAAAGGCTTTCACCAAGTTTTATTTTTAAATTTTATCTTTTTAGTTTTGATGTTTTATTCTTTCTTTGTGTTGTATTTGTTTTTGTATGGAGGATGATTGAATCTGCAAATTTTTTTAATTATTTTCATAATCAACTGCTCTTATTACCTTTATTTTATCAAAATCACACTAAATGAAGTTTCCTTCTCCCGTTTCAGTTCAATGGATTGCCAATTTAATACATGCAGAAGTTGCAGGTAATACCCATGCATCTATTTTAGGCATCAATGAAATTCATAAAGTTGAATCCGGCGATT
Source organism: Sphingobacteriia bacterium (assembly GCA_947460365.1). Lineage (GTDB taxonomy): Bacteria > Bacteroidota > Bacteroidia > Chitinophagales > Chitinophagaceae > Sediminibacterium. The sequence continues at coordinate 3,124 of CANHJH010000021.1, read as the reverse complement.
TAGTTTTTGTAGATCATCCTAAATATTATGCTCCTTGTCTTCAAAGTGCGGCAGATTTTATTATCATCAACACCCATGAGGTTACTATTCCCGATGGTAAAACCATTTTTGTTGTTGCAGATCCTTTTGAAGCATACCTAACGATTGTAAATCACTTTAAACCTTTTGTTCCTGCTCAACAATCCATCAGCAACAACGCAACGATTGATGCAAGCGCTGTTATTATGCCCAATGTATTTATTGGTAACGATGTGCGCATTGGTAAAAACTGTGTGATATATCCCAATGTATCTATTTTAGATGGCTCTATTATTGGCAACAATGTAGTAATTCAGTCGGGTAGCGTTATTGGAGGTGATGCATTTTATTACAATGCAAAAAAGAACCGTGATGTGTGGTATAAACGCATGCAAAGTTGCGGCAATGTGGTGATTGAAGACTTTGTTGAAATTGGTTGTAACTGCACCATCGACCGTGGTGTAACGGCTGAAACCAGAATTGGACAAGGTGCTAAACTAGACAACCTCATTCATATTGGTCATGATGTAACCGTAGGTAAAAATTGTTTATTTGCCTCACAGGTAGGCATTGCCGGGGGTACTATTATTGAAGATGGGGTGATCTTATGGGGACAAGTAGGCGTTAATAAAACCATTACCATTGGGGCTAATGCAGTAGTGATGGGACAAAGCGGTGTTACAGCCTCATTGCCCGGCGGAAAAACATACATGGGCTACCCCGCAGAAGAAGCTTCCGTTATCCGCAGACAATTTGTGTGGATGAAACGCATTCCAGAACTATGGAAAAAAGTAATGGAATCTTAGCTTTCTTTGTTTTTTGCATGTGAATTGTCGCAAAACGGCCCCGACTGGGTTAATCCGCAACAGCACAACTTGTATTCTTTTTCTGTGGTGATGCTAAACTTTTGCGGTTGATATTTGGTGCCGTGGTGTGATCCATCACAAAATGGTTGAGTTTTGCTATAGCCACATTTGCAATACAAATAATCGCCTTCTTTCAATAGCATTTTAACGGGTTCTAACACGGTGGTTTTTTCAAACGTAAAATCTTTGGAGATTTCTGATCCGGCTTTGTTGGATTTTACCAACGGATAAAACGTTTGGGATGCCCAAGAATCATTGGGATCATTGGGTATGCCATATTCCGTAGGAAATGCGTGGGTAAATTTAGCGGAACCAAATAATTGATCCCATATAGAAAACATATTGCCGAAATTACCATTGGGATGTCCAATGCCATCTACTATTGAAACAGCATGATGTCCATGATGAAATGCAGGAGTAATAAAAATACGTTCCAACAATTTCATTATCGGCATTAGTTTGGGTCTTTTATAAAAAAACGAATCCCAAGTAACTAAACTGTGTGAACTGATTACAATGATCTGTTTAAATACCAAGCCACTCAACACGGCCAATCCTCCACCTAAATAAGTAAATATGCCCAACCACCAAACATTCGGCATCAACATAAAAAAATACACGGCCTCTCTGTATGAAACCAATAGCCCCATTTCTTTAGCCGCATGGTGCGGTCGATGCCATTTCCATAACCATTTTACTTCGTGAGAAGATCTGTGATACCAATATTGTAAAAAGTCATCCACCAATAAAAACACCAAAAGCATTAACCAAATATTCCAATTGACCACAACGTCTTTAATGGACGGAAATGCAAATTGCATTAATTCAAATGCAAGGAGCATTACAACCGGCTTAATTATTACAAACAATACAAAAACATTGATGCCTTCTACCATCCAATCATCTTTCGTTCTGTTTGAGTTAGATAAATAGCCGAATATGGCTTCTATTAATCCAAAAAACACCAGTATACCTACCACACATGGAATTGAATGGTCGGCAATAAATTGCAGTATGTTGGTCATTTGTAGGGTTATTTTTTTTGTAATATAGCTAATAAATCTTTTTCTAAAGATTCTGTAGGGTTTTCTACTATTCTTCCAATTTCTTTGCGTCTTTTATAAATAATTATCGTGGGTACACTCACAATATTTTTTCCTACTTCTTCGCCCTCCGGACTTTTTTTATGCAGCTCATCATTATGCCCGAGTGCTACCAATGCTAATTTGCTGGTATCGAAGCCGGCCGTCATCAATATTTTAATTAAGCGGGGCACATGCATTCTGCTGTCATCGCACCAGGTACCCATAAACACGTTAATGGTTTTTTTTCTTAGCAATGGTTTTATTAGTTCTACGGTGGCGGTATCAACGGTATACATATCCCAATTGGGTTTAAACCAATTTGCATAACTATCTTTTTGAATTGCCGCAACAGCAACATGACCCAACAAAATGGGCTCCGTATATTCCTTCGTTATTTCGTGATGAATGATGGGCGTATTTACTTGCGCTTCTACTTGTTTGGTACATGCCACTAACACGCCAACGCTTAAAACAAAATTCCTCCAATTCATATACATGTTTTTTTAATTATCAATTCCTCATTACCCATTATCAATTACCCATTATCAATTATCAATTATCAATTAACTCGTGTTTTTTTATAAATTCATTACAAATTCGTTGGATAGATGTTTCCAGCGGGGTGTAACGAAATTCGGGGAAACGGTTAAGCAGTTTACTGTTGTTGAAATTTACTTTTGCTCTTGCTGTTTTGGCCGTTTCTTTGGTGAGCAGTGGATCTTTTCCGGTAAACATGGCTTTTATGGCCTCTATCCTCCAAACGATTGCTGCTAAAAACGCGGTGACTTTTCTATGCGGTGGCTTTTTCCCAAAACCATTGGCAATGAGTGTATATATATTTCTGTACCCGGTGTTAACTCCACTAATAATAAATCTTTCGCCCGTAACAGATGAGTCCATGATCATTTGCATCGCCTTCACTAAATCAACTACGTCTACAAACCCACTCGACCCTTCGGTATACCAAACAAATTCATCATACGCCGATTTAAATATGGCAGAAGATCCGGTAGTCCAATCGCCCGAACCTAGTATTATTACCGGATTAACCACTGCAACGTCTAATCCTTCCCCCATACCTCTCCAGGCTTCTAATTCTGCCAGGTATTTTGTTTTACCATATTCGCTGTTACTGGTTTCGGGCGTCCAATTCAT
>CANHJH010000020.1 GCA_947460365.1 Sphingobacteriia bacterium | reverse complement strand
TATTGCAGGTATTAGAAATGAAGCCAATAACGTATTTGGAATGATGCCTCATCCCGAAAGAGCTACTTCTACCGCATTAAATAATGTCGATGGAAAAGAAGTGTTCAAACTATTACAATTCAATTAAAAAATAAATTTATATACATGAAGCATTTAATAATGGCCTTAACGGGCGTTTTGATGTTATCGAATGTGTTTGCACAGGTTAAGGATCCGGTTAGCTGGTCTTACAACGCAATTAAAAGAGCACAGGGTATTTATGAAATTATGATTAGTGCTGATGTGCCAAAACCTTGGCATATGTACGCTCAAAACACCCCTAAAGGCGGCCCTATTCCTACTAAAGTAACGTTCAATAAAAATCCATTAGTGGTTATGGAAGGCAAATTAACAGAGTCCGGAAAGCTGGAGAAAATTTACGATAAGATTTTTGGTGTTCAAGTTCTTTATTACAGTGGTAAAGTAACCTACAAGCAGGTAGTTCGTGTAAAAGCCGGGGTTAGTACGAACTTGTCAGGTACTGTTAGTTATATGGTATGTGACGATGAACAATGTTTACCGCCAACAAAAAAAGTATTCGACTTAAAGCTGCTATAAAATGAGTAAAAAAATTACAGGAACGTTTGCGTTATTCGTTCTATTGACTTCTGCAATTATTGCACAGGAACAACAACCTGTGCAATTTAAATTTAGCACTAAGCGCCTCAACGATTCGTTGGTGCACGTACAGATTGCTGCTAAAATAGAAAAAGGCGTACAGCTCTTTACTGTTAACAAACAAACAGAGGCAGATGCTTTTATATCTTCATTTCAACTGGATAGCACTTTGCATAAACACCAACGATTAGCTGATACTATTACGGAAGTAGGTCGTCGGCAGCAAATGGTAGATAATGCCAATTCGGCTGTTATGCATTATTTTACAGATAGTGTAACGTTTTTGTTTCCCTTGCATATTGCTTCATCAGATAGCACACTTGTGAAGGGATCATTTAACTGGTTAGCTAAAAATGACAATACTTATCCTAGCGGTGAAGTATCGTTTGCTGTTCCGGTAAAATCCGGCTCGGAAAATGCAGATCCATCATCTAACGATATAGCAGGAAAAAGTTTTTGGCAAATATTTTTACTTTGCTTTTTTGCAGGCATCATAGCGGTATTTACACCTTGCGTGTTTCCATTGATACCCGTTACGGTTAGTTTCTTTTTAAAGAGAAGTAAAACAAGGGTAGAAGGTATTAGAAATGCATTGTGGTATTCATTATCCATAGTATTAATTTATGCGCTACCCACATTTATATTAGTAATGATTTTTGGAGATGATATTCTTTATCAGATAGCTACCAGTTCTATTTCTAATATTTTGTTCTTTCTGATTTTTATGGTATTTGCGATTTCCTTTTTCGGGGCTTTCGAAATACAGTTGCCGAATAGCTGGGCAAATAAAGCAGATCAAAAAGCAAGCAAAGGCGGACTAATGGGTATATTTTTTATGGCGCTTACCTTGGTTATTGTTTCCTTCTCTTGTACCGGCCCTATTGTAGGTACTTTATTGGGTCAAGCAAGTACAGGTGGCGTTTCGGCCGCTCCAATTATTGGCATGCTTGGATTTGGAGTTGGGTTGGCTTTGCCTTTTTCTTTATTTGCCTTCTTCCCTTCTATGTTACAATCGATGCCTAAAAGTGGAGGCTGGTTAAACTCTGTAAAAGTTAGTTTTGGATTTATTGAGTTGGCCCTGGCATTAAAGTTTTTATCTAATGTAGATTTAATATATCATTGGCGCTTATTGGACAGAGATGTTTTCTTGGTTTTATGGATAGTGATTTTTATTTTGTTAGGGATGTATTTATTGGGCAAATTAAAATTCTCACACGATAGTGATTTACCTTTTATTAGTGTGCCAAGATTATTTTTTGCAATACTTTCTTTTTCCTTTGCAGTATATATTTTGCCGGGTTTATGGGGTGCTCCGTTAAGACACTTAAGCGGATTTATTCCACCCGATGGAACGCAGGATTTTAATTTAGATGAATTAAAGTACCAACAAAATCAGTCTTCCTCCTCCTCTGGCAAAACTGTGTCACTAGCAAAGCCCCCCGTTCGTTTAGCAGATAAGTTACACGTGCCGTATGGCCTGGTTGCTTACTTTACCTTAGCAGAAGGATTAGCTGCAGCAAAGGCTTTAAATAAGCCAATCATGTTAGATTTTACCGGGCATAGTTGTGCCAATTGCCGTAAAATGGAAAAGGAAGTTTGGAAAGATGAAGAAGTGTTGAAAAGAATGCGCAATGATTTTGTTTTGGTGAGTTTATATGTAGATGAATCAACAGAATTACCTCTTGCAGAACAATATAAAAATAAAGATGGCGATTTAATGATAACTGAAGGGGATAGAAATTTGGATTATGAAATAACCCAATTTGGATTTAATGCACAGCCATTGTATATGTTCTTAGATACCAATGGTAAACTGCTAAGTGAAATCAAGTACGGGTATAATCCGGATGTGAAAAAATTTATAGCACATCTAGAATCTGCCAAACAAGCGTTTGATGCTCAGCAAAAATAACGCATTAAAAAGCCTGAACTATTTACAGTTCAGGCTTTTTAATAACTAGTATAAAATCTCTTTATAGGATGATCTGTTTTTCTGCCATCATTTTTCGGAGATTAATTAGTCCATAACGCATTCTGCCTAAAGCGGTATTAATACTGCAGTTGGTAACTTCCGAAATCTCTTTAAAACTCATATTAGCAAAGTGCCTTAGCACAATAATTTCTCGCTGTTCTTCGGGTAGTAAATCCAGCATTTGTCTTACTCTATCATAACTTTGGCCCTGCATTATTTTAGTGTCAGCAGCTTCTTCCGAAATTAGGATCCCGTCAAATATATCTTTATCCTCATCGCTGGTTTTAATAGTCGGCGACCTTTTTACTTTTCTAAAATAGTCTACACATAGATTATGTGAAATACGTAAAGCCCATGGCAAAAATTTTCCTTCTTCGGTATATCGCTTTTTCTGAATGGTGTCTATTATTTTAATAAACACATCTTGAAAGAGGTCTTCCGCTAAATGCGTGTCCTTCACCAAAAAAAGAATAGAGGAGAATATTTTATCTTTATATCTGTAAATCAAAGTCTCAAATGCGCCCGTGTTACCATCCTGAAAAGCCTTGATTAGCTCAATATCAGCCACTTGCTCTATTGTGTTCATAGTAGTATTTTTATGGGTCAAGACTCCTTTTTTATTAGTTAGTAGTATGCAAAAAGTCTTAATTCGGAAACAAAATAGAAATCTTTTTAATGCACAAATCTTTTGTGGATACAAAGTTGGAAGGGTAGAAGGTTATGCACATTTTAAGTAGTTGATTTTTTGCAAGTTATTTGAGGTTTACTCAACTAAAGCTGTAATAATCTGTTTAATTTTGATAAGTTATGGCAACAAAATCTACTTCAGTTCAATCATCCACCCATACCGATAATGATATTATTGTGACGGGTGCACGTACGCACAATCTTAAAAATGTATCGGTTCGTTTTCCAAGAAACAAATTAATAGTAGTAACCGGCGTTTCTGGAAGCGGCAAATCTTCTTTAACTATTGATACCTTATTTGCTGAAGGACAGAGACGATATGCGGAGAGTTTAAGTTCCTATGCTCGCCAGTTTATGGCAAGGATGATGAAGCCTGATGTAGATTTTATTAAAGGACTTTGTCCGGCTATAGCCATCGAACAAAAAGTAATTACCCGCACACCCAGAAGTACAGTGGGTAGCATGACAGAGATATACGACTACATGCGTTTATTATATGCTCGCATTGGTAAAACCATCTCTCCCGTTACCGGCAAGTTGGTCAAGAAAGATGATGTGGCAGATGTAATGCAATCTATTCAGGCCTTGCCCATGGGTACTAAAGTAGTCATATTGGTTCCGTTTAAACAGCATGCTAAACGTGCTACCCGTGAAGAGTTGAATATATTGATGCAGAAAGGTTTTTCTCGGATGTATATTAAAGCAGCTGAAAGTAAGGTAGAACGCATAGAAGCTATGTTAGCGTTAAGTGATAAAGAATTAAAACAACTTGTAGAAAAGCCGGCAGCCAAATCTGCAAGCAGTGTGTTTGTATTGATTGATCGTATAGTGGTAAAAGATTTTGAAGAAGAAGATATTCATCGCATGTCGGACTCTATTGGTACTGCATTCTATGAGGGTGAGGGGGACATGGTGGTAGAGCTCGATGCAAATAAAATGTTGTATTACAGTAATAAGTTTGAAGCAGATGGAATTGTTTTTGAAGAACCCTCCCCTAACTTATTTTCTTTTAATAATCCTTATGGTGCTTGTGCTGTTTGCGAAGGGTTTGGTCAGGTGCTGGGAATCGATAAAGATTTAGTAATACCCGATAAGCGATTAACGCTTTATGAAGGCGCTGTAGCCCCGTGGAAAGGAGAGAAGTTGGGTTGGTGGAAAGAACAGTTTATAAAAGGCGCTGGTAAAGCTGGGTTCCCTATTCATAAACCGATTATTGATTTAACTGCTGCGCAGATTAAACAGTTGTGGGAAGGCGCACATGGATCGTTGGGCATCAATGACTTTTTTAAGGAGGTAGAACAAAACTTATATAAAGTTCAATATCGTGTATTACTTAGCAGGTATAGAGGTAGAACCGATTGTAATGATTGTGGTGGATACCGGTTACGCAAAGAAGCACTATATGTTAAGGTAGGCGAGAAGCATATTGCAGAACTATGTGAAATGCAAGTGCGTGATGTGAAAACCTGGTTTGATCTGTTGAAATTGTCGGAGCATGATCAACAAGTAGCCAAACGAATTTTATTGGAAATCAATCAACGCATAAAAACATTGTTAGACGTTGGGTTGGGCTATTTAACACTTAATAGATTAGCCAATACGCTGAGTGGGGGCGAGAGTCAACGTATACAGTTAACCAGAAGTTTAGGAAGTAATCTTACCAACTCCTTGTATATTTTAGATGAGCCATCTATAGGATTACATGCGCGTGATACTACCCGGTTAATAGAGGTGTTAAAGTCGTTGCGAGATTTAGGTAATACTGTGGTGGTAGTAGAGCATGATGAAATGATGATGCGGGAAGCAGATCATATTATAGACATGGGACCATTGGCTTCGCATTTGGGTGGAGAAGTGGTTGCTGCTGGAGATTATGATTACATCATTAATCATCCGGAGAGTTTAACAGGCAAGTATTTAACCGGAGCGCTGCGCATAGATCCACCTAAAATAGTTCGCAAATGGAACAGTAGCATTACGGTACAGGGTGCGCGACAAAATAACTTAAAAGACATTACGGTAGAGTTTCCTTTGCATACCCTTTGTGTAGTTAGTGGAGTGAGTGGTAGTGGAAAGACTACTTTAATTAAACAAATATTGTATCCCGGATTACAAAAAATAAAAGGCGAACAGGCAGATAAAGTAGGAGTGCATAAAGCTATAGTGGGCGATATCAATTCGATTGCGTCGATAGAAATGATTGATCAAAACCCAATTGGTAAATCATCTCGTAGTAATCCAATCACTTATATAAAAGCGTATGATTCGATTAGAGATTTATATTCAAAGCAAGGCTTGTCTAAAATGCGTGGATTTCAGCCCAAACATTTTTCTTTTAATGTAGATGGAGGTAGGTGTGATACTTGTAAAGGAGAGGGTGAAACTGTTGTTGAGATGCAATTTCTGGCAGATGTGCATCTTACCTGTGAATCTTGTGGAGGCAAGCGTTTTAAGGAAGAAGTGTTGGAAGTGAAATGCAACGGTAAATCGGTGTTTGATGTATTGGAAATGAGTGTAGATGAGGCCCTTACGTTTTTTGCAGAAGAAAAAGCTATTCAAAAAGCCATACAACCTTTGCAGGATGTAGGTTTGGGGTATGTAAAACTTGGTCAGAGTAGTGATACACTTAGTGGAGGAGAAGCACAACGCGTAAAGCTTGCAAGCTTTCTAGGAAAGGGAAAAGGAATTGGGCACGTGTTGTTTATTTTTGATGAGCCTACCACAGGATTGCATTTTAATGACATCAAAAAATTATTGGCATCTTTTAATGCATTAATAGAGCAAGGTCATTCATTGATTGTAATTGAGCATAATACCGATGTATTAAAATCGGCAGATTGGATTATAGATCTTGGCCCAGAAGCGGGAGATGCGGGTGGAGAATTAGTATATGCTGGAGTTCCGTCGGGTATACAAAAAAACAAGCGCAGTATTACTGCGCCGTTTCTTTGATGGATTGTATTTTAAGTTGGGGGGCTAATCTCTTAATCTATCGGCACTTTTCACTAACTGCTCGTCTTTAAACATTGCTCTAATGGCGAGCATTAAAAGTAATGGAATCGCAAAGTTTACTATTGCGCCTAAGTCTAAATTGGCTTCTACAAAACCTGCCTTTGCATGGAAATATAATGCGATGTTCACCAAAGATATTAATGCAGTAACTATGGTTACCAACATTTGTCTTTTACGATCCTTATACATAAAAACGGTTACCAATGAAGCAACAGATACCGCAATGGTAGCCACCATAATCAAAATATTTTGTGCAGCAGTATATTCCATCCACTCTTTTGCCTGCGTAGCAGGGTTTAATTGATTGCCACTGAAAAATGACAGCCGAAATCCTGCGGCTGCAAATGCGGCGGCAACCAATAACCAAATGCTTTGTATTCTTTGAATCATTTTTTTTAATATTTAAAAAGGTTGTGGGGTAGTTGTAAAAACTACCCTTACAGTCATTATCCCATTTCCGGATATAAGATGAACTGTTCCATGAACTCATTTACCTGTTTTCTAACAGTATTGATTATACTGGTATCGTCTGCATTCATCAATACGTTGTCAATAACATTCACTACAAACTGCATATGTTCTTCTTTCATACCTCTTGTAGTGATTGCTGGAACACCAAAACGAATACCTGATGTAACAAAGGCGCTCTTATCATCAAAAGGCACCATGTTTTTATTTGCAGTAATATCGGCCTGAACCAACGCTTGCTCAGCTTTTTTACCACTGATATTTTTATTGCGTAAATCAATCAGCATTAAGTGATTGTCGGTTCCTCCGCTAATAATATTGTATCCTTTTTCAACAAATGCTGCGGCCATAGCTTGCGCATTCTTTTGAACTTGTTGCTGGTAAACCAGGAATTCATCTGATAAGATCTCCCCAAATGCAACAGCTTTAGCAGCAATTACGTGTTGTAATGGACCTCCTTGAATGCCCGGGAATACTGCCATGTCTAACAAGTTGCTCATCATTCTAATATTGCCCTTCACATCTTTCAATCCCCATGGGTTTTCAAAATCTTTATGCATCATAATAACTCCACCTCTTGGTCCACGTAAGGTTTTGTGGGTGGTAGAGGTCACAAAATGACAATGCTCAAAAGGCGAGTTCAGTAATTTTTTAGCTATCAATCCGGCAGGGTGCGCAATATCAGCCATTACTAATGCGCCCACTTCATCGGCCACTTTTCTGATGCGTGCATAATCCCAATCGCGACTGTAAGCACTTGCACCACAGTATATTAATTTAGGTTTTACGGCTCTTGCCTGCGCTTCCAACATCTCATAATCAATCAATCCTTCTTCTTTGGTAACACCATAGAAATGTGGTTGATACAATTTACCACTATAGTTTACGGCACTGCCATGTGTAAGATGGCCTCCCATGCTTAAATCAAGACCTAATGTAGCGTCACCGGGTTGTAAAACGGCTAAGGCAACGGCCGCATTGGCTTGAGCGCCGCTGTGGGGCTGTACGTTGGCGTATGCTACCCCAAAAATCTGCTTTAATCTATCAATTGCTAATTGTTCTGTCTGGTCAACAATTTCACATCCTGCATAATATCTTCTGCCGGGATACCCTTCTGCATATTTATTAGTCATTACATTGCCCATAGCCTGCATTACCTGTAAGCTGGTAAAGTTTTCTGAGGCAATCAGTTCAATTCCATGACGTTGTCTTTCCAGTTCCTTTCTGATAAGGTCAAAAACAAGGGTATCTCTCTGCATAGTGAGGTGATTTTTTGCAAAGTTAAATCTTACCTAACAGTGCACCATACTTTTAAATAATTAGTTATAACCAAGGATTTCCACAAAACTTGCTTAATCCATCATATTTACTAATTTTACCTACTATTTAACTAATGATCGTTTGTTTTTGGAGCAGATTCCCGGTTAAATAGAAATAAAATCGCCCCCTAATGAAAGCAATTATTCCCGTTGCAGGTGCAGGTACCAAACTGCGACCTCATACATATACACAACCTAAAGCCCTTATACCGATTGCCGGTAAAACGATTTTAAGTTTTATAGTTGATCAGTTGCAGGAAGCCGGTATAAGTGAATTTATTTTTATTGTTGGTTATTTGGGAGAGAAGATTCAAGACTATGTAAAGCAAACTTATCCGGATTTACATACCCATTTTGTATACCAGAATGAGCGGCAGGGTACTGGTCACGCTATAGAGCTTACACGAACATTAGTAGGAAATGAAGAAGTTTTTGTGGTATTAGGAGACACTATTTGTGAGTATGATATTAAGGAAGTGATGAGCAGTCCTTACAGCATGTTAGGAATTAAAAAAGTAGACGATCCCAGAAATTTCGGGGTAGCATCAATCGATGAAGATGGATTTATTGAACAGGTAGTGGAAAAACCAGCTATACCTAAAAGCAATATGGCCTTGGTAGGTTTGTATAAAATAAAAGAATCAGATTTTTTATTTGAATGTTTGCATCAACTATTTATGCAAGACATTAAAACTGAGGGGCAATACAATTTAACAGATGCATTAGATTGTATGATTAAGCGGGGAGCCAAATTCAAGTCTTTTAAAGTGAAGAATTGGTATGACTGTGGGAAGAAAGAATCATTGCTCGAAAGCAATGCAACGCTATTAAAAAAATCGGGTGGCAACATAGGCGAAATTCATCAGTTTAAAGACACTATCATCATATCTCCGGTAAGTATTGCTGATGGTTGCGATATATCCAATGCTATTATTGGTCCGCATGTTGCTATTGGCGCCAATACAGTAATTAAAAATTCTATTGTTAGAGACAGCATCATTGGTTCATTTACTAATTTAGATGAGGTAGTGCTAGATAATTCTTTGATTGGAAGTGATGCTTCCGTAAAGGGGTTAAGTCGTAGTTTAAATATTGGCGATAATACAGAAATAGATTTCGGATAAAAAATCGAAGTGTGTACTATTTTATTATTTACTAAAATGATTCAGTACATCGTAGCATTCATCTATAATTTCCTGCACAATTTCTTTAGCGGGTTTTATTTGATGTATGATTGCAGCTACCTGGCCAATTTCTAATTCACCTTCTTTTAAGTCGCCCTCGAACATGCCTTTTTTGGCGCGTGCTTTCCCTAGAATAGATTTCAATTCTTCAACGGATGCGCATCGGGCTTCCGCGGCATCTACTTGATTAAAAAAATCGTTTTTCAATAATCTAACTGGCACAAGTTTTTTTAAGCTTAGTTGTGTGTCGCCTTCTTTTGCTGCTAAAATGGCTGATTTGAAATTGCTATGCGAAGAAGCTTCGGGGCTGCAAATAAATCTACTGCCTATTTGAACGCCATCTGCTCCCAACACCATTGCAGCAAGCATTTGTTTACCTGTTGCAATACCACCGGCCGCAATCAATGGAATCGTTATTACTTCTTTTACCGCAGGTATTAATACCATGGTAGTTGTTTCTTCTCTACCATTATGTCCGCCAGCTTCAAACCCTTCCGCTACAACAGCATCACAACCGGCTTCCTGTGCTTTGAGGGCAAATTTACTGCTGCTTACCACATGCACAACTATTATTCCGGCTGCTTTTAGTTTGCCTGTCCAGGTGGCTGGGTTTCCGGCACTGGTAAATACAATGGGTACTTTTTCTTCAATAATTATTTGAATAATTTCTTCCATGTTGGGATACAGCAATGGCACGTTCACACCAAACGGTTTATTGGTGTTGATTTTACATTGTTGAATATGTTCTCTTAACACTTCAGGATACATACTACCCGCGCCAATAAGTCCTAGTCCACCTGCATTGCTTACTGCACTGACTAATTTCCACCCACTAGCCCAAACCATACCTGCCTGTATAATTGGGTACTTGATTTGAAAGAGGGATGTGATTTTATTGGAGACAAATGGCATCATTATTTGATAATTTAAATTAAATCCTTTATTTGGTTTAGTAAACTTTCAACCGATGTGAGTTCTAATTTTGAAAAAGCAAACCATTTTCTGCCTAAATCTTTGAGAGATGCACCAATGTGATAAACTTCTTTGCCATCAATAATTAAAAATCGGTCGTGACTTAATGTGAATGTTTTGAGCTCAAATTGACCATATTGTTCATTGGCTTTTTGCACGTCTAATAGTAACTGTTTACTTTGATTTTTGCACAACAAAAATACTTTAGTTCCTTTCTGTTTTTTAGCTAGATGCGTTAGTGTAAGTTCATCTATATAATTATCAATAAGTACAATGCTATGTTTTGCAGTACGTATAATTTTGCAAGCAAGTTTGTACGCATCAAATACTTGACCGTCGAAGAAAACACCTTGTGTTGGGATTTGATGTGTATTTATTTGCAAATCAATTTGAGTCACCTTACTTTTTAAGGATTCCAAACTATCTTCCATCCGGTTTAAACGATTATTAATGGCGTATCCTTTTAGAAGGTAGTCTTTTAATATTTTATTTGCCCAAATCCTAAATTGGATACCACGTTGTGATTTTACCCGGTATCCAATTGAAATAATCATATCTAAATTGTAATGCTCGGTTTGGTATACTTTTCCATCAGCTGCAGTTGTCGCAAATTTTGCGACAACTGAAAAACCGGCTAATTCTTCTTGCAATACATTAGTAATATGTTTCCCAATTGTTTTAACATCTCTGTTGAATAAAGTTGAAATCTGTTGCCTATTGAGCCAAACTGTTTCTTCATCAACTCTAACTTCAATATGATCCGCAATTTCATCGGGTCGATATATTATAATTTCATTTTTCATTAATAAGTTGCTATTCTTGACAACCGAATAAAATTAAACATAATATAGCCGTATTTGCTCTAATAATAAATTATTTATGCAAGTAAAATGAGTTGGCCTGCGACAGGCATGTAACGGTTAAATCGTTGATGCAAACATGTTCGGGTAAGTTAGCGGTGAAGTATACTATATTGGCTACATCGTTTGCCTGAAGGGCTTTATAGCCATCATAAACCTGTGCTGCTTTTTGCTCATCTCCTTTAAAACGAACAACAGAAAATTCTGTTTCAGCAGCACCTGGATGAATCGCTGTAACTTTAATATGATGCGGAAGTAAATCGATACGCATGGCTTTACTGATGGCATCTACTGCATGTTTGCTTGCACAATAACCGTTTCCATCTTTGTACACTTCTTTACCGGCTGTTGATCCAATATTAATGATGTGCCCTTTCTGCTGTTTAATGAAGAAGGGTAATATGGCCTTCGTCATATACATTAATCCCTTTACATTGGTATCAATCATGGTATCCCAATCATCTAACGATGCATTTTCAAAACTATCTCTGCCTAAAGCCAATCCTGCATTGTTTACTAACACATCAATTGATTGCCACTCGGCCGGTAGTTGTGCTACAGCATTAAATACAGCCTGTCTATCTTGAATATCGAATGCCAGATTAAAGGTTTTAATGCCATATTGAGTGCTGAGTTGGGATGCTAATTCAGTTAAGCGATCCGCTCTTCTGCCTGTTAAAATACAATTCCAGCCTGCTTTTGCAAATGTTTCTGCAATTGATTTTCCAAATCCGGATGTTGCTCCGGTAATAAATATAGTTTGACTCATAAAGAAGATTATAAAAATGAAAATATTAAATGGTATGATGTATAAAGTTAAGCATCAATTGATTTACTTTATCTGGAGCTTCTAACATACCCATGTGACCTACTCCTTCTAATACATGAAACTCAATGTTTGGAGAGAGCGTTGATTGTTGGGTGGTATCTGCAATGGGTGCTGCGGCATCTTCTGTGCCTGCAATAAACAATACGGGAAGATGGGTATTAGCCAATAAATTGGTTTTGTCTGTTCTGGCAATCATTGCCCTGTAATAGTCTTGCAGTGCGTTGTTGTTAAATGCTTTACTTTTTTCAATGAGTTGGTCAATCATTTCAATATTGGTATACTTAAATGAATTACCAAATAAATTAGGAATGGTGTTTTTTAAAAAAGCGTAACCGCCATATTCTGCTATCATTTCAATAGCTCTTTGCCTATTTTTTTTCTTATCGGCAGTATCTGCAAATGCAGTTGAGTGAATCAGTCCAAATCCTTTTAAATATGCAGGATACATTTCTGCAAAAGCAAGTGTTATATAACCGCCCATGCTATGACCGAGCATGATACAAGTAGTAATATTTTCTTGATCTAACAGCAGTTTAATGTTATCTGCCATTGATTCAATACTTAATGGCCGGCCAGCATCTGTATGTTTCGACTGGCCTGTTCCCGGTAAGTTAGGAATGATTAATTTACAATGCTGTTGCAGAAAATCAATCTGATGCTCCCAAATAGTATTGTCTTCACCAAAGCCATGTAACAGCACAACTGGATTGCCTTTCCCAATTGTAGCATATTCAATTTCTGCCACCCTATTTAAAAATATTTTTTGAATAAGATGCATGGATCAGACTTTAGTGAACTTTTTCTTTACTGCACTAAATAGAGATGAGGCGACAAGTATTAAGCAAAGCAGTAAACTTCCTTTATAAATATAATCGCCGTATTGCACATAAAAAGTGAGTTTGGTATTATTGGGAATCGCATATTTAATAAAAGCAGCTTTATCCCATGGTTGTTGCGCTACGATCTCTCCTTTGTGGTTTATTACGGCAGAGATGCCTGTGTTGGCACTTCTGGCAACCCATCTTCTTGTTTCAATGGCTCGCAGTCTGGCAAGTGAAAGGTGTTGTAGATGACCGGGCGTGTTACCCCACCAACCATCATTGGTAATTACTGCTAAGAGTGATGCGCCTTTTTTTACATAGCTGCCAACATATTCACCATAAATACTTTCATAGCAAATAATAGGTGCTGCTGTATATGGATTGCCTGTAAAGGTAAAAACGGTAACGCTGTCGGAGGTACCATAACCACCGGTGGTGCCACCAAATTTTTCGAAAGCAGGTGCTAAAAATCGCAAGAAGGATGGAAGCGATTCAACACCGGGTACCAATTTACTTTTGTTGTACAATTGAAAAACTTCATTTGCTTTTATAGCGATGGACGCATTAAATGCGTCGTAAAAAATACCATTGTCGGTTGTGCGAGCAGTAGGTGTTTCTTTATTATTTCCGTAACTTTTAAAGGTTTCTATACCCGATAAAATAGTAATGGTTGGATGCTGTTTTGCAAATTCAAATATGGGTTGATAATAACTATTGGATGCAATATTGTCTTGCCAATCGGCAACACTCATGGCTGTTTCAGGCCAAATGATCAGTTTAGTATTACTGTCTATGGCAGATTCAGACAATGAAATAAGGAGTTGAATTTGTTTGGATGCAGCACTTAGTTCAAATTTTTCATATGGACTAATATTGGGTTGAATGATCCCTACATTTTCTTTAGTAGTACTTGCAGCATCTTCTACTTTAATTAAATGATTTGTGGCAAAAAATAAGATGATTAATAAAAGTATACTGGCACTTTTAAGCATCATTTTTTTCGGTTCAACTTTTTGGTTGATGAATGCCAGCAGTTGATAGGTGAAAATATTCATCACTAAAATCAGCAAACTACCTCCACCAACACCGGTATATTCATACCATTGAATCCATGTTGTGTTGGTGGCAAATACGTTTCCTAGTGTAAGCCAGGGCCAACTAAGTTCCCAATTCAAGTGAATGTATTCAAAACTCATCCAAAACAACAACAGCATTAATAAAGCAACATTGCCGGAATATTTCTTTTTGCATGCAAAAAATCCCCACCAAGGTAAACACATCAATAAAGTGTTTGCGGTAATAGCTGCAACTGCACCTACACCGGTAGAATTCCATAGCCACCAGGTGGTTGATGCATTCCAAATGAAAAAGCTAATAAAGGCATAGCTAAAAAAATGTTTAGGCTTTGTTACATAGTCGGCTAAATACAACAGCGGTACTAATGCAATAAAAATTAGCAAGGTAAATGCGGCCATTGGCCATGCCATGGTAAGAAGTATACCTGTTAATACAGATAAGCCAAGCAGTTTAGCTGTTTTCAATGAAAATATTTTTTAGTCTGAAAATGGATGAATTATTTTCTACTATAGTTAGGTGCTTCTTTGGTGATATCAATATCGTGTGCATGGCTTTCTTTCATACCAGCATTGGTTATTTTAATGAAGGTGGCTTTTTGTAAAGCAGCAATATTTTTTGCACCGCAGTAACCCATACCGGATCTTAGTCCGCCAACATATTGATAAATGATTTCACTCAAATTTCCTTTATAAGCAACCCTACCTTCAATTCCTTCTGGAACATATTTCTTTACGTCTGCTTCTACATCTTGAAAATACCTATCGCCACTACCCTGACTCATTGCGCCTAAGCTTCCCATGCCACGGTATTCTTTAAATTTTCGGCCTTCATAGATGATGGTGTCGCCCGGACTTTCTTCCACACCTGCAAATACACTTCCCATCATAACCATATTAGCACCTGCGGCCAAAGCTTTAACCATATCGCCAGTGTAGCGAATACCCCCATCTGCAATTAAAGGAATACCTAATGGTTTAAGTGCATTCGCCGCTTCCATTACCGCAGTTAATTGCGGAACGCCTGCACCTGCAACAATTCTTGTAGTGCAAATAGATCCGGGGCCAATACCTACTTTAACACAATTGGCTCCCGCTTGCGCCAAAGCTTTTGCGCCGGCAGCAGTACCCACATTTCCAGCAATTATCTGTAAATTTTTAAAATTCTTTCTCAGCGCTTTCAACGCTTCAATCACCCCTTTACTGTGTCCATGTGCACTATCAAGGGTTACAATATCTACTCCTACGTGTTGAAGTGCATAGGCTCTGTCCATCAAGTCTTTGGTGATGCCCAACGCCGCGCCGGTTAATAATCTGCCTAAATTATCTTTAACCGCGTTGGGGTAATTGCGTAATTGCAAAATATCGCGGTAAGTAATTAAACCAATCAGTTTCCCTTGTTTATTTACAACAGGAAGTTTTTCGATTTTATAGTTCTGAAGTATTTTCTCTGCTTTTTTAAGATCGGTACCTTCGGGAGCGGTAACCAAATTCTCTTTGGTCATTACTTCCTGTACTTTTCTTTTTTTGTTGGTTTCAAAACGGAGATCTCTATTGGTTAATATACCCTCTAATTTGCCCGAACCGTCTACAATTGGAATACCCCCAATTTTATTTTCTTTCATTAAAAGCAATGCGTCACTAATAGTTGCATCCACCAATAAGGTGATGGGGTCTATGATCATGCCGCTTTCACTACGTTTTACTTTGCGAACCTGTTCTGCTTGTCGCTCAATCGACATGTTCTTGTGCAAAATCCCCAGACCACCTTCTCTCGCCAGTGCAATGGCTAAATTTGCTTCTGTAACGGTATCCATTGCAGCGGATAAAATGGGCACATTAAGCACTATATCTTTAGTAAGATGCGCACTGATGTTTACCTCTCGTGGCAGCACTTCACTGTAAGAAGGCATTAAGAGAACATCGTCAAAGGTTAATCCTTCACCAAACAAACGGGAAGATGATTTACTTTTAGTAGTAGGGTTGAGGTTAGTTGCCATGTGCAAAGATACCCGATGAACTAAAATCTGTCAAAAATTATTTTCAGTTAGCTTTGCAGCTTTCAAAAGCTATTTAAGTTGATGATGCAGCCGAAGCCCACAGCCGATACCCCTTATTTTACCTTTCAGTTTGCGCTATTATGTGTAAGCAATTTTTTGTTCGGCACCAGCTTTAATATGATGATACCAGAATTACCCGGTTATTTAACACTATTGGGTGGCGCAGAGTACAAGGGGCTCATCATTGCTTTGTTTACTTTAATGGCGGGTATTTCAAGGCCATTTAGCGGCAAGTTAACGGATACAGTGGGGCGTGTGCCGGTGATGATTTTCGGGTCGCTGGTTTGTGTGTTGTGTAGTTTATTGTACCCCTTACTAACAACGGTAGTGGGTTTTTTATTTTTGCGTTTTGTACATGGATTTTCTACTGGGTTTAAACCCACGGCCACTTCGGCTTATGGGGCAGATGTAGTGCACGAATCTAAAAGAGGCGAAGCCCTTGGCGCATTGTCTATCGGCTATACATTAGGTTCATCGGCCGGACCAATGATGGGCAGTTATTTAGTAGACCATTTTAGTTACAATACCATGTTTATTGTATCGGCATTTTTTGCATTGGGCTCTGTAGCAATTTTATATAACATCAAAGAAACATTACAAGAGAAGCAGCCCTTTTCTTTTAAATTGTTGAAAATTAATCGAACTGAAATTTTTGACAAATCAGCTATAAAGCCTGCTGTTATTACTTTTTTACTTTGCTTTTCTATTGGCACAACTGTTACTATCGCGCCCGAT
Organism: Sphingobacteriia bacterium; assembly: GCA_947460365.1. Lineage (GTDB taxonomy): Bacteria > Bacteroidota > Bacteroidia > Chitinophagales > Chitinophagaceae > Sediminibacterium. The sequence goes on along the minus strand of CANHJH010000020.1, from coordinate 6,678 downwards.
TTGAGTGAGCACCTGGGACTGCATAATAAAGGATTATTTTTTGCATTTTTTACTGTAGCTTCTTTAGCGATTAGATTGATTGCGCCTAAAGTGTCTGATAAATATGGTCGTGTACCTGTATTACTGGTCTCATCTGTAGTGTTGGTCATTGGCATGATTATAATAGCCTATGCAAATAGCGTTACGTGGATGATGGTAGGATCAGTTATTTATGGATTGAGTTGGGGGATTAATTCTCCGGCACTCAGTGCATGGACGGTAGATTTAAGTGCGCCTGAAAATAGAGGCAAGGCCATTGCATCGATGTATATAGCTTTAGAAGTAGGTATTGGAACAGGCGCTTTGGTATCTTCCAGCATATATAATAATCAGCCGGCTAACTTTTTGTTCACCTTTCTTACGCCTGCATTTTTTGCATTGGTGGGATTTGTCTGTTTATTAAAGTGGAACAAGCAGGCTAAGCAAGCGCAATCATTTTCCCGGGGATAATGTGGATGATGTTCTGCAATTCTAAACTCAATAAGATGGCAGCCATTCTGCTGGTGTTCAATTGAATCCTATTATTGAGTTCGTCAATAGTGAAGAGCTCTTTTTCTTGCAGTATTTCCACCACTAACTGCTCCTCTTGGCTTAAAGAGCTGAATAAGTCTAACTGTTTTTTTACCGGATTCCTTTTTTCTGTCCATCGCAGGGTTTCTAAAAAATAAGCGGTATCGGTGTAAACAATCGCTTTGTTTTGTTGAATCAGCTGCAGGCACCCGGCACTTTTTGAATCATTTAATCTACCCGGAACGGCAAACAACTCGCGGTTATATTGAAAAGCGAGGTCAGCAGTAATCATGCTTCCGCCTTTTTCAGCAGTTTCCACAACTATGGTGGCATCTGCCATACCTGCTACGATCCGGTTTCTTCTAGGAAAATTGTGTTTATCGGCCTTGGTGTTTTGGCCAAATTCGGTGAGTAATCCGCCCCTGCTTTGCATTTCTTTGGCCAACGCTAAATGTTGGGAGGGGTATAAATTATCTAACCCATGACCCAATACCCCAACAGTAGCGAACTCATTTTTTAAAGCTGCTTTGTGCGCTATGGCATCAATGCCAAATGCTAAACCACTGATGATTAAAACATCTTTTGGTAAGGTTTCAATGATAGATTCTGTAATTTGTTTGCCGTAATTGGTGTTGTTTCTGGTACCTATAATACTTACAATTCTGGAAGCATTTAAATTGGCATGACCTTTCCAGTAGAGCATGGAAGGCGCATCCGGACAATTTAATAAACGATGGGGGTATAATTTGTCGGTTATAAATAAGGGCTCAATATCATTTTTCTCGATGAACTTCAATTCCGCTTCCACTAAAGAAAAATCGTCCCAGCTTTTGAGTTGTTTAATAGCCCATTCACCAATCCCATCAATGCAGCTCAATTCTTTTTTACGTGCAGTAAAAACATCTTTAGCAGTTTTAAAATGTTCTATTAACCGTTTTCTTAAAATCGGCCCTACATCCGGTATACAAGTAAGCGCTATTTGATACCATAATTGAGATTGCATGCACAAAAAATTTCGGGCAAGTTGCAGAAAAATCCAACGTTAAAAACAGGTATTTATACGCTAAATACCGATGATGGTAGCGGTTGTTCTTCTGTTTAATGCACGACCTGGTTCTGTTTTATTTTCGCTGATCGATTTTGTTTCGCCATACCCCTTAAAGCTGAGGCGTTTAGCATCTACACCTTTTCCGGATAACCAATTTACAATGGTTTTGGCTCTATTGGCAGAGAGTAATAAGTTATCTGCAGGCTTACCAATATTATCGGTATGGCCACTTATTTCCATTTGTATGGTTGGGTTCTCGTTAAGCACTTGCAACATCTTTTCTAATTCAATATAGGCGTCTGCAGGCAACTGGAATGAATTAGAAGCGAAATGAATATTTCTGAAAGTTAGCGATGCATTGAGTTCTATGGGTTGTAGGGCAATGTCTTTGTCATAAACGCTATCGGCATGTTTGCTTTCTAAATCATATAAATCGTTGTAATAAAAATACCCTTTTCTATTTACAGAAAACGTGTAGTCTTTACCAATGGGCAGTGGTACAAAATATTCACCGCTTTCATCTGTCTGCACTTTCATCACAAGATGGCCATTTGCATTGTCTATTAATTCAACAGAAGAAGGTAGTTTTTTTCCGGTGTTTTTATCAGAAATAAAACCCTTTACATATAGGGTTCTGCTGGGTCTGATGTCTGGACGCATGTCGAATTTATAGATGTCTAAACTTCCTCTGCTATCATTTCTGTCGCTTGCATAGTATGCGGTGAGACCATCAGCAGAAACGGCCAAACTGCCTTCATTTTCAATGGTGTTGATGGGATAACCTAAATTTTCGGGTAAGCCCCATTCGCCCACGTCATTTTTTCTGAGGATGTATAAGTCGGTACCGCCATAGCCTGCCAAACCATCTGAAGTATAATAAAGTGTTTGATTATCAGCGTGAATAAAAGGGGCTTGATCATCACCGGTTGAATTAATGTTAGGGCCCATATTTTGTGCAGGAGACCAACTGCCATTGGGTTTTAGATAACTCACATAAATATCCGAACCGCCGTAGCCGCCAGCACGATTGCTGCTAAAATAGATGGCTCTTTTATCGGGACTTAATGTGGGAGAGCTTTCCCAGGCATCGGTATTAATGTTGTTTCCTAAATTTTGTGGTTCGCTCCATCCTTCGGGCGTATAGTATGATATATAGATATCGAAGTTGCCAAATCCTTGATTAAAATTACCGGCAAACAACATCCATTCGCCATCTTGCGATACAGTGATAGCACCTTTTTGTTCTTCTAGATTAATATCTCCATCAATTATAGAAGCTTTGCTAAAACGATTTTCTAGTTGAGTACTTTGATAAAAATCTTCTCTGATATTATCACCTCTTCGGGTAAAAACCAATAAACTATCTGTAATAGTTACAGAAGGATAATATTCTGCTGCCTCGGTATTTACGCTATCTCCCAAGTTAATGGGTGCAAACTTATAGTCGTCGTTCGTATGGGCGGCAGCATAGTTTAATGCAAATTGGTAAGTTTTCTTTCGATATTCAGCGCTTAAAATACTTTGTTCATTTAAATCTGGCAAGGATAAAAATTGATCGATAGCATGGAGGGCATCTTTAAATTGGCCATTGCCGGCAAGGTTTATAGAGTAGGGTAGGTGGTAGCCAGAAAAATAGGCGACATCTTTTTGCCGGGCTTTTTCATAAAACTGCACGGAGCGTTTGTATTGTTTAAGCTGACCAAATACACCACCCAGCGTTAAGTACGCATCAACAAAATTAGAATCGAGTGTAATGGTTTTAAGTAAAACGGGAACTGCTTCTTTAAACTCTTCATTTTTTAAGAAGTCAATAGCTTTTTCGTATAAAGCGGTAACCGAAGGATTTACTTTTTCGGGATTGTATTGTTGTGCTTTAATTGTACAGAAACAATAGAAAAACACGAGGGTAGAGATCAGTTTTTTCATAATTACCGGAACAATTTCGGAAAAAAACACAACAATGTTTGTTAAAAAATAATCCCTGCAATAGGGTAATACTGCAGGGATTTAAAAAGGAATGGAGTTATTTAGAATGTTTTTGTTCCATTAGGTTGATAGGTAAAACGGAAAGTATAATAGCGTTGTTCAGAAGATTTAATGGCAGCAGACGCATTAATTGGGGGTGTAACGCCTCCTCTATAATAATTTAATATTTCTACTTTAGCATAGTTGCCACTGGCGGTTCTAATCATTAGCACACGACCCGGAATTGGGTTGATTAAGTTATTCATTCCATCATACACATACCATCCTTTATTGCTTCCAGCAGTTATGGCATAAGTAGGTGCGTTGTCTGTTTTAAATGTAGAGTCAGCAGGTATGGTAGTAACGCCATCATATGAACCGACCAATACAAATGCTCCGCCCTTGCCGGGGCCACTGTTGCCACCATTGGTTAAGATGGTAGTATTTTTAAATGCCAGGTCCCATTTAGTAGACGCACTGTCTGAAGATGCAATTATTTTATTGCTTTCTAAACTGTAAAAAGTAAATTTATTGGCACCATAAGGTTGCCCTTGTAAACTAGTACCTATAATTGTATCTGCCATCAAATCTTTAACGGTAGCGCTGGTTACAGGAATGGTTGCTACTGTAGAATCTTTTTTGCAAGATGCAAAGGCAATGGTTAACACAACTAGGTAAATAAAGTTTTTCATATTGTTTGTTTTAATTGGTTGCTTGTTTATTGAAAAAAGGAATAAGTTAATTTGGTATAAAATATTCTTCCGGGCAGGTTGGGCAGGTTGTTTACATCTTCATAATTAAATAGATTGTTGCATCCTACTTGAATATCCATTTTGTTATTAAGGTTTTTTCCTGCAGCGGTGTTAACTTGTACATAGCCATTGGCAAATTCATCATTAGAATTGTACAAGCCATTTCCATCTTTGTCGTTCACAGCCCACTTGCTTCTGTAGTTCAATCGAAGATTAATAAAGGCTTTATTTTTTTCATATTGAATGTTGAGGTTGGCCATGTGTTTACTTCTATTGGGCAGCCCGATGTATTCATTTTTTCGCATTAATCTGCTGTAACCATTGGCGTCTCTGGTATATACTTTTTGGTTGTTGATGTTGTTCAGGTCATCTTTATCTGCGCTTAATAGCAATTGATAGCCGCCCATTAAGGTCAAGGTTTTTGTTGCTTTGTAGGTGAGTGCGGTTTCAATACCTTCTGTGTAGGCATTTTTTACATTCAGGTAGCTGAATATTTGTGCACCACCTGTTTTGTAAGCTACAAGTCTACTATCAATTAAATTATTGATGATGTTTTTGAAAGCGTTTACATTAAGATCGAGCTGTTCATTGATGGTATAATTTGCGCCAATATTTATACCGGTAGAATATTCCGGTTGTAATTCCCCTAACCGGTAATAATCATTTTCTACACTGGTTATTTGCCCAATTTGATCGAGTTGTGTAATAATTTTTTGCGCTTCAACAGTGCCCAATACACTGTAACCGCCAGCAGCAGCGTTGGTGAAATTTAGGTATAGTTGCCGGAAATCGGGCGCTTTAAATCCTTTACCAATACTGGCTTTAAACACTAATTTATCAGAGGCTTTCAATCTTAGTGCAATTTTTGGACTGAAAGAAGCTGCATATAAATCATTATTGTCGTACCGGGCTCCTGCAATTAAAGTGAAAGAAGAGGTGGGTTTCCATTCCGATTGTACAAAGGCGAAACCAATTCGATTGTCTTTTTGATTGTTGCTGTTGTCGTATCGGGTACTGTTTGCTGTTTCAATTGCATAACCAATTCCTGCATTAAGTTCTAATTGTTTAGTAATTACATAATCGGTTTGATTTTCTATTCTTCCAAATTGTTGCTTAAAATAGTCGGTATAGGGTGTTCCATTACTGGTGGCTAATTGTTGCAGCGATTCAAATTTAGTGGCGTACAAGCGAAAGGTGTTTTTTAAAGTATTGCTGAACTTATACGCCAATTGCAGGGTAGCGTTCATGTCTTTGTTGTGTTCATTTCCTTCGGATGTAGTTACTACTCCGTTATTGGTAACTGCAATAATATTTTTTATTTTTTCATCATTGTACCGGAAGTTAACCGACAAAGATGTTTTTGGAGAGAATTTGTAGCCAAAATTGTGTTGGGTAGTATTACGTTGAATGGGGGCTATTGCTCGTTCTACACTACTGGGTCTGATGCTAAAGCCATCTGTAAAATAAGCGTTGGCAAAGCCCTGGTAAGAAAATTTCTTTTTGTTGAAGCTGCCACCAACATTAATATCGGTAGTGTTAAAACTACCGTAGCGAGCAGAAAGGTTTAAGGTGTTGTTATTGGGTTTATTGGTAATGATATTGATTACTCCGGCCAATGCTTCACTACCATATAAACTGGAAGAAGGTCCTTTTACAATTTCTATTTTTTTAATATTACCTACTGTAATTCTATTAATATCTAATATACCTGCTGTTCTTCCAACTAAGGGTTCGCCATCTATTAAAATAAGGGTATAATCTGGGTTAAGGCCTTGTAATTGTACGCCAGTTCCAAAGCCATTGGTTAAAAATATTCCGGGTTGTTCCTGTAAAATATCATTTAAGCGCAGCGAACCAGATTGTAGTATTTTTTTTTGAGAAATAATGGAAACAGGAACAGCAACATTACTGAGTTTGCGTTCGGTTCTTGTAGCGGTTACTACAATTTCATCTGCCGTACCAGATAGCGTATCTGCTGTTTGGGCTTGAATGGTGGTAGTTAGGCATAATAAAATTACCGGAAAATAACTGTAGCGCATATTGCTGTATTATTCGGCAAAGGTCTACGTTAGCAATTTATCAATTGTCATACAATTGTAGAAAAAATTCAAAATTCAAAAAACAATAAGCTATTAATTTTTGACTCTAATTGTCAATAATCAATAATCAATAATCAATAATCAATAATCAATCATCTATTGTCAATTATCAATTATCAATGACTTTGTTGCATGAATCACAATTAGGCGTGAAAATACCTTTCCTTTTATTATTATTTCATCGCGATTATTATGCCATCCCTACGGGATTTTGGTCATCAACGAATCTATATTTTCTATTATTATTTCATCCCTACGGGATTTT
>CANHJH010000019.1 GCA_947460365.1 Sphingobacteriia bacterium | reverse complement strand
TTAAAAAAATCAATCAATCATTACTTGCTCTGCATGAAGACCTTCAATACGATTTTAAGCAAGCTTTAGAAGGACTGTAATCTTTTAAAATACATTAAGTATAATTATATATCTTTTTTTGCCCTTTTTTAACAATTATTCGTCACTTTATTGTTTATTTTATTATACATTTGGCTCATTAATTACAATTAGTTACGATTAATTGATATTAATACTTCAAATAAGTATCGCTATTGCATATACATTATTTGAAAGTTTTTAAAGCCAATCCTTCCTATGAAATATTTGATTAACCTTTAAAAGGAATTAAATGTTTCAGACATTACAGTACAAAACAGATGGTTTTAGTAAAAATTGCTCTATTGCAAAAGAGAACGCTATTGCAGGTTACATGATAAAGAGCTCTTTATTCGGCAAAGTGTATGATTTAAATATTCATGATGATTTATACATCATTGAAACCTCTGGATGGTGGTCGCCGGAAATCAAACTAATAGACAGAGTAACAAAAAACGTGTTAATTACAGCTAGAGTGCATCAGTCGTTTAACTTTATAAACATCAAAGCAAGAGCTGTTTCTAGCACGGGTAATGTTTATGTGTATTCAGAAAATCGTTTGTTAAATAAATATTGGAAATGGAGTAAAGACGAGACCACCGTGGTGCGATCTGTTGAAAACAATTATATTTCTAATATTACCGGCCAAATAATGGTCAATCAGGAGAATCATGAAAACGAATTATTAAGTACGCTAGGTATTCATATTCGTTTTTCTGTAGAAAGGCACAGCATATTTACTTATTTAGCCATTTTTAGTTACCTCGTTTTTTTATTTAGATAATGGAGTAAGTACTGAAAAGTAAAACGGGAATTTAATGTTAACCATTATTTCTTTGTTTTACTTTTCTTCATCAAAGTACAGTTTATAATAATGCTTGCCGGTTCTTTCGTCGTAACCCTTTTCCATTAAGTCTTTCCGCCCATGTATATACACATGAAAGTTTTTATCGAGCTTTAAAATGCTCTTAAATTGTCGTTGTTGTTTTTGAACAGCATCTAAATTAATATCAAAACTATCGTCTATACTCACCTGTTTAGCCACTTCGTATTGTTGTTTGTAGTCGTTAAAACAATCTATTACTTCGGGGTGATGTAATACTTCTTTACCGAACTCTTCTATCTTAAAATTGTCGTGCGTTTTAAAATACTCCATACTGCGCTGCAGCATGTCTATCTGATCAGACTTAGACGTTTCAAACTGTTCGTTCAGCTCGTTGCTAATAAATAGTTTACACATGCCTAGTGCAGCATTGGTATTGTAATAGCTATTTACCAGTGGGGTAATTTGCAGGAACGTATGTTTCCAAAAAGCCCCTTCACCTTGTTTTGAGGCTGAAGACTCATAAGCATAGGTTAACAAGCCACCATCCACCTCCTGATTAAATATTAATACCGCTTTTTCGGGTTTCTTTAATTCAACCCCTTCCTCAACTTTTAATTGAATACCATCTCCGGTAATATTGGGTTGCAAAAAAGGTTCGCGGTTGCTGGTATGAAATAATCCGATAGCGCTTACAAATTGGTCTCCAAAAGGTACTTGCTGAAAGAGTGCCACATAAAATTCACCGGATTTGGCAAATGCCGAACTGCTTTTTAGGTGAAAATGCTCTGCCAATTGCTTACTGATGGAAATAAAATGATCTTTATCGGCAAATAGGTTGGTTGATGCTGTATAAACCAGGTTATCCGGCTCCATTCTGTACTGTTCTGCCTCATTTATAGGCTTTAATAGATAAGGAATCAAGATTTCTGCCAATTGATTTTCGTCGGTTTTGATGGTTAAATCCGACAGTAAAAGACGCCCTCCCTGCGCTGCATTGCCCGCCTGGTGTACAATCAGCGACTTTATAGTAATAGTTGAAATATCGTTCATAATGATGCGAAGATAAAAGTAATGTGCACTTTTTAAAACCAAATTCGGAAATAGGCGATTTTTTTCGGAACTTCGCCATCTAACCTCAAACTACTAAGCTACATGTACGCCCAGATCTGGATTAAGTACCTACCCATTATTCGCATTCTTTTAAAAAGATCGCGTCAGGAAAATCAAGTGTTAGACCTTAACAGGATTGACTTTGAAAGAGTTGGTACAGGCAGAAAAGCTGGCTACAAATTCAATATTGATTTTACCCGCGGCAGAGTTAGTAATTTAATCAGCAGTTCGGCATTGGCCAGTGATTTAGCTGCGGTAATGTTAGACGACAAAGCCACTAAAGAAATTTTAGATGGGGATGAATTTGTTGTATCCTTAAATACTAAGTTTCAGATATTAATTAAGTGTGTTACACCTGCTACTGAAGAGTAAATGAATTTAGCGATTCATCAACATCTTTTTATTGTTGGCGGTGCCACCTCCGGATTTGGCAAGGCTATAGCAATTGCGCTTATTAACGAAGGGGCTTTTATTATTGCCATTGCCCGTGACGAAGAAAAATTAAAGCAACTAAAAGCAACCGCTTCTTCTCAAATAGAAATATTACCTGGCGACTTATCTAATCCATTGTTGATGCCCCAGTTGGTAGCGCTGGTGGGTGACAGACCTTTGCATGGTATACTGGTTAATGCTGGTGGCCCACCGGCTAAAACTGTTTTAGAAACTACGCTAGAAGACTGGGATCATGCATATCAACTGTTGTTACGCTGGAAAGTTGCTATTACTCAAGCATTTATTCCGAAAATGGTGGCAAATGGTTATGGCAGACTGGTATTTATTGAAAGTGTATCAGTAAAACAACCTATTGAAAATTTGGTATTAAGTACGTCGTTACGATTGGGTGTGGTGGGAATGGTTAAAACACTATCGCAAGAAATTGCAAAATCAGGTGTAACCCTAAACGTTTTAGCTCCCGGATCTCATGATACGCCTGCTGTTGATCGGTTATATCATAAAAAAGCTGAGCAAACCGGCATGCCCTTTAATACCATTAAAGAGGCTGCTATTAACAATATTCCAGTGGGTATTTTGGGTGACCCAAATGACTTTGCTGGCTTAGCGCTTTGGCTATTGAGTCCGGCAAGCAAATTTGTTACCGGTCAAACCATTACAGTAGATGGAGGGTCGGTTAGAGGCATAATGGGTTGATGGTGGTCTTTATTGTGCCTTGTTCAACCCTACTTCACCAATATCTTCCAAAACTTAGTAATCTCCTCTTTTTCAGCTGCGCTCAACAACTCATTCTTCTCAAATTTTGCATTTAAAAAAACTACCCGCTTATGTTGAGGGTATTTAGTTAAAATGTCTTTAAGCTTATTACCCGTTGCCTCGTCTCTTACAAAGAGGGGTGCATTAATTTTTTCCGGAGGTGCTTTTTCTCTGGTATGCATTTTATTAATGGTTGCCTCCAGCGTAGCCAACCAATTGGTAGGCATATCGGGCACTTTTACTGCCTTAAGCATCAACCCTTCTAATTGCTTTTTACTGAGGCTTCCTCTTTCTTCGTACTGGTGCATCAAGCTCATTACAAATAATGCATCGGGATTATGTTGGTAGCATGCTTCTAGAATTCGATCTATAATGTCTAACTTTTTGTTGGAAGTGCTCATTGTTACAAAGGTAAATTAAACAGGCGGTTTTAACCACCTACCACGCTTTTATATACTTCAACATCTACCCCTTTTTCGCTTTTGGCTATTACTACTGTTGCTACCGCATTGCCAATAAAATTGGTTACCGAACGGGCTTCACTCATAAAACGATCTACCCCTATTAATAACGCAAGCCCTTCTAGTGGAATGATTTTTAGGGCTGATAAAGTAGAGGCCAATACAATAAACCCACTACCGGTAACACCGGCAGCTCCTTTACTGGTAATCATTAAAATAGCTACAATGGTAATTTGTTGAGAAATAGATAAATCTATATTAAATACCTGTGCTAAAAACAATACCGCCATACTTAAGTATATGGTAGTTCCATCTAAATTGAAACTATAACCGGTTGGAATAATTAATCCTACTATTGTTTTGTCGCAACCGGCTTTTTCTAACTTTTGCATAACCGATGGCAATACCGCTTCGCTACTGCTGGCGCCAATTACTATAAAAATTTCTTCTTTTAAATAAGCCAATAATTTAATCAAACTAAATCCATAGTATTTGGCTATTGCATTTAGTACCACAAAAATGAAAATGAATACCGTAATATAAAAAGTAAGCATAAAGTTTCCGAGTACCACCAAACTCTTGATTCCAAATTTACCCATGGTATAGGTCATGCCTCCAAAAGCACCAATGGGGCTTAATTTCATTACAATGCCTAAAATATTAAACAATGCTTTATTGATGGTGGTAAAACTATTGATTAGTCCATCGGCAGAAGTTTTTAGTTTCATTAAGCCAATGGCAAATAAAATGCTGAAAAAAAGTATTTGAATAATATCGCCTTTGGCAAATGCCCCAATAATATTTTCCGGTACAATGTGTGCAAAGAACTCAGCCCAGTTCATTTCCTGCCCTTTGCTTACATATTCGGCCACTTTATCTGAAGCCCGTTCATTTAAAACAACGCCGTTACCCGGCCTAATAAAATTGGCTACAAACAATCCAAGGATTAATGCAAACGTTGAAACAATTTCAAAATAAATAATTCCTTTTCCGCCTACTCTTCCTACTTTTTTCATATCACCTGCACCGGTAATTCCCAACACAATGGTAAAAAATATGATAGGGGCAATCACCATCTTAATCATATTAATAAACGTATCGCTAATTAACTTGCCGGCAGCATAAAATGAAGGAAAAAACAAGCCGGTTAGTATACCTAATACAATGCCAATTAAAACCTGAACATAGAGGATTTTTAAAAATTTCATTTTTATTCTTTAGACTTTTAAATTTTGACTTTTGACTTTTAAAGAGGGTTATCTTTCTAGTTTAAAATTTATATCTGTAGCCGGTCGTTTGGGTGCATTGGCAACTTTCCATGCGGTTCGATACATCCAGTCTGTCATCTTTTTCAACTTATCATAATCAATTAATTCAGCTTTATCCATGGGTGTATGATAATCGGGGTGCAATAAGGTGGTGAACATTACTGCAGGAATACCTAATCTGGCATAGGGCAAATGATCGCTTCTAAAATACCAGCCTTCCACATGGGTGGGTTTATCCCAAAGCGTATCTAATTTAAAATTAGGGCCTTCTTTGTTTGCTTCCAGCGTCATATTTACCAGCTCTGTGGAGTTTCTATGCGGCGGTTGTAACCCTAAAACAGCTGCACTGTCCGGATTATTTCTGCCAATCATATCTCCATTTATTACTGTTACAATTTTATTAATCGGCACGGTGGGGTGGGCAGCGTACCACTTAGATCCTAACAGTCCGCGTTCTTCAGCACCATGTATTACAAAAATTATAGACCGTTTGGCAGGATGTTTTTTAAACGCCCTTGCAGCTGCAAACATGGCTACATCTACACTGCCATTATCGTCGGCTCCATAATACACACTGTCGTTATTCATTGGATTTCTTATGCCGTGCGCATCTTGGTGTCCACTATATAAAACATACTCCTCTTTAAGTGAAGGATCTGTTCCATCAATTTTGCCGATGATATTTACGGAAGGATATTCAAATCTGCTTACCGATAGGTTTAGTTTTAATTGCGCTGATTTATTTAACAACTCATTTTTTAACGCAGCATGAACCCAAATAACCGGAACGGTGGTGGTTAGTTTTGCATTTGCACCGCCCTCAATATCATAATTACCCCGCTTAAAATTTTCTGCGGCATCTTCCCAACATTTTTCTGCGGTAGCATCGGCAACAAATATAATTGCAATGGCCCCTTTTGCAATTAGGGTATTACCATACTTATCCAACATACTTCTACTGTAGCGCCAGGTAGGCAAAGATCGGTTCATGTTAATTCCGGAAGGGTCTGCTTCTATTGCTACCACTTTTCCTTTTACATCAATTGCGTTCATATCTACCAGCGCCGCATTGCCTATGTATTGGATGGGTGCATCGATGCGTACATTGGCCATTTGGGCTATTGCCGCATCTTTCCAAAGTAATAATGGACGACCATTTAGTTGAACCGTTGTTTGATCATTCACCACATTTCTCCAAAGTGAAAAATACTGAAAATAAGTGCCATCTTCTCCACCGGGTTTTAACCCTAATGTCCGGTATTTTTCTCCAATCCACATAGATGCTTTTAACTCATCTAATGTACCGGCAGAGCGGCCTCTAAAATGAGCATCGGCCAAATCGTACAAATCTTTTTTAAGATCTTCCCGTTTTATAGATAATAATCCGGGGGGTTGTAGAATATTTTTAGTGGATTGTGCGTTTAATAGGTTACCAATAACTAACAACAATCCAATAAATAGTGTTTTTTTCATATATATTACATTAAAATAAGCATTCAAACTACTCAACAGATCCAATTTAGTATATATTTCATTACCAAACAGTTCAATAAAATGGGAAGATTATTACAGCTTGCTTTCATACTTGTATTGATGCATACAGGGGTTAATTCACAAAGCATTACAGACACTGGTGTTAACAGCTTAAACAATGTTTTTAAACCCATCAAATGGAGGTCTATTGGGCCATTTAGGGGAGGTAGATCGGTAGCAGCTTGCGGGGTTGTTGATAATCCTGCTGTTTACTATATGGGTACTACCGGCGGTGGCTTATGGAAAACAGATGATATGGGAATAACCTGGAGAAACATTTCGGATGGTTATTTTAAGTCCAGTTCTGTTGGTGCAGTGGCAGTGGCAGAAAGTGATGCCAATATTGTGTATGTGGGTATGGGTGAGCACGCTGTTAGAGGCGTAATGACTCATTCGGGTGATGGCGTTTATAAAAGTACGGATGCGGGTAAAACCTGGCAAAAAATTGGGCTCGAAACCACTCAACATATTGCTCGAATTGCTATTCATCCGAAGGATCCTAACATTGTGTACATTGCCGCTCAAGGTGCATTATATGGCAAATCAGCTGATCGGGGTATATACAAATCGGTGGATGGTGGTGTCAACTGGAAAAAGGTTTTGTATGTAGATGACAATACGGGTTGCAATGAATTATCGATGGATATGAATAACCCCGCTATTATCTATGCATCTATGTGGGATCATGGCCGTAAACCTTGGCAAGTTAAAAGTGGCGGGCCGGGCAGTGGCTTATATAAATCAACAGATGGTGGCGCGCATTGGGAAAAATTACAAACAGGCTTACCCAAAGAAATGGGTAAAATGGCCATTGCTGTATGCCGCTCTAATTCAGAAAAAGTATATGCACTTATAGAAAGCGACTATACAAAAGAAGCGGGTGGACTTTATGTTTCAACTGATGCAGGTAAATCCTGGAGTCAGGTTACCAATGATCATCGTTTAATTCAACGTTCGTGGTATTATATAAAATTATTTACCGATCCATTGAATGAAAACAACCTCTATGTGATGAGTGCACCAGCCATGCGTTCTATTGATGGCGGTAAAACATGGGAAGACATTTCTGCTACACATGGCGATTATCATAATCTTTGGATTAATCCAAAAAACGCTAATAACATGATTATTGCTGATGATGGAGGTGCAGCTATTTCCTTTAATCAAGGAAAATCATGGAGCAGTCAGAATAATATGCCCACTGCTCAGTTTTATAGAATTAATGTAGACAATCAGTTTCCTTATCGGATTTATGGTGGTCAGCAAGACAATTCTTCTGTTAGCATTGCCAGCAGAGAGTTAAACAGTGGTGGCATATCTACCAATTCATGGAGTGCCTCTGCCGGAGGCGAAAGCGCTTTTTTGGCCTTTGACCCTAATGATCCTCGTTATGTTTTAGGCGGTAGTTATCAAGGTACTATAGAAGTACTAGACACTAAGGCAAAAGCCAGTACCAATATTATGGCTGCCCCAATTCAATATTTAGGAAGAGATGCCAAGGATATGAAGTATCGGTTTAATTGGAATGCGCCTATAATCTGGAGTCAGCATGAAGCCAATACCTTTTATCATGGCGCTCAAGTTTTATTAAAAACCAGCGACTATGGCAAAACATGGAAAGAAGTTTCTCCCGATTTAACACGCAATGAAAAAGACAAACAAGGTAAAGCCGGTGTGCCTTTTAGCAATGAAGCAGTTGGTGCAGAAAACTACGGCACCTTAAGTTACATCATGGAATCGCCGCTAGAAAAAGGCGTAATCTATACCGGCAGTGATGATGGTTATGTATATTTAACAAAAGATGGTGGCGAACATTGGCAGAATATAACCCCTGCCGGATTAAGTGAATGCTTAATTAATGCGATTGAAGTATCGCCGCATGATAAGGCTACTGCGTATATTGCTACCACCCGCTATAAATTTAACGACCACGCTCCTGCTATTTATAAAACAACTGATTATGGCAAAAGCTGGACTAATATAAGTGCAGGTATACCACTTGGTGCATTCACGAGGGTTGTAAGAGAAGATGCCATTAGAAAAGACTTGTTATTTGCAGGTACTGAAACAGGTATTTATCTATCCTGGAACGGAGGAAAAAACTGGAGCCCCTTTCAGTTAAATTTACCGCTAACACCCATTACCGATTTGCGCATCCACCAAGGGAATTTAATTGCTGCTACATCGGGTAGATCTTTTTGGATTTTAGATGATTTGAGTTTGCTGCGCCAATATAAAAAAGAAGGGAATGCACCAACCCTTTATCAGCCTGCAGACACCTATCTTGTTACAGGTGGTAGTGAGCTAGATGCCAATAACCCAAACATCAGCGGCACCAACGATTTTAGAGGAGTAAACCCGGCAACAGGCGTGGTATTATATTACCAACTTCCTACAATAAAAGACCAGGAAGTGGTTCAATTAGAGATTAAAGATGCGGAAGGAAATTTTGTTGCCTTGTTTAGTTCTAAAGCGGATACCACCTTTAAAAAATACGATGGTGGCCCTAATGAAACGCCCACCCTATCTACCAATAAAGGGCTGAATCGTTTTGTGTGGAACATGCATTATCCAACCTTACCGGGCGTTCCGAATGTATATATAGAAAGTAGCTATAGAGGCCACAAAGCCATTCCCGGAAAATATTCATATACCTTAAAAGTAGGTAATCAGCAAAGCTTTACGGCTGCCGCTATTTTACCCAATCCTTTTTATGGTGTAAGTGCAGAGGATTATAAAAAGTTTCATGTTTTTACAAGTGCGGTAGAAAAAAATGTAACGGCTATGCATACTTTAGTAAATACATTGTATACTAAAAGACTACAATTAGAAACTATTTTTGCCGGTTTACTGAATCAGGAAAGTTTAAAATCAGTGAGCAATGATGCCACTCTTCTCATAAAAAAATTAAAAGATTGGGATGAAGAAATGATCCAAAGAAAATCTACTGCGTATGATGATGTAGAAAACTTTCCGAATAAGTTTACTGCGAATTATATGTTTGCCATGAACCATATACAAAGCGATATTCCTGTTTTAAGTACCCCTTCTGTAGAGAGAATTAATGAATTAAATGCAACATGGGATGAACTTAAAAAAAGAGGGGAAGACTTATTAAATATTCAAATACCAAACATCAATCAATTGTTTTGGAAAGCAGGAATTGGTGCTGTTTGGAATAAATAAATGTTAACTAAAATTAAATGAGTACTTTTTTGCCTAAAATTAAAAACATCTTCGTTGGATTATTGATTCTAGTGGTTGGATTATTCGCAATTTTTTATCAGCCCGATAGGTCGGTAGAAGATTTAATTCCAATATACACCAATGATAACTCGCGTTTTATTTCTTTATATGGAATGAACGTTCATTACAGAGATGAAGGTTTGCGAAGTGATTCTGTTCCATTGGTTTTAATACATGGTACATCTTCTTCTTTGCAAACTTTTGAAAAAGTAGTGGATTCATTAAAAAAATACAGGCGGGTTATTACACTCGACTTGCCCGGTTTTGGCTTAACCGGAGCTAACGAAGAAAACGAATACAGTTGCAGTTATTACGCTCAATTTTTAGCCACCTTTTTTAAGTTTATAGATGTTCCCATATGCGATATTGGGGGGAACTCTTTAGGTGGTGGCATTGCCTGGTATTATACTGTTGCGCATCCTACCAAAGTGAGAAAACTTTTTTTAATAGATGCAACGGGCTTTCCCGATCATAATTTAAATGCTACTTTAGGTTTTAGGTTGGCTGCTATTCCGGTATTAAATAATTTAATTAAATACATCACGCCAAAATTTATCATAAGAAAAAGCCTAGACGGTGTGTATGGTGATACTAGTTTAGTTACACAAGAATTAGTAGATCGGTATCATGATATGGCCATCAGAAAAGGGAATCGAAAAGCATTAGTTAGTTTATTTAATAACAGAAAAAAACTCGACTACAAAAAGCTTTCTACAATTACTTGCCCTACTTTAATAATTTGGGGAGAAAAAGACTCTTTAATACCGGTTGCAAATGCTTACTTATTTGAAAAATACATAAAAGGTAGTAAATTGATTGTGCTTCAGGATGTGGGACATGCGCCCAATGAAGAAGTACCTGAAATTGTAGCAGAACTGATTTTAAATTTTTAGTGCTGTTTTAAAAAGAATTCATGCAAAAATTATTTTTATTACTTGTTTTAATTGTTGTTTTTAATTGTTCCAGCGCACAGAATCTTTCTGCAGAAGAGCAAAAAATTGTGTTGCAAACTGAAAAGAATTACACTGATATGATGGCGCTTTTAAAGAAGGTCGTAAATATTAACAGTGGGACTTTTAACGTTAATGGTGTAAAGCAGGTTGGAGATGTTTTTGCCAATGAATTAATGCAATTGGGCTTTACCATTGAATGGATTAAGTTGCCTGATTCTTTAAAACGAGCAGGACATTTGGTAGCATATAGAAAAGGAAAAAAGGGCAAGAAGTTGTTTTTAATAGGGCATCTTGATACGGTTTTTGAACCCGATATGCCCGAAAATCCTTTTACCAAAATAAACGACTCAACAATAACTGGACAG
Organism: Sphingobacteriia bacterium; assembly: GCA_947460365.1. Lineage (GTDB taxonomy): Bacteria > Bacteroidota > Bacteroidia > Chitinophagales > Chitinophagaceae > Sediminibacterium. Next base: position 12,800 of record CANHJH010000019.1, on the reverse strand, counting down.
GGTATTAATGATATGAAAGGGGGTGATGTAATTATTATAGCGGCTATGAAAGCATTGCATCAATTGAATTTATTGGAAGAAACTACCATTACTATTTACATGACCGGTGATGAAGAAAATGCCGGCACACCAAAAGAAGTTAGTCGCGCTGATTTTATTGCGCGTGCAAAAGAACATGATATCGCATTGGGCTATGAGGGCGCGATTGGCTTAAACATTATTGCCACAGCTCGCAGAGGTTCGAGTAGCTGGAAGTTAGAGGTAGAAGGTAAACAAGGGCATTCTGCCGGGGTGTTTTCTTCCGGAGGATATGGTGCAATTTATGAAGCCAGCCGAATTGTTAATTCCTTTCGGGAAACATTAAGCAAAGAACAATACCTCACTTTCAATCCCGGCTTATTTATTGGTGGTTCCGAAGTAGCGGTAAATGCAGCAGCCCAAGAAGGCACTGCATCAGGTAAAACCAATATCATTTCTCCAAAAACTGTGGTAATTGGCGATTTGCGTTTTTTAACTGAAGCACAAAAGACTAATGCCAGAAAAACGATGTTAGCTATTACGCAGCAAAATCTTCCGGGAACAAAGGCCAGCATTCAATTTACCGATGGCATACCTGCTATGGAACCCACTAAAGGAAATGAGTTTTTAGCAGCTGAACTAAGTAAAACCAATTTAGCATTAGGATATGGAAATGTAGTTCCCGGCAATCCGGGTAGCAGAGGAGCCGGAGATATTTCCTATATTGCAGCATACGTGGATTGTTTAGATGGTTTGGGTGCTTCAGGAAAAGGCGCACACGCTCCCGGCGAAGTGTTGAATGTTCCTGAATATCTTAAACTAATGAAACGCTCTGCCGTATTTATCTATCGATTAATCAATCAAAATTAAAAAAATATATAAATGAAACGTCTTGTTGTATTAATCTTCGTACTTCTTTCGCTGAATAGTTCAGCACAAATTTTGCCTTTAAAAGAGCAGGCTAAAGTAATTGATGAAGTGCTTGCCGATAGACTAAATAATTTATTGCCACAATTAATGGAAAAAAACAACATTGATATGTGGGTATTGATTACCAGAGAATACAATGAGGATCCAATTATAAAAACGATGTTGCCTGCCACCTGGTTAAGTGCGCGAAGAAGAACCATGCTGGTGTTTTACTATAACCCACAAACAAAAACTTTAACTAAGTCGGCCATTGCGAGGTATAATGTAGGTGATCAAATTTTAGCTGCATGGGACATGAAAAAACATCCCAATCAGTGGGATGCTTTAACTGCATTGGTAGAACAACATCAACCTAAAAAAATTGCTGTTAATACCTCTGTAGATTTTGGCCATGCCGATGGATTAGATCATACAGAATATGACACATTCATTAAAACACTGCCTGCTGCATATAAACAAAGAGTAGTGTCTGCTGAACCATTGGCTGTTGCTTGGTTAGAAACCAGAACTGCACGTGAAATGCAATTCTATCCCCAACTCATTAGCATTAGTAAAAAAATTATTGCAGAAGGATTTAGTAGCAAAGTAATTACACCGGGTATTACCACTAGCGAAGATTTGGTGTGGTGGTTTCGCCAAAAAATTCAGGATTTAGGTTTAAGCACCTGGTTTCATCCATCAGTAGAAATTCAACGCAACGATTCAGTGAAGTTTGATCACTTAAAAGCCTTTTCCAACAAAGGTTATAATGGCGTTGAAGTAATTAGAGCAGGAGATTTACTGCATGTTGATTTTGGTATTACTTACTTAAGATTAAATACCGATATTCAGGAACATGCTTACGTTTTAAGACCCGATGAAAAAGATGCACCTGAATTTTTAAAAGTAGCTTTAACCAAAACAAATAGATTACAGGATATATTAACTGAACAATATAAACTGAATAAATCGGGCAATCAAATTTTAGCAGATGCATTGGCAGTAGCTAAAAAAGAAAATATAGATGCTACTATTTATACGCACCCGATTGGATTTCATGGACATGCAGCCGGGCCAACTATTGGTTTATGGGATCAGCAAGGCGGCGTTCCAGGAAGTGGTGATTTTCCTACCCACTATAATACAGCCTACTCTATTGAACTAAATGCCGCTTTTCAAATTAAAGAATGGAACAAAAGCATACGCATTATGTTAGAGCAAGACGGATATTTTGATGAAACAGGTTTTAGATACATCAATGGCAGACAAACAGCGTTTCACTTAGTAGGCAACTAACTCAACTCGATATGATAAATATCGGATTGATTTCTTTTTATATTGAGGTACTCAAAACCACCGGCCTGCGGAATTTCTTCCACCAAATCGAATTGCGTACAAGATTTAGGAAGGCCTTCAAAAATTAGTGTAAAAGGTGTAACCGGCCCTTTTAATTGCATATAAGTAGGATACCAGTTAATATTAACTACATTTAATATTTTGCTTTTATGATCCGACTCATGTGCAATTAAATAGGTGGACGGCCAAATTCTTATACCGGAATATTGCCAGTCGTTACTGATGAAATTTACATGCACCACCACTTGACCATGGATTGCTGTAAAATTCTGTAACGATTGTTTGATGGACTCATCAAACTGCACTATTCTTTTTTTTGCCGGTATTTCTGGAGACATCGTTTTTACTTCGCGGGGGTGATAACAATATTTCGGTATTCTATCGGGCCATGATCTCCCTGTAACATAATGGGTCCGGGTTCTCCTTCTTTACTATCTAACGCACCACCGGTAATGCCCGGAATAATTGCATCGGTAATGATCGACTTGCCGTTAGCAACAATAGTTACTCTTCTACCAACTAAAGTGATGTCATAAGATTGCCATTCTCCCGGAGCTTTTGCCGCCATTTCATTTGGAGTTAAAAAACCATATACAGCCCCTAAATAAATTGTGGAAGGCTCTTTGCCAATATTATCTTCTACCTGCACTTCATAACGACCTCTTAAATAAACACCACTGTTACTGCCGGCAGGATAACGAAACTCGATATGCAATTTGAAATCTTCAAATTTTTGATCGGTGATGATGTTGGAACCCGATTTAGGACTGGTTAACACGCCTTTAATTACTTCCCATTGATTGTTTGCACCGGAAGCATGCCAACCCTTTGTGTCTTTGCCATTTAATAAACGAATGGGCTTTCCCCAAACCGGCGCTTTGGTTCTTTTTAACAAAGGAGCTCTTTCGCCGGTAAAATTATAACTCTTACCATTGCTGCTAATAATCGTTCCGCTTAATTGATCGTTTTCTAAAACAGCAGTAAATTCCATATACTTATCCTGTCTTTCCCACTGCGGTGGAATAGAGAAAAATATTTTGCCGTCTTTTATTTGTACATGTGAAATTGGACGAGCGCTTCCGCCATCGGCTACAAAATACCCCACCAAGGTTTTTACCCCCGATAGTTTTACCTCTAACCAAGATGGGGAAACCCTGTCTCCTAAATTAATAGAAAGATCCCAACGACCAATTATGGCATTGTCATCAGCCGCTTTTACTGTAGAGATAAAACAGAAAACAAGCGTAACAAATGCAATTAGTTTAAAGGAATGGCTATTTGATTTTTTTTTGCTAGAAAAGAGGCTGTTGTTCATTGAGTAAAATTCTATAGTTATTTAATAATTGCATGGTATGAGCCTAAATACTTATTTGCTTTACTTCCGCAAACTGTAATGATGGCTCCTTTCATATGAAAGTTAGCACCTCAAGATAAATAAAAAATCTATATAGCAATCTTAATCCGAAGGGTTAACCACTTATTTTAAGCAGTTTATTTTCTTCATTAAATTACTTAACTTATGTTGCACGCTGAATTTGGATGCTTCGGTAACAAATTATGCGTAAAGATGACTGGCTTGCAACGGCGTTTCCTAGGCATAGTTTGTTAAGCTTGCTGCATGATTTTTAATGGCTGTATAAAGTTTGCTGGTTTAATATTTAGGATGTTGCGCAATCTTTTTTATAGCTTCTTTCATAAACATTTTTGTTATAATAATATTACAAGTTGTTAAGCAAATGGTACTGATAAAAAGTATCTGTTTAATTAATTAATTACCTGCTTTTACTCTTCCTTCTAATGCTGGGTTATACACTTTAAATGTTTTTAAATACTTAGCCATTGCATCTAAAATAAATTCTTGGGTGTTTTTTCTTTGCGTGGCTTTTTTAAATGCAAAATAGCCATCACCTCCGTCGGCCATAAAGTTGGAAGTGATTATTTTGTAGGTTTGATTAAGCTGCAACGGCGCTCCTTTTATTTTTAACGACACTACTCTTTTACCTACCGGTAACGATTCACTGTACAAGAATTCAACACCTTTTGAAACTTGCAAGATGCCATTGGTTAAGGAAGCTGCATGTTCAAATAAATCAAGCACATCTTTACCCTTCATCTCTAATAATATGTTGGTATTGGGGAATGGAAAAGCAGAAATAAGGTTACCCAATGTAATGGATCCTGCTTCTACGTCTTGGCGCAAACCACCGCTATTCACTAATGCAAAGTCGTAGGTAGGGTGCGCGCTCAACATAGCATCTGCAACCATATTGCCCAGTAATGATTCCTCACCATAAGATCTAAATAACTTAACCGGAGACGTGCAAATTTTTTCATCTGTAACAGCAGCCAATTTCTTTTCCCATTTTTGAATAGTTGCCAGTGTAGCAGAATCGTCTTCTACCTCATCATCGTATATATAATCGAGCTTGTTCTCGTAGGCAATAATTTTATCTTGATTGGCATCATAAGTAATATTTAACTTACCCAGTTGCATGCCTAACGCATCTGTAGAAACAATTATAGTACCGTTAGAAATTAATGCCTCCGGTGTTCCCTGATGTGCATGGCCGGTTACTATAACATCTACTCCACTTACGTTTTGTGCCAGCTCTAGATCTTTTTTAAGATTACGACCCACATCTGCTGTTCCCTTAGATGATTGTCGGCCTGGAATTCCCTCATGTATCAGCAATACAATAATATCTGTTTTGCCTTTTAACTCATTAATATATTGTTGTAAATATTTTTCTTCGTTTCTTGCTTCAACTCCCTGAATCATTTCATCGGATATGGTATCATAAAAAGCAAATTGACCGTGTAATCCAATTACCCCAATTCTAATTCCATTCTTCACAATAATTTTATATGGAAAATTCCAAAGTAGCTTTTGACTTTTTTTAACAAAAATATTTCCATTGAGTATAGGAAAGGTTGCTTTTTTAAGTTGCAAAGGAACATTTTGCCAGCCATGATCGAACTCGTGATTGCCTATACATGCTGCATCTATAGAAAGATGATTCATTACATCTATTACTGCTGCTCCTTTGGTAAGTGAGCTAATATAGGGGCCGGTAAAATAATCCCCTGCATCAAAATAAACGGTATGGGCATTGGCCGCTTTTTCTTTTTTTACCAAGGTGGCAATATTTGCAAAACCTCCAATCTTATGCGTTTCACTTATCCAATCAAGTTTTTGAGCATTTACATGTGCATGTAAATCATTGGTATACAAAATAGTTAGTTGCTTGGTTGCGTTATTTTCTTGCGGTTGTGCAACCACTATAATTGGTAGTAACCAAAGGAAAATCTGAAGAACAATGTTTTTCATACATGCAGTTTATACAAATGTATTATACCATTGGTATACTTTATTGAAAAATTTATATAAGCGCTTTGCAACCGTTTTTTGCTTCAATGACAGGTAAACATTATCAACATAAAAAAGGATAATTGCCTTGTTACGGGTAATTATCCTTTCAAAAAAACAATATAGCGGGTTGATTACTTGATTACTGTTACAAAGTCCTCATTGCTTTTACGTACTTTAACCAAACCGGCTAACCAATCTTTTTCTACATCTCTATAACCCAATGGCAATAGCAAGGTAGATTTAAGTCCCTTTGCTTTTAATCCAAGGATTTCATCTACGGCAGCAGGATTAAATCCTTCCATAGGTGTAGCATCTACTCCCTCAAATGCTGCAGCTGCTAAAGACATTCCGAAAGCAATATATGCCTGTTTGGCAGCATGTTGGTAGTTGTCTTCTGCAGATTTTGCAGTATAATTGGCCAATAAATTTTTTCGATATGCTTCAAATCCCTCATTAGTAAACCCTCTTTTCTCATTGGTTAAATCAAACATATGATTGATTCTTTCGGCAGTATAGGTATCCCATGCTGCAAATACCAACAAATGTGAACAATCTGTAACAACAGACTGATTGTATGCCGCTCCTTTGATTTTTTCTTTGATTTCAGGATTGGTAATTACATATACCTCAAACGGCTGAAGTCCGCTAGAGGTAGGCGCTAATCTTGCCGCTTCTATAATATTATCCACTTTTTCCTGAGGCACAACCTGACCATTCATTGCTTTGGACGCATATCTCCAATTTAATTTTTCTAATAAACTCATAATCTTCTGTTTAATCTACTTATAACAATAAGCATGCCTTTTTGTTGTTGCAACACTAAATATTTTGAGTGAGTGCTGCACATGCTTTTTTTTGCCTTTTTGAATAATTAAAAGATTGTAGGCTATTTAGGGTATTGGTTGAGCAATGCTGCCATACTATTAGCAATTTTCGGTTGCAGATTAAATACATTGTTTTTTTCGGAAGGGTCTGTTTTTAAGTTAAATAATTCTTCAAGCTGTTCTCCGGCTTTAATTGTTTTTCGGTATTTCCAATCGCCGTTTCTAACCGCTTCTACGTTGCCATCATTAAGATAATATACTGGTTGGTGAGGTTTGCTGCTGTTGTTATTGGTGATGGTATTCCAAACAGACTCACCATCAAAAACATCCGCCGCAGGCATTGGTTGTTGAAGTACATTGGCAATAGTAGGCCATAGATCTAATGATGATATGAGTTGATCATTGCTTGATGGCTTAATTTTTTTATTCCAATATACAATAAAGGGTACACGATGCCCCCCTTCATAAGTTTGGGCTTTTTTACCCCTAAAAACACCGGTACTTCCTACATGATTGGGCTGCGTAAAACCATCGGATGCCATTCGTGCGGGAAAATCTATCCAGGGTCCGTTATCACTCGTGAAAATTATGAGGGTGTTATCGAGTAGTTTTTTTTGTTTTAATACTGCCACAATGCGCTCCGTACTGGCATCAATTTCTTCTACCACATCGCCATATAACCCGCCCTTAGATCGGTTTTGGTGAGCAGTGGAAGAAGCCAATGGCAAATGGGGCATATTGTGTGCCAGATATAAATAAAAGGGCTGTTTTGCACTTTGCTTTTCTATAAATTGAACCGCTTCTTTGGTATACAGTTCTGTTAAATTACTGTCTTTGGGTTGAAGAAGAAATGGGGTTGTGTTCTTATAAATTTTTAATACCGTATCGGTAACAACATAGGGCAATTTATAATCGTGGCTGTAAAGCAATCCAAAATAGGAATCAAAACCATGTGCGGTGGGTAAACTTTGTACACCTTTATCACCCATATGCCATTTGCCAATCATGGTGGTTGCATATCCGGCATTTTTTAAAAACCCTGCCAAAGTATTTCCACCGATAGGTAAGGATAATTTTGACCCGGGCGGAATTGCATAAACCAATCCTGTTCTGGTAGGATATTTTCCTGTGAAAAATGAAGTACGGGATGGGGTACAGGATGGAGACACCACCATAAATCCGGTAGATTTAAAGCCATTCGTAGCTAAATGATCCAAGAATGGGGTATGTGTATTTTTACTGCCATAACAACTTAAATCTCCATACCCCATGTCGTCTGTTAATATAAAGATGATGTTGGGTTTTTGCTGCGCATTACCGGATAATACAATTAATAAAATTCCTATTATGCAGAAGGACTTTTTAAACATGCTTTAATTTAGGTTGGATGAAAAGATTTTAGGATGGATACTACATTAAAAATTATCTGCTTTTTTATACGCTTCTATTAATGCAAGCGCTCCTTCTTTTCCGCTTCCTGCAACGCCATGTTCCATTCCTAATACACCCTTATAACCTTTAGCGTGTATGTGTTTGAAAACATTATTATAGTTAATCTCACCTGTGCCCGGTTCATTTCTTCCAGGATTATCTCCTATTTGAATGTAGGCAATCTCATCCCAGCATGCATCTATGTTTTTTATTAGATTGCCTTCATTGCGTTGCATATGATATATATCGAACAAAATTTTACATGCCGGACTATTCAAGGCTTTACAAATTGCATAGGTTTGATCGGAGTATCGCAAAAATAAATCGGGTGTATCACTCAACGGTTCTAATACTACAATTAAATTGTTTTTCGCCAACCATTCTATTCCCGGCCTTAATGCTTCTATTACATTGGCTGTTTGCATTTGCATACTTAATTCACGCGCATAATTTCCTGGCACTACCGTTATATGTTTTGCATTGCATCTTTTGGCTACAGCAACGGCTTCTTTACAAGCAGCTAAAAACTTTTCTCTCCATTCTTTACTTCCACTAGTTAAAGAAGTTTTTACGGGCCAATGATCAAAGTTTAATACAAATACACCCATACTCATTCCTAATTCACGAAGTGTATCGCCAATCTTTTGTTGCATTTCAGGCGTTCTGTCCATCATACCATTGTCTTCAATTGCTCTGAATCCTATACTATGTGCAAACTTTATTTGTTCAATAAATGAATCGCCGGCTAAAGCAGATAACATACCATCATGAATGCCATAATTTAATTTAAAAGGTTGTGATTCTTTTATTAAATCACTCGTTTGACTATTATTAGCATTGGCCCATATACCACTTGCGGTAAGTATTGAGCCGCCAACTAGCATATTTTTTTTCAAAAAATTTCTGCGTTCCATTTGTGTATGTTTTTTATTTTTGAATTGAATGGTTACATCGTATTCGCCCGATATACATTTGCGGATGGTATGCAAAGTATCTATCTGGCTCTTTACAGGATGTGTTCATATTTAATGATTTAAATTTAGGCATAAGTATTAAAAAGAACAAGTTTGAAGCATTTAGTTTTGTTTTTTGGATTATTTACTTTGTTCACACTTACGGTGTGTGCTCAAAAAAAGCGATATGCCTTTACGGGAGATAAAATGGGGTCTCCGCTCAACCTGGTATTTGTTGCACCTGATGCTGCAACCGCAAATAGTTTGTCGAACCATTGTTTTGCATTGATTGATTCATTGATTCATGTGTTCAGTGACTACGATAGTACCAGTGAAATAAGTAATATTAACAAACTTGCAGGCATATCGCCCAGTAAAGTTTCTGCTTTGATGTTAGATATGCTGCACATTTCAACAGAAGCATACCATAAAAGTAATGGTGCATATAATATTGCTATAGGGCCCCTAAGTGTTTTGTGGCGAACTTCTCGTACAACAAAAGTGTTTCCTACTAAGGCTATTGTAGATTCAGCCAAACAACTCATTGATTTTCTTTCAATAAAAATTAATGAAAAAGACAGTACTGTTTTTTTACCACATAAAGACATGCGCTTAGATGTAGGTGGTTTAGGTAAAGGATATGTAGCACAAAAAGTATTGAATTATTTAATGTTGAATGGGGTTAAGGAGGCGATGATTGATGCGGGAGGTAAAATAGTTACTTGCATGCCAGCAGAAGAAAATAATGATTGGATTATTGGAGTTAATATTTCTCGCAAACGCGAAAAAATTTTAAACAAACGGTTGCATATAAAAAATTTAGCAGTGGCTACTTCCGGTGATGTATATCAATTTTTTAATTATAATGGAATTAGGTACTCACATATAATCAATCCTATTAGTGGTTATGGATTAACAACCATGAAGAATGTGACTGTAATAGCGAGTAGTGGCGTGTTAGCAGATTGGTTAGCAACCGCTTGCAGCGTGTTAGAAGTTAAGCAAGCCATTCAATTGGTTGAATCACGAAATGCGGAGATGTTACTAGCGGTTAAAAAAAGAAATAAAATAGTTTATTACAAAACAAGAGGATTGAATAACTATTTTTATTAACTTAACTTCTTTAAACCATATTGCTTTGAAACGATTGCGTTGGCCTTTTGTATATTTGGCACTCTTTACTTTTGCTGTAACACCTCAAGAAATTTATTCGCAAACTAATTTTTCTGCTTATAATCAATTACTGCCCGGTTCCGGATTGTATTTTAAAATGGTTCCTATACAAGGTGGATCATTTTTAATGGGTAGTAGCTCAACCAATAATACTAAAGAACATATTGATGAGTCGCCGCAAAAAAAAATTACCATTTCTCCTTTTTGGATGGGTGCATTTGAAGTTACCCGTGATGAGTTTGATGTGTATTTAAAAGATGAATCTACCAGTCAGAATAATATAGTAGATGCCATCACCAGACCTAGTCCACAATATGTAGATCTAACCTGGGGCATGGGAAAGGAAGGAGGCTATCCTGCCAACAGCATGTCGCAACTTGCTGCATTAATGTATTGTAAATGGTTATACCAAAAAACAAAAATATTTTATCGAATTCCTACAGAAGCAGAATGGGAATATGCATGTAAAGCAGGCACTACCTCTAAATATTATTGGGGAGATGATTCAACATTAATTGATAAATACGCCTGGTATGTAAAAAATAGTAAAAACAAATATCATCCGGTGGGACAAAAACTTCCCAACAATTGGGGCTTGTATGATATGTTGGGGAATGTTGCTGAATGGACATTAGATCATTATTATGCCGAAGCATATTCCAATTATCAAAGTAACGATCCGATGGTGTTGCCTCAAAAAGCAAAATACCCTAAGTCCTTGAGGGGCGGCAGTTTTGAAGACATTGCATCTGATGTGCGAAGCACTAAAAGATTGCATTCTGATCCTATTTGGAACAGACGCGATCCGCAAATTCCTAAAAGTAAATGGTGGCTCACCGAAGCCAAGCAAGTTGGCTTTAGATTGGTTCGTCCATTAAATCAACCCACTGAAGAACAAGTTGAAGAATTTTTTAAAATAAACCTTAACCTTTAAACCTAAATCCTTTTTATGCTGAACAATTCAAACAAAAATAATTCACGAAGAGATTTTGTGAAAGATGCGAGCATTATAGCCGGAGGGCTTATGGCCACTCCATTATTGTCTCGTGCAAACTTTTTCTCCGGAGCAGATGATGTTATTAAAGTTGCAGTAGTAGGTTGCGGTGGAAGAGGTACCGGTGCAGCTATGCAAGCCTTATCGAGCAAGCAAAATGTAAAAATTGTAGCGTTAGCTGACGCATTTAAAGACAATATTGAAAATTGCCATAACGCTTTAACCGAAGAAATAAACAACAGTATTGGTGAGTTAGCAAAACGATTAGATGTACCGGAAGAGCGCAGATTCAGTGGTTTTGATGCGTATAAAAAAGCGATTGCATTGGCCGATGTTGTTATATTAGCAACCCCTCCGGGATTCAGACCAATACATTTTGAAGAAGCTATTAACAAGGGAAAACATGTATTCATGGAAAAACCGGTAGCTACTGATCCGGCAGGTGTTCAAAAAGTATTGGCTGTTGCAGCTATCGCCAAACAAAAGAAACTAAATGTGGTAGTTGGGCTTCAAAGACACTATCAAAATTCTTATCGCGAGTTATTTAAGCGAAAAGATTTAATTGGTGATATTGTATCTATGCAAGCCTGGTGGAATAATGATGGAGTATGGGTTAGACCAAGAAAATACAATCAAACAGAAATGGAATACCAAATGCGTAACTGGTATTATTTTAACTGGCTTTGTGGTGATCATATTACAGAACAACACATTCATAATTTAGATGCGATCAACTGGTTCAAAGGTGGTTATCCAATTAAGGCGCATGGACTTGGTGGCAGACAAGTAAGAAAGGGCAAAGACCATGGTGAAATTTTTGATCACCATTATGTTGAGTTTGAATATGCCGATGGATCTATATTAAACAGTCAGTGTCGTCATATACCCGGTACTACCAGTAAGGTAGATGAGCTATTTGTAGGTACTAAAGGTAAAATTGCATGTGGGGCTGGTTCTATAAAAGACCATACCGGTAAATCATTGTATCAGTTTGATTTTAAAGAAGAAAAAAATCCTTATCAAACAGAACACGATGAGTTGTTTGCTGCTATTGCCAAAGGAGAATACAAATTTGCTGATGCAGAAAATGGTGCGAAAAGTACCATGACCTCTATCATGGGAAGAATGGCTACCTACAGTGGTCAGTTAATTGAGTGGGATAAAGCCATTAATTCAGGTATAGATATTCATCCTAAAGTATATGATTTTAATGCGGAGCCGCCTGTATTACCTAATGCGGACGGTTTTTATCCGATTGCAGTTCCCGGTATCACTAAATACTTTAAATAAAGTAATTTTTAAACAAGATTGTTTAAATTTAAATACGATCGTTTTCTCTCTGTGTTAATTTTAGAACCCGCCAGTTTACCACGGCGGGTTGTTTTTTTGGATGACCACAATTAGTTTTTGACGCTGTATTATCCAGTAGTTTTATTGTCTAAATCAAATTGCATGTTTAAGATTCAATTTAAAAATTTAAAAACCACCTTACTGGTTTGGTTTTTACTTGTTTATACTTTGTCGGCTTATTCACAAAAAGGGAGCAGAGACAAAATAGTAGTACAAGACAGTAAAACCGCAAAAGATGCATTTATTGCTACAGATGGTTTAATGAAAAGTTTATTTAATAATGCCTATGGATATGCCATATTTCCTAGTATAGGAAAAGGAGCAATAGGTATTGGTGCTGCTTTAGGTAATGGAGCAGTATATGAAAAAGGGCGCTTAATTGGTATGGCAAAAATGACACAGCTTACCATTGGACTTCAAGG